>NZ_JBVJFP010000005.1:0-395323 GCF_055587785.1 Streptomyces sp. NPDC046379
CTGTTCGACGGCTCGGGCACCACCGGCTGGAAGCAGGCCGGCCCCGGCGGGTTCACCCTCGCCGACGGCACCCTCACCTCCCACGGCGGACTCGGCCTGTACTGGCACTCCGCCAAGGAGCTGACCGGCGACTACTCCCTCAAGCTCGACTGGAAGGCCGCCGGCGACGGCAACTCCGGCGTGTTCGTGGGCTTCCCGGCCTCCGACGACCCCTGGTCCGCGGTGAACAACGGCTACGAGATCCAGATCGACGCCACCGACGCCGCCGACCGCACCACCGGCGCCGTCTACGGCTTCAAGTCCGCCGACCTCGCCGTGCGCGACGCGGCGCTCAACCCGCCCGGCGAGTGGAACACGTACGAAATCCGGGTCACCGGCGAACGGCTGGAGGTCTTCCTCAACGGGCGCAAGATCAACGACTTCACCAACACCGACCCCGCGCGCAGCCTGCGCCAGGGCCACATCGGCCTCCAGAACCACGGCGAGGGCGACGAGGTGGCCTTCCGCAACATCCGCGTCAAGCAGGGCGGCACCCAGCAGCCCGGCCCGCGCACGGGTGAGGTGAAGGGCGTCAACGGCAAGTGCCTGGACGTGGCGAACGGTGCTTCGGCGGACGGTACGCAGGTGCAGTTGTGGTCGTGCAACGGGTCCGCGGCGCAGCGGTGGACCGTTGCGGGCGACGGGTCGGTGCAGGCGCTGGGGAAGTGCCTGGACGTGTCCGGTGGGGGTTCTGCGGACGGGACGAAGGTCCAGTTGTGGACGTGCAACGGGACGGGTGCGCAGAAGTGGGCGGCGCAGTCGGACGGGACGGTCCGCAATCCGCAGTCGGGCAAGTGTCTGGACGCCTCGGGCGGTACGTGGAACGACGGCACGCCCGTGCACCTGTGGACCTGCCACACCGGAGCCAACCAGAAGTGGACCCTGCCCTGACCGTCCTCCTCCGATTCACCCGGCCGACACACGTGTGCCGCCCCGCTCACCGACGTGAGCGGGGCGGCCCCGTGTCCGGGCGGCGCGGGCGGCGGGCGTCCGCCGTTCGGGTGCGCTGCGGTGGTGGCACTCGCGGGAGGGGCGAAGCATGGGCGGCAGTGCCCCGAGCCCGCGGACATGAAGGACGGCGACGGGGGTACTTCGCCCGCCCGGCCCTTGTTGGAGGAGAGCGCCCGTGACATTCAACCCCCTGGAGCAGCGGGGCATCCCGCTGGACCGCCAGCTGCGCAGCTGGCGGGAGCTCGACGTCAGCCCCATCGACCCCGACCGCTGCGACCCGTACACCCGCTGCCGCGTCATCACCATGAACGGCATCGAGGTCGAGGCGATCATGTTCAGCCACCAGCTGGCCCGCAACACGGTCGACCCGGAGGTCAAGCGGCAGCTGGCCCGGGTCCGCTACATCGAGGCGCAGCAGCAGAAGGTCGTGAACTGGCTGCTGCCCGGCGTGTCGTCGGTGCTGGAGACGACGATCGCCTACGAGCAGGTCGCCGTGGACCTCACCGCGTGGATCGCGCGCATGGAACCGGACCCGTACCTGAAGCAGGCGTACCAGTTCGGAGTGCTGGAGGACTTCGACCACCTGTACCGGTACGCCAACCTGTACGAGATGATCGAGCACCGCAAGGCGGAGTCGATCGTCGACAACCTCACCGAGATCATGCCGGGCCGCCCCACCAAGTACCACCACCGCGACCCGTACGACAACGTCCGCGACCCGTACGCGAAGGACGAGACGAACCCGCTGTCGAAGCTGCACGCCCTGACGGTCATGTCCGCCGAGCAGCAGACCATGAACTTCTACATGAACACCGGCCCCACCTACATGGAGCCCATCGCCCGCCAGCTGTACCAGGAGATCGGGCTGATCGAGGAGGAGCACGTCACCCACTACGAGTCCCTCGTCGACCCGGGCGAGACCTGGTGGGAGCAGCTCGTCAACCACGAGTACAACGAGTGCTACCTCTACTACTCCTTCATGGAGCAGGAGAGCGACCCCAGGGTCAAGGCGATCTGGGAGCTGCATCTCAACATGGAGCTGGAGCACCTGCACACCGCCTGCGACCTGATGCGCCGCCACGACGGACGCGACCCGGAGTCGGTCCTCGCGCCCGAGCTGCCCAACGTGCTCACCTTCGAGCCGAACAAGGCGTACGTGCGCGAGCTGCTCGACACCCAGATGGATCTGACCACCCTCGGCGCCGGCTACGTCCGCGAGGCGCACGAGCGGTTCGAGAAGATGCAGGAGGCGATCCACGGCGGCGAGGCGCCGCCGAGCGAGCGGGTCATGGCCGAGCACGACCAGATGTTCGGACGCGAGTACCGCGTCCAGTCCGAGGGCGAGCACCCCGACCCCGCGATGCGCGAGAAGTAGGGGAGGGCCGACATGACCGAGCTGCACACCCCCCAGGCCGGCGACGACCGGAGCCAGGACCTGGACGTCGTCGGGCTGCTGATGCGACAGCACGGCGACATCCGCAACCTGTTCGACGAGGTCGAGGCGAGCAGCGGCGACGAGCGGCGCGACGCGTTCCGCCGGCTGGTACGGCTCCTCGCCGTCCACGAGACCGCCGAGGAGGAGGTCGTCCACCCCTTCGCCCGGCGCGCCTTCCCGGGCGGCGAACAGGTCGTCGAGGAGCGGCTCGCCGAGGAGCGGGCGGCGAAGGAGACGCTCAGCGCGCTCGACGACCTCGACACCGACGACCCGGAGTTCATGCCGCGGCTGATGCGGCTGCGCACCGAGGTGCAGGAGCACGCCCGCAAGGAGGAACGCTACGAGTTCGCGTTCATCCGGCGCAGCACCGACGTGACGAACCTCGCCGCCATGGCCAAGGCCGTCAAGGCCGCCCAGGCCATGGCCCCCACCCGGCCGCACCCGGGCGTCGAGTCCGCGGCGGCCAACATGGCGCTCGGACCGGTCGCCGCCCTGATGGACCGCACCAAGGACGCGGTCCGCAAGGCCATGGGCAAGGACGGCTGACCGGACCCGCGACCGGCGCACCCCCGAGGGAAGGGAACCCGTGGTGATCGACGAGGACCTGCTTCGCGCACTCCTGGACGCGACGGACGACGGCGCCGCCCTGGTCCTGCTCGAAGGCAGGGCACAGGTGGCGAACCGCGCCGCCCTGGAGAGCGGGCAGTCGCGCGGGGCAGTGGTGCTGCTGTCGCGCGCGGACCTGGTGGACCGGCTGGGCACGGCGTCGCCCGGCCCCGAGGAACTCACCCGGGCGGCGGCGTCGCTGCGGGACGCCGCCGCCAAGCTCGGCGCCTGAGCGGCCCGGCGGGCGCGCGGCGATCACTCACACGAAAGGACGGCCATGGGCAGGAGCAGACCGACGCGGCGAAGCGGGGAGCCGGCGGACGCCGTCGCGCTCGGGCAGGGAGTGTTCAACCTCGTGGGCGGACTGTGGCCGCTGCTGCACCTGCGCAGCTTCGAACGGGTCTTCGGCCCGAAGACCGATGTGTGGCTGCAGCAGACGACGGGCGGACTGCTGGTGGCCGCGGGCGCCGCCCAACTGGCGACGAGCGCCGACCCGGAGGGCCGGCGCCAGGCCCGCCTCGTCGGCCTCGGCACCGCGCTGACCCTGCTCGCCGTCGACCTCGTCTACGTGCCCAAGGGACGGATCAGGCCGACCTATCTCCTCGACGCCGCGATGCAGACGGGGTGGATCGCCGCGTGGCTGCGTTCCACCCCGTGACGTCCGCACCACCGCACGGCACTCCTCGCACAGAAAGGACCACCATGACCGAGCAGACCCCCTCCCAGGCGGAGGGCGAGCCCGAGCGGGACGAGGCGGAGACCTCCGGCGGGAACGCCGCGCCGCGGACCACACCGTCGCAGGCGGAGGGCGACCGTGACGACGACGGCGACGCCACCGACGCGCAGGAGGGCGACGGGTCCCGGTCGTGACGGATGAGGTCCGCTCCGGATTCCGGCTCTTGGCCGGCGCGCGCCATGCTCCCGCGCTGCACCCGCACGGACTGACCTGCGCGGGCGAGCTGGAGATCGTGGACGACGGGCGCGGGCCCTGGGGCGTGCCCTTCCTGGACACGCCCGGCCGGCACGCCGCCACGGTACGGCTCTCACGGGCCGCCGGACTGCCGCGCGGCCTGCCCGACGGGCTGGGCCTCGCCGTGCGCGTCGAGCGGGCCGACGAGGAGGGCCGCACCCTCGACCTGCTCCTCACCGGCAGCGGCAGGGGCCGGTTCACGCGGCGCCTGCCGCTGCCGCGCATCGACGTGCTCGGCGGCCCGTACTCCAGCCTGCTGGCCTACCGCGTCGGCGACCGCGACCGTCTGCTGGCCGCCCTGCCGCGCCCCTCCGCGCGCCGCCCCGTGCCGGGCGACCCGGCGGGACTGCGGGCGGCCCTGGCCGCCGGGCCGATCGTCCTCGACCTGTGCGCCGGGACCGGACGGCGGTCGTGGCGCGTGTTCGGCGTGCTGACGGTGCGCACACCCCTGTCGGTGCCGACGGAGCAGACCCCCGGCTTCGACGTCTATGCCCATGATCTTCCCGGCCTCACCCCCGGCGAGGCCCTGGCCGGGGTGCGCCGCGCCGCCTACCGGGGGTCCCGCGTCGGCCGCCGGGAGGCCCCGCGCGAGTGAACGGGTACGCCCGGATGAGGCGTTCCCTCGGCCATTCGGCTCGAAATCGGCGCCCGCAGGGCGTCGCCGCCCGCCCCGCAGGACTAACGTCCGCTGAGCTGGTTACGCACTGCGCGACAGCCAGACCGCGACCCCCCACCCAGCTGACCGAGGGACTCGATGGCGACACACACTGAACCGGTTTCTCCTGTCCCGGCGGCGGAGCGCCGTGGTCGTGGGCAGGTCGTCGTCACCTGGCTGACGACGACCGACCACAAGAAGATCGGGCATCTCTACCTGATCACGTCGTTCGCCTTCTTCCTTATCGGTGGGGCGCTGGCCCTGGTCCTGCGGGCGGAGCTGGCCCGGCCGGGGATCCAGATCGTTTCCAACGAGCAGTACAATCAGGCGTTCACGATGCACGGCACGATCATGCTGCTGCTGTTCGCGACCCCGACCTTCGCCGGGTTCGCCAACGCGATCATGCCGCTGCAGATCGGCTCCCCGGACGTCGCCTTCCCGCGGCTGAACATGTTGTCGTACTGGCTGTTCCTGTTCGGCGGGCTGATGGTCCTCGGCAGCTTCCTCACGCCCGAGGGCGCCGCCGACTTCGGCTGGACCGCGTACACCCCGCTCAGCGGCGGTGAGCGCACCACCCAGCTCGGCGGGGACCTGTGGGTCATGGGGCTGGCCCTCTCCGGGTTCGGCACGATCCTCGGTGCGGTCAACTTCATGACCACGATCATCTGCATGCGCGCCCCGGGCATGACCATGTTCCGGATGCCGATCTTCACCTGGAACGTGCTGCTGACCTCCGTGCTCGTGCTGCTGGCCTTCCCCGTCCTCGCCGCGGCGCTGCTCGCGCTGGAGGCGGACCGCAAGTTCGGCGCGCACGTCTTCGACCCGGAGAACGGCGGCGCGATCCTCTGGCAGCACCTGTTCTGGTTCTTCGGCCACCCCGAGGTGTACATCCTCGCGCTGCCGTTCTTCGGGGTGATCACGGAGATCATCCCGGTGTTCTCCCGCAAGCCGATCTTCGGCTACTCCGGGCTGATCGCCGCGACCATCTCCATCACCGGCCTGTCCGTGACCGTGTGGGCGCACCACATGTTCGCCACCGGAGCGGTGCTGCTGCCGTTCTTCTCCTTCATGAGCTTCCTGATCGCCGTCCCCACCGGGGTGAAGTTCTTCAACTGGATCGGCACGATGTGGAAGGGGTCGCTGTCGTTCGAGCCGCCCATGCTGTGGGCGGCCGGCTTCCTGGTGACGTTCCTGTTCGGCGGGCTGACCGGTGTCCTGCTCGCCTCGCCGCCGCTGGACTTCCACGTCACCGACAGCTACTTCGTCGTCGCCCACTTCCACTACGTGCTGTTCGGCACGATCGTGTTCGCCATGTTCGGCGGGTTCAGCTTCTGGTGGCCGAAGATGACCGGGACCATGCTCGACACGCGCCTGGAGAAGGTCCACTTCTGGACGCTGTTCGTCGGCTTCCACACCACCTTCCTGGTGCAGCACTGGCTCGGCGCCGAGGGCATGCCCCGCCGTTACGCCGACTACCTCGCCGCCGACGGCTTCACCGCCCTGAACACCGTCTCCTCCATCGGCGCGTTCCTGCTGGGCCTGTCCACCCTGCCGTTCCTCTACAACGTCTGGAAGACCGCGAAGAAGGGCGAGCGGGTGGAGGTCGACGACCCCTGGGGCTACGGCCGCTCCCTGGAGTGGGCCACCTCCTGCCCGCCGCCCCGGCACAACTTCCACGCGCTGCCCCGCATCCGCTCCGAATCGCCCGCCTTCGACCTGCACCACCCGGACATCGCCCGGCTCGAACAGCAGCAGCACACCGGCCGCCGCGACGTGATCGACGCGCCGGGCCACGAGAGCGACCGCAGCGGCCCCGACGTTTGACCGGGCCGGGATCGCGGCACTTGGACCGGGCCCCGGACGGCCCGCGGAACGGGGCCCGGACGAAAGGCGTTTCGGTGGCGACGGTCGGTGTCGAAGAGGAGTACCTGCTGATCGATCGGGTCACCGGTCAGTTGGCCGAACAGGCGGAGAAGGTGCGGGCGGCGGCCGGTCTGGAGCCGTTCGTCGCGCGCCGTGAGATCCAGTCCGAACTGCTCCAGGGCCAGATCGAGGTGGCCACCCCCGTCTGCCGGACGCTGGACGAGGTCGGCGGCCATCTGCTGCGGCTGCGGCACGCGGTGGCCGGGGCTGCGGAGGCGCACGGCTGCCGCCTCGCCGCCTGCGGCACGCCCCCGCTGCGGCAGCAGGTGCCCGTGGCCGTCACCCGGCAAGCCCGCTACCGGGCCCTGCAGCGGCAGGCGCCCCAGCTGGTCGCCGAGCAGATGGTCAACGGCATGCACGTGCACGTGGCCGTGGACAGCCGCGCGGCCGGCGTCGACGTGCTCAACCGCATCCGGCCCTGGCTGCCGATCCTGACGGCCATGTCGGCCAACTCGCCCCTGTGGGAGGGACACGACACCGGGTTCGCCAGCTGGCGCACGATCGTCTTCGGGCGCTGGCCGGTCGGCGGCGTCCCGCCCCGCTTCGCCGGCGAGGCGGACTACGACGCCCGTGTCCGGCACCTGCTGGCCACCGGCGTGATCACCGACACCGGGCAGCTGTACTGGCAGGCCCGGCTCTCGGAGCGGTACCCCACGGTGGAGGTGCGCTGCCTGGACGTCCAGCTGCGCACCGACGAGGCGGCGATGCTCGCGGGCATCGTCCGCGCCCTCGTCGGCATCGCCGTGCACGACGCCGCTGCCGGCCGTCCGGTCCCCGACTGGCCGCCCGAGCTGGCGCAGATCTCCATGTGGCAGGCCGCCCGGCACGGACTGAGCGACACCCTCGTCGACGCCGGGGGCATGCGCCGACGCGCCGGCGACGTCGTGTGCGGGCTGCTGGACCACATCGCGCCCGCCCTGGACGCGGCCGGCGACACCCGCGAGGTGACCTCCCTCGTGCACCGCCTGCTCCGGCAGGGCACCGGCGCCGACCGGCAGCGCCGGGCGCTGGAGGCGGGCGGACTCGACGCCGTCACGGAGATGATCGCCGAGGAGACGACCATGCCGTGACCTGCGGAGTCTCCACGGGTCACGGCATGGTCGCCGTCGGTCAGTCCTCCTCGCCGCCGTCCTCGTCGTCGTCGCCGGTCGCGCGGTCGGACAGGACGCTGTACGCCAATTGCAGCGCGTCCGCCCCGGCCAGCGCGGTGAGCGCGCCCATGGCGGTGCGGGTCGCCCGGGGCCACAGCAGCTGCCCCGCGGTCAGTGTCGAGGCCACCCACACGCTCAGGCAGAACGGGCAGGTCACCAGCTCCCCGACGGTCCCCCTGCCGTCCTCCTCGCGGGCCTCCTCGTGCAGCTCGGCGGGGCCCTGCGGACCGGCGTAGGTGGTGAAGGGCGCGCGCAGCGGACTGGTCACCGACGCCTTGCTCAGCAGCCGGCTCAGCCGGAACGTCGCCACGGAGGTCAGGACGACGTCCCAGGGCACGGGCCGCTCCGGCAACGGGCGCCCGCGCAGCCGCACCGCCGCGGCCCAGGCCGCCGTATAGGCCGTGAAACCGCCCATCGCCGCGAGATAGCCGCCCAGCGGGCGTTCGTGACCGGCCGAGTAGTCGTTGCGGGTGCGCCGGAGGAGGCCGCGCAGGTGATCTGCGGCGCGGCGGTGAGCTGCGATGTTCATGGCCCGCCGGGTCCCCCCGCAGCCGTCCGGCAAACGAGGGGCCGCGCGGGTGTGCCGATCCGCGGACGGGGGCGTAACGTCCCCATAGGGCGGATGCCGCGCTTGGGACGCCGGGAGGTGCTCGTGACCGGCACGACGGACCCGGCCGCCACCGACGCCGGGGAACTGGACGCGGCGCTGGCGGAGACCGTGCGCCGCACGGGCGCGTCCATCGGCGCGCTCTACCTGCTCGCGCCGGACGGGCAGCTCCTGATCCTCGACGTGCTCTGCGGCGCCCCCGCCGAACTGGCCGCGCCCTGGACAAAGGTCCCGGTCGCCGCCCCCGCCCCGGTCGCCGACGCCGTCCGCGAGGACCGGGTGGTGTGGGCGGGCAGCCAGGAGGAGATCGCCCGCTCCTATCCGCGCACCGCGATGGCCCTGCCGTTCCCGCTGGCCCTCGTCGCCGCACCGGTCACCGGCGTCCGCCGGTGGGGCGCCCTGCTGCTGATGTGGCCGGCGGGCCGTCCCCCGTACATGACCGGGCGGGAGCGGGGCAACATCGCCGCCAGCTGCCGGCGGCTGGCCCGCCTGCTGGAGGAGACCGGCCGGCCGGCCACCCCCGGGGACCGGCCCCGGGTCGTCGCCGTCGGGACCGGCCGCCCGGCCATCAACCCCGGCACGGCGGCCGTCGACTTCATCGAGCGGCTGCCCGGCGGCAGCTGCTCCCTGGACCTGGAGGGCCGCTTCACCTACGTCAGCTCCGGCGCCTGCGAGCTGCTGGGCGCGGACGCCGAACGGCTGCTGGGAACCCTGCCCTGGCAGTCGCTGCGCTGGCTGGACGACCCCACCTACGAGGACCGCTACCGGGCCGCCGTGCTCAGCCGCGAACCCGTCGCCTTCAGCGCCTGCCGCCCGCCCAACGACTGGATGGACTTCCACCTCTTCCCGGACGCCAGCGGCATCAGCGTCCGCATCGTGTGCACCGGAGCGCCGGCGCTGCCGCAGCCCGCGCCCCGCACCCCCCTCGGCGCCGCCGAACCCACCCGGGCCGGCCGGCTCTACCAGCTCACCCATCTGGCCGCCGCGCTGACCGAGGTCGTCGGCGTCCAGGACGTCATCGACCTGGTCGCCGACCAGGTCATGCCCGCCTTCGGAGCGCAGGGCCTGGTGCTCTCCTCCGCCGACGCGGGCCGGCTGCGCATCACCGGGCACCGCGGCTACGACCGGGCGACCATCGAGCGCCTCGACGCCCTGCCCCTGGACACCCGCCTCACCCCGGCCGGACGCGCCCTCGGCAGCGGCATCCCGGCGTTCTTCACCAACGCCGAGGACATGCGGCGCATCTATCCCGAGGCGTCGGAGATCAGCGGCAAACAGGCATGGGCCTTCCTGCCGCTGATCGTCTCGGGCCGGCCCGTCGGCATCTGCGTCCTGTCCTACGACCGTCCGCGCGAGTTCCCGGCCGAGGAACGCGCCGTACTCACCTCGCTCGCCGGGCTCATCGCCCACGCCCTGGACCGCGCCCGCCTCTACGACACCAAGCACGAACTGGCCCACGGCCTCCAGCAGGCGCTGCTCCCGCGCACCCTGCCCGAGGTCGCGGGGCTGCGGGTCGCCGCCCGCTACCTGCCCGCCACCCGGGGCATGGACATCGGCGGGGACTTCTACGACCTGATCCGGCTCGGCGACACCGCCGCCGCGGCCGTCATCGGCGACGTCCAGGGCCACAACGTCGCCGCCGCCGCGCTGATGGGCCAGGCCCGCACCGCAGTGCACGCCCACGCGGCCCTCGGCGCCAGCCCCGACCAGGTCCTCGCCGGGACCAACCGGCTCCTCGCCGACCTCGGCCCCGACCTGTTCGTCAGCTGTCTCTACGCCCGGCTCGACTTCGCCCGCGGGCGCGCCCTGCTCGCCAGCGCCGGCCATCCGCCGCCGGTCCTGCGGCTGCCCGACGGCGACACCCGGCCCCTGGACGTACCGCCCGGACCGCTGCTCGGCATCGACCCGGACGCCGGTTTCCCGGTGACCGAGATCCCGCTCGACCCCGGCACGCTGCTCGTCCTGTGCACCGACGGCCTGATCGAGCGGCCGGGCGAGGACGTCGACGACTCCCTCGCCCGGCTCGCGCACCACGTGGCCATCGGCGACGACCGCGACCTGGAGCTGCTCATCGACCATCTGCTGCGGCAGGTCCGCACGACGGGGCAGCGCGCCGACGACATCGCGGTCTTGGTCCTACGGCACGACGGGGACGCCCGGGTCGCCCCGGACGCCCCCGTCACAGGGGTCGGACTCAGACCAGGTCGAACCGGTCCGCGTTCATGACCTTGTTCCACGCGGCGACGAAGTCCTGGACGAACTTCTCCTTCGCGTCGTCGCAGGCGTACACCTCGGCGACGGCGCGCAGCTCGGAGTTCGAGCCGAAGACGAGGTCGGCACGGGTGCCGGTCCACTTCTTCGCACCGGTGGCGTCGAAGGCCTCGTAGAGGTTCGACTCGCCCTCGACCGGCTTCCACGTCGTGCCCAGCTCGAGCAGGTTGACGAAGAAGTCGTTGGTCAGCCGGCCCGGGGTCTCGGTGAGGACGCCGTGCTGCGAGCCCTGGTAGTTGGCGCCCAGCACGCGCAGGCCGCCGACCAGGACGGTCATCTCGGGCGCGCTGAGGTTCAGCAGGTTCGCCCGGTCGAGCAGGAGGTGCTCGGCCGGCAGGCGGTTGGCCTTGCCGACGTAGTTGCGGAAGCCGTCGGCCTTCGGCTCCAGCGCGGCGAACGACTCGACGTCCGTCTGCTCCTGGGTGGCGTCGACGCGGCCCGGGGTGAACGGGACCTCGATGTCGTAGCCCGCGTCCTTGGCGGCCTTCTCGATGCCCGCCGCGCCGGCGAGGACGATCAGGTCGGCGAAGGAGACCTGCTTGCCGCCGGTGAGGGAGGCGTTGAAGGACTCGTGCACGCCCTCCAGGGTGCGCAGCACGGTGGCGAGCTTCGCGGGCTCGTTGACCTCCCAGTCGGCCTGCGGCTGCAGGCGGATGCGGGCGCCGTTGGCGCCACCGCGCTTGTCGCTGCCGCGGAAGGAGGAGGCCGACGCCCAGGCGGTGGAGACCAGCTCGGACACGGACAGGCCCGACTCCAGGAGCTTGGCCTTCAGGGCGGCGACGTCCGCGGCGTCGATCAGCTCGTAGGTGCGCTCCGGCAGCGGGTCCTGCCAGATCAGGACCTCGGAGGGGACCTCCGGGCCGAGGTAGCGGGCGACCGGGCCCATGTCGCGGTGGGTCAGCTTGAACCAGGCGCGGGCGAACGCGTCGGCGAAGGCCTGCTCGTCCTCCAGGAAGCGGCGCGAGATGGGCTCGTAGATCGGGTCCATGCGCAGCGCCAGGTCCGTCGTGAACATGATCGGCTGGTGGCGGACGCCGGCCTCGTGGGCGTCGGGGACGACCTGGCCCGCACCGTGCTTCGGACGCCACTGCAGGGCGCCGGCGGGGCTGCGGAACTGCTCCCACTCGTAACCGAACAGGATCTTGAAGTAGTCGTTGTCCCACTTGGTGGGCTCGTAGGTCCACGCGCCCTCGAGACCCGAGGTGACGGTGTCCTTGCCGTTGCCGGCGCCGTGGGTGTTCTTCCAGCCGAGGCCCTGCTCCTCGAGCGGGGCGGCCTCGGGGTCGGGACCGACGGCGTCCGCCGGGCCGTTGCCGTGGGCCTTGCCGAAGGTGTGGCCGCCGGCGATGAGGGCGACGGTCTCCTCGTCGTTCATCGCCATCCGGCCGAAGGTCTCGCGGATGTCGCGGGCGGCGGCCAGCGGGTCGCCGCTGCCGTTCGGGCCCTCGGGGTTGACGTAGATGAGGCCCATCTGGACCGCGGCGAGCGGCTCCTCGAGGTTGCGCTCACCGCTGTAGCGGCCCTCGTCGCTGAGCCAGGTGGTCTCCGGGCCCCAGTACACGTCCTCGTCGGGCTCCCACACGTCGGCGCGGCCACCGGCGAAGCCGAAGGTCTCGAAGCCCATGGACTCCAGCGCCACGTTGCCCGCGAGGACCATGAGGTCGGCCCAGGAGATGCTCTTGCCGTACTTCTTCTTGACCGGCCACAGCAGACGGCGGGCCTTGTCCAGGTTGGCGTTGTCCGGCCAGCTGTTCAGCGGGGCGAAGCGCTGCTGGCCGGCGCCGGCGCCGCCGCGGCCGTCGGTGATCCGGTAGGTGCCGGCGCTGTGCCAGGCCATGCGGATCATGAACGGACCGTAGTGGCCGAAGTCCGCCGGCCACCAGTCCTGCGAGGTGGTCAGCACCTCGGCGATGTCCCGCTTCACGGCCGGGAGGTCCAGGGCCTTGAAGGCCGCGGCGTAGTCGAAGTCCTCGCCGAGCGGGTTGGCGACGGCGGGGTTCTTGGCCAGGATCTTCAGGTTCAGCCGCTCGGGCCACCACTGACGGTTGCCGCCGCCCTGGGTCGGGTGCGGGGCGCGGCCGTGCGCGACCGGACAGCCGGACGCCTCCTCCGGCTTCGGGTCGGTGACGATCGCGTCGTGGTTCTCAGACATCGAATTCCTTCCGGACTTCATTGATCACGGTGCTGTGTTGCGGGCGGTGGAACAGTCGGGGCACAGGCCCCAGTAGATGACCTCGGCCTCGTCCACCGAGAAGCCGTGGTCGTCGGAGGCGGTGAGACAGGGGGCGTGGCCGACCGCGCAGTCGACGTCGACGACGGCGGCGCACGAGCGGCACACGAGGTGGTGGTGGTTGTCCCCGACGCGGCCCTCGAAGCGGGCGGGGCTGCCGGGCGGCTCGATGCGGCGGACGAGACCTGCCGCGGTGAGCGCGTGCAGGGCGTCGTACACGGCCGGCAGCGATATGTGGCCCACGCGTTCGCGCACCCCCGCGGCGATGGCCTCGACGTCGAGGTGGTCGCCGGCCCGGACGGTCTGCAGCAGCGCGACGCGTGCGGCGGTGACCCGCAGGCCGGCGCCGCGCAGCTCCTCGGCGGCGGTCGGGGGCAGGGATGCGGAGGTCATGACGCACAACCTACCGCCTTAAACCCGAATCATTAAAGAAAACGAAGGGTTAACCTCTGGACAGGTTTGCGGGGCGGGCGGGGGAGGGTCGGGGCGAGGACGGGCGGCGTGCGCGACGCGGGCTCCCCGGCCCGTGGCTCACAGGCGTTCGCGGGCCACGTCGTCCTCGCCCGGTTCCGTGCCCGGGCGGGTGGCACGGCGGGCCTGGAGCAGCCGGAGGCGGTCGAGGCGGGTGATCACGGGGGAGGCGGTCACGCCGTGCAGGGCGACGGAGGCGAGGACCGTGAAGGTGACGACGGCCCACAGCTCCCGCGCCGGGACGCCGAAGCCCTCGATGCCGAGTGCGTAGGCGAGGTAGAAGAGGGAGCCGATGCCGCGGATGCCGAAGAAGGCGACCACGACGCGCTCCCGGGGCCCGGCCGCCGTGCGCAGCTGGCCGCCCCAGCCGGTCAGCGGCCGCACCACGAGCAGCAGGAGCACACCCGTGAGCGCGCCCTGCCAGCCGAGCGGGGCGAGTCCCCCCTGGGCGACGAACGCGCCGAGCAGGAACAGCAGGGCCGCCGTGAGCAGCCGCTCCACCTGCTCGACGAAGTCGTGCAGGACGGTGTGGTACCCATGGCTGCGCTCCGCGGCGCGGATCCGGCAGGCGGTGACGAACACGGCCAGGAAGCCGTACCCGTGCGCCAGCTCGGTCAGCCCGTAGGCGAGGAACGTCGCGCCCAGGGCGACGAACCCCTCCCGGTGCTCCGACAGCCGCATCGCCTGCCAGTTGGTGCGGAAGAACAGCCAGCTCAGCAGCGTGCCCACGAGCAGGCCGCCGAGCACGCCGGCCACGCACCGGTACGCCACGTCCACCAGCGCCCAGTGCCCGATCCAGTCGCCGGACGGGCCGGGCCCGGCCGCGGCCATCGCCAGCGCGGCCATGACCACCGGGAAGGCCAGGCCGTCGTTGAGCCCCGCCTCGCTGGTCAGGGCGAAGCGGACCTCGTCCTCGTCGTGCTCGGCGTCGGTGGGCGCGCCCACCCGCACCTCCGAGGCGAGCACCGGGTCGGTGGGCGCGAGCACGGCCGCCAGCAGGAGTGCCGCGGCCGGCGGCCAGTCGAGCAGGAGCCACGCGAGCACGGCCGTGGCCGCGATCGTCAGCGGCATCGTCACGCCCAGCAGCCGCCAGGTGGCGTGCCAGTGGCGGCGGCCGAAGGGCCGGTTGAGGGCCAGGCCCGCGCCCATCAGCGAGATGATCACGCACACCTCGGTGAGGTGCTCCACCCACAGCCGGTCGGCGACCGGGTCGATCTCGGGCAGCGGCGTCGGCAGCAGTTGGAAGGCCACCCCGCAGGCGAGGAAGACCAGGGGGGCGGACACTGGTCTGCCCGCCACGAGCCGGGGCACGACGGCGGCACCGAGGGCGCCGGCCCCCAGCAGGGCACAGAGGTAATCGGCCGAGGTCACCGCTGACGTCTGCCCGGTTCGCCGGGCCGGTACGCCCGCCGCACGGCTGACGTCCGCGGCGGGCAGGACGTGATCGACATGCCCATGCCGTCATGCAGTGGCCAGGTTCACATGGCGTGGCGTCGGTCACGCCGACACCATGGGGGGCGTTCACCGGCAGGCTGAAGGGATCGACAATGTTCCGCAAGGTGCTGGTCGCCAACCGCGGTGAGATCGCGATTCGGGCGTTCCGCGCAGGATACGAACTGGGCGCGCGCACCGTCGCCGTCTTCCCGCACGAGGACCGCAACTCGCTGCACCGGCTGAAGGCGGACGAGGCCTACGAGATCGGCGAGCCCGGCCACCCGGTGCGCGCCTACCTGTCCGTCGAGGAGATCGTCGGCGCGGCCCGCCGCGCCGGAGCGGACGCCGTCTACCCGGGCTACGGCTTCCTGTCCGAGAACCCTGAGCTGGCCCGGGCGTGCGAGGCGGCGGACATCACGTTCGTCGGGCCGAGCGCGGACATCCTGGAGCTGACCGGGAACAAGGCGCGCGCGGTCGCCGCCGCCCGCGCGGCCGGCGTGCCGGTGCTGGGCTCCTCGGCGCCCTCCACCGACGTCGACGAACTGGTGCGCGCCGCCGAGGACGTCGGCTTCCCGGTGTTCGTCAAGGCCGTCGCGGGCGGCGGCGGGCGCGGCATGCGCCGCGTCGACGACCCCGACCGGCTCCGGGAGTCCATCGAGGCGGCGTCCCGGGAGGCCGCCTCCGCGTTCGGCGATCCCACCGTCTTCCTGGAGAAGGCCGTGGTGGAGCCCCGCCACATCGAGGTCCAGATCCTCGCCGACGGCCAGGGCGACGTCATCCACCTGTTCGAGCGGGACTGCTCGGTGCAGCGCCGCCACCAGAAGGTGATCGAGCTCGCACCCGCCCCCAACCTCGATCCGGAGCTGCGCGACCGGATCTGCGCCGACGCCGTCCGCTTCGCCCGGCAGATCGGCTACCGCAACGCCGGCACCGTGGAGTTCCTCCTCGACCGCGAGGGCAACCACGTCTTCATCGAGATGAACCCGCGCATCCAGGTCGAGCACACCGTCACCGAGGAGGTCACCGACGTCGACCTCGTCCAGGCCCAGCTGCGCATCGCCGCCGGGGAGACGCTCGCCGACCTCGGACTCGCCCAGGACACGGTCGCCCTGCGCGGCGCCGCGCTCCAGTGCCGCATCACCACCGAGGACCCCGCCAACGGCTTCCGCCCGGACACCGGCCGCATCAGCGCCTACCGCTCGCCCGGCGGCTCCGGCATCCGCCTGGACGGCGGCACCACCCACGCCGGCACCGAGATCAGCGCGCACTTCGACTCGATGCTGGTCAAACTCACCTGCCGCGGCCGGGACTTCGCCACCGCCGTGGGCCGCGCCCGACGGGCCGTCGCCGAGTTCCGCATCCGTGGCGTGGCCACCAACATCCCCTTCCTCCAGGCGGTGCTGGACGACCCGGACTTCCGGGCCGGCCGCGTCACCACGTCGTTCATCGAGCAGCGCCCGCACCTGCTCACCGCGCGCCACTCCGCCGACCGCGGCACCAAACTGCTCACCTATCTCGCCGACGTCACCGTGAACCGGCCGCACGGCGAACGGCCCGAGCTGACCGACCCGCTGGCCAAGCTGCCCCCGCTGCCCGCCGGCGAGCCCCCGGCCGGCTCCCGGCAGCTGCTCGCCGAACTCGGTCCCGAGGGCTTCGCCCGCCGGCTGCGCGCGTCGGACGCCGTCGCCGTCACCGACACCACCTTCCGCGACGCCCACCAGTCCCTGCTGGCCACCCGGGTCCGCACCAAGGACATGCTCGCTGTCGCCCCGGTCGTCGCGCGCATCCTGCCGGGCCTGCTGTCGCTGGAGTGCTGGGGCGGCGCCACCTACGACGTCGCCCTGCGCTTCCTCGCCGAGGACCCGTGGGAGCGGCTGGCCGCCCTGCGCGAGGCCGTGCCCAACATCTGCCTCCAGATGCTGCTGCGCGGCCGCAACACCGTCGGCTACACCCCGTACCCGACCGAGGTCACCGACGCCTTCGTGCAGGAGGCCGCCGCCACCGGCATCGACATCTTCCGCATCTTCGACGCCCTCAACGACGTCGACCGGATGCGCCCCGCCATCGACGCCGTACGGGAGACCGGCACCGCCGTCGCCGAGGTCGCCCTGTGCTACACCGCCGACCTGTCCGACCCGGCGGAGAAGCTCTACACCCTGGACTACTACCTGCGCCTCGCCGAGCGGATCGTCGACGCGGGCGCCCATGTCCTCGCCGTCAAGGACATGGCGGGCCTGCTGCGCGCCCCGGCCGCCGCCACGCTGGTCACCGCGCTGCGCCGGGAGTTCGAACTGCCGGTCCACCTGCACACCCACGACACGGCCGGCGGACAGCTCGCCACCTACCTCGCCGCGATCCGGGCCGGCGTGGACGCCGTGGACGGGGCGGTGGCGTCGATGGCGGGCACCACCTCGCAGCCCGCCCTGTCGGCGATCGTCGCCGCGACGGACCACTCCGAGCGGACCACCGGCCTGGACATCCGGGCGGTCGGCGACCTGGAGCCGTACTGGGAAGGCGTCCGCAAGGTCTACGCCCCCTTCGAGGCGGGGCTGCCCGCGCCGACCGGCCGTGTCTACCACCACGAGATCCCCGGCGGGCAGCTGTCCAACCTGCGCACCCAGGCCATCGCGCTCGGCCTCGGCGACCGCTTCGAGGAGATCGAGGCCATGTACGCCGCCGCCGACCGCATCCTCGGCCGCCTGGTGAAGGTCACCCCCTCCTCCAAGGTGGTCGGCGACCTGGCGCTGCACCTGGTCGGCGCCGGCGTCTCGCCGCGGGACTTCGAGGCCGAGCCGGACCGCTTCGACATCCCCGACTCCGTGATCGGCTTCCTCCGCGGCGAGCTGGGCACGCCGCCCGGCGGCTGGCCCGAGCCGTTCCGCACCAAGGCGCTGCGGGGGCGCGCCGAGGCCAGGCCCGTTCAGGAGCTGACCGCCGACGACCGGGAGGGCCTCGCAAAGGACCGCCGGGCGACGCTCAACCGGCTGCTGTTCCCCGCCCCCACCCGCGAGTTCGAGGCCCACCGCCAGAACTACGGCGACACCAGCGTGCTCGACAGCAAGGACTTCTTCTACGGTCTGCGCCCCGGCACCGAGTACGCCATCGACCTGGAGCCGGGCGTGCGGCTGCTGATCGAGCTGCAGGCGATCGGCGAGGCCGACGAGCGCGGCATGCGCACCGTGATGTCCTCGCTCAACGGCCAGCTGCGTCCGATCCAGGTCCGCGACCGGTCCGCCGCCTCGGACGTCCCGGCCACCGAGAAGGCCGACCGCGCCAACCCCGGCCATGTCGCGGCCCCCTTCGCGGGAGTGGTCACCCTCTCGGTCGCCGAGGGCGACGAGGTCGGGGCCGGCGCCACCGTCGCCACCATCGAGGCGATGAAGATGGAGGCGGCGATCACCGCCCCGAGGGCCGGGACGGTGTCCCGGCTCGCCATCAACCGCATCCAGCAGGTGGAGGGCGGCGACCTGCTGGTGGAACTGCGCTGACCCGCGGTCGCCGCCCGGGGGAGGGCCCGGCCCGGCGCACGGCGCACGCCGGGCCCTCCACCGCCCTGCGTCCCGTTCGGGCCCTCGCCGCGTCGCGGCCCGGCGGCCAGGTGTTCTCCCCCCGGGTTCTGGGGACTCGGTCCCCCGGACAGGCGGAGAGGTGATCACGATGAGCGGATCCAACCGGTACGGCGGCAGCACCGTCGACGGCGACATCCGGCGGACGACGCCGGGCGACGAACCGGTCGGCGAGCTGGTGCGGCGCGCCTCGCAGCAGCTGACCGAGCTGGTGCGCGGCGAGATGCGGCTGGCGCAGGCGGAGATGAAGGAGAAGGGCAGGCGCTACGGCAAGGGCGGCGGCCTGTTCGGCGGCGCCGGCCTGGTCGGCTTCCTGGCGCTGCAGGCCCTGGTGGCCACGGCGATCGCCGCGCTCGCGGTGCCGCTGCCGGTGTGGGCCGCCGCGCTGATCGTCACGGCCGTGCTCGGAGTGATCGCCGCGGTGCTGGCGCTCGTCGGCAAGAAGGAGGTCGGCCGGGCCGCCCCGCCGGCGCCCCGGAAGACCATCCACAGCGTCAAGGCCGACATGGCCGAGATCAAGGAGAGCGCCAAGCGCTGACCCGGCGGCGGCGCCGAGCGCCGGCCGGGCGGCACGGGAGGTACTGATCGCCGTGACTGGTCGTCACGCCCTGCCCGCCCTGACCGCGGGCGCGGCCACCGGACTGGTCCTGATGCTGCGCTGGGCGGCGAGCCGGTCGCGCCGCCCGAGGTCGGACGCGGACGCCGTGCTCCGGGAGGCCGAGCGGCACGTGTACCGGTACTGGAAGAGGCTGCGCACCCAGCTGCCGCCCCGCGACGCCGAGGACTTCTGACTCCGGACGCCGAGGGCCTGCGACTCCGGGCCCGCGCTTCCGGGAACCGGCCCCGCGGCTCTCCGGAACCGACTTCGCGGGCCTCCCGACCGGGGAGACGGCCCGCCTCCGGTTGCGGACCCGCCCGGACGGAGGTCCCATGGGCGCACGACCGCGGTGGGCCGCCGAGAGGCAGGATGCGAGGACGCACGGCGCCGGCGCGCATGCCGTGGCCGCGGTCGGCCGCGGCGCCGACAGGGCCGGCTGTGCGGTGCCGGCAACGGGCCGACGGGGTTCAGGGCCGGTGGCCCGCGGCGTCGCCGCCGGGATCGTCGGCGAGTTCCACCGCGGCCGTCGTGCGCTTGCCGACCGGCTCGCGGTGCACCTCGAAGCTCTGGCACACGGCCATGACGATCTCCAGACCGTGCTGCCCGACCCGGCCGGGATCGGCGGCCCGGGCCACCGGCAGCACCGGGTCGCTGTCCCAGACCGTGATCTCGACGCGCCCCTCGACCACCTCCAGGTCGAGCAGGCACGGGCCCGGCGCGTACTTGCAGGCGTTCGTCAGCAACTCGCTGACCACCAGCTGCACCACGTCCATGGCCCGCCCCGACACCGGCAGGCCGTGCGCCGACTGCACCCGGGTCAGAAAGGCTCGGGCGAGGGCACGGCCCTGGGCGATGTCGCCCGACCTGCCCTCGTAGGCCGCCGACGCCCGCACCAGCTGGGCGCCGATCAGCCGATCGTCGTCCGGCACAGCTCCGTCCATCCGATCCGCCCTCTTCCTGAGCCTGACCGCTTCACACCGAGCCTCTACCCTCCCCGCGCGAGAACACCGGCCTTGGGCCGAACCGGCCGTGAAACGGTGTCGCCCGCCCTATGGGCTCACTGATCCGAGTAGTTGATGTCCCCCACCGTCCACGCGCTCACGTCCGCGATGGCCACACGGAACATGCCGCCGGTGTCCGGGATGCCGTAGCTGCCCTGGAGGATCCGCGCGACATGGAAGTGCAGATGCGTGGGGCGGCCGTCCGCGCCGCCGGACGACGTGAAGGGCCGGGCGAATCCCCGCAGTTGCTCGGAGTCGCGCAGCACTTCCGCCACGCGCTCCTTCCACAGGGTCTCGGGGGCGAGCCGTCCGGTGATCACGGCCCCCGGAACCACCACCGTGAGGGACATCCGACTGCTGTGCTCCGACTCCACCATCGCAGCGATGTCGACGAGCAGGTCATCAGGGTGCGACATGGCTCGTGAGCCTACTCCAGAGAACGGTTGCCGCATGCGTCCCACGGTGGCAGGAGAATCGCTCATCTGTGATGTGAGTGTCTCAGATGGGCACCAGGGGCTTACGGTGCGCCGTCCTGGGCACTCGGACGTTGTCACCGATGCCGCACCGCCCGAGGAGAGACCGTGACGATTCGCATCGGAGTGGAGGAAGAGTTCCACGTCCTGGAGGTGGAGAGCGGTTTGCTCGTGCCACGCGCCGACCCGGTCCTGCGACGGCTTCCCCGGCGGACCTTCACCAGTGAACTCCACCGGACCACCGTGGAGACCAACAGCGGCGTCCACGCCTCGCTGCACGACCTGTACACCGACCTCCACGCCACCAGACGCAGGCTCGACGCGGTCGCCTCCTCGCTGGGGCTCGCCGTGGTCGCCGCGGGCACCGCGCCGCTGGCCCCGGCCGGCCCGCCGCGCCCCACCGAGGGCGCGCGGTACCGGCACATGGTCGAGGAGTACCGCCGGGTCGCCGACGAACAGCTCATCTGCGGCGCCCAGATCCACGTCGACGTGCCCGACCGCGACACCGCGGTCCGGGTCGCCTGCGCGGTCTCGCCCTGGCTGCCCGTCCTGCTGGCCCTGTCCGCCAGCTCGCCCTTCTGGCAGGGCTCCGACACCGGCTACGCGAGCTGGCGCACCCTGCTGTGGCAGCGCTGGCCCACCGCCGGCCCCATCGGCTGCTACCGGGACGCCGCCGACTACGACGCCGCGGTCGAATCCCTGGTGCGTTCCGGGGTCATCAGCGACGCCGGGATGGTCTACTACGACGTCCGTCCCTCGGCGCATCTGCGGACGCTGGAGCTGCGCGTGTGCGACGCCTGCCCGCGCGTGGAGACGGTCGTGCTCGTCGCCGGGCTGTTCCGGGCGCTGGTCACCGAGGCCCGGGAGCGGCTGGACGCGGGCGACGCGCCCGAGTGCGACGGCCGCCACGACTGGCTGCGCGGCGCCACCTGGCGGGCCGCCAGGTCCGGCCTGGAGGGCGCCCTGATCGACCCGGAGACCCGGTGCGAGGCGCCCGCCCCGCACGTCGTGCGGGGACTCCTCGCCCGCCTGCGCCCGGCCCTGGAGGCCCACGGCGACTGGGACACCGTCCGGGCGCTGACCGACTCCGCCCTCGCCCACGGCAGCGCCGCCCGGCGCATCCGCCGCACGGCGCAGGAGGAGGACCTGCTCGCCTGTGTGGACCTGCTGATCGCCCAGACGCGCGGCGAACGCCCGCGCCCGGGCGCCGCGTCCCTCACCCGCGGACGACGCCTTCCGACCGACGGCCGGAGCACGGCCCGCGTCCCGGGAAAGCCGGAGGCCGTCGGCCGCTGACCGCGCCGAGCACGCCCCCCGGAACCTTTCACACCCTCGTATTCAGGAGAGATCCCTTCATGTCCAGCAGCACCGCCCAGGCCGCGGCCGCACGGCGCGCCGCGGCGCCTCCTCCGCGGGACACCGACCACCGGACTCGGAAGGGAGGCGGCGCGGCATGTGCGGTCTGAGCGGGGAGATACGTTTCGACGGCGAACGGCCCGACCTCGAGGCGGTCCGGCGCATGAGCGACCGGCTCGCCGACCGCGGCCCCGACGGCAGCGGGACGTGGACGCGCGGCGCGGTCGCGCTCGGCCATCGCCGGCTGAAGATCATCGACCTGTCGGAGCAGGGGGCGCAGCCCATGACCGACGAGGCCGGCGGCGTCACCGGCGTCTTCAACGGCTGCATCTACAACTACCGGCAGCTGCGCGAGGAACTGCGCGGCCTCGGCCACCGTTTCGCGTCGACCTCGGACACCGAGGTCGTGCTGAAGGCCTACCGGCAATGGGGCACCGCCTGCGTGGAGCGGTTCCGCGGCATGTTCGCCTTCGCGCTCGTCGAGCACCGCACCGGACGCCTCGTCCTGGGCCGCGACCGGCTCGGCATCAAGCCGCTGTACCTCGCCCACGCCCCGGGCCGGCTGCGGTTCGCCTCGTCGCTGCCCGCCCTGCTCGCCGCCGGGGACGTGGACACCTCGCTCGACCCGGTCGCCGTCCACCAGTACCTGAGCTGGCACGCCACCGTCGCCGCGCCCCGCACGGTCCTCAACGGCGTGCGCAAGCTGCCGCCCGCAACCGTGCGGGTGATCGAGCCGGACGGCGCCCACCGCGACCGGGTGTACTGGCAGCCGTCGTACACCCGGCGCGCCGAGTACGCGGGCATGGACGCCGACGACTGGCGCGACGCCGTGCTCGACGTCCTGCGCACCGCCGTACGCCGCCGGATGGTCGCCGACGTGCCGGTCGGCGTGCTGCTCTCCGGCGGACTGGACTCCAGCCTGATCGTGGCGCTCCTCGCGCAGGAGGGCCAGCGCGACCTGATGACGTTCAGCGTCGGCTTCGAGTCGGAGGGCGGCGAGGAGGGGGACGAGTTCCACTACTCCGACCTGGTCGCCAAGGAGTTCGACACCGACCACCGCCGGCTGATGGTGCCCTCCGACCGGGTGTCGACGGCGCTGGACGGCGCGGTCGCCGCGATGAGCGAGCCGATGATCAGCCATGACGTGGTCGCCTTCTACCTGCTGTCCGAGCAGGTGTCCAAGGACATCAAGGTGGTGCAGAGCGGCCAGGGCGCCGACGAGGTGCTCGCCGGCTACCACTGGTACCCGCGGCTGGCCGAGGTCGCCCGGGAGGAGGAGCCCGAACGGTACGCCGACGTCTACTTCGACCGACCCCACGGCGACCTCGCCCGCGTCCTGCAGCCCCACATGCTGCCCGCCGAGGACGTGTCCGGACGCTTCGTGCGCGAGCACATGGCGCACCCCGGCGCCGAGACCGCCCTGGACGCGGCCCTGCGCCTGGACACGCACGTCATGCTCGTGGACGACCCGGTCAAGCGCGTCGACAACATGACGATGGCGTGGGGCCTGGAGGCACGGGTGCCGTTCCTGGACCACGAGCTGGTGGAGCTGGCCGCGGCCTGCCCGCCGGAGCTCAAGCTCGCCGACGGCGGCAAGGGCGTGCTGAAGGCGGCGGGCCGTCAGATCCTGCCGCGCGAGGTCGTGGACCGGCCCAAGGGCTACTTCCCGGTCCCGGCGATCAAGCACATGGCGGGCCCCGTCCTGAACCGGGTGCGCGAGGCGCTGCACGCGCCGGAGGCGAAGGAGCGCGGCCTGTTCCAGGAGTCGTACGTCGCCGAGCTGCTCGCGGCGCCCGACGAGCACCGGACCCGGCGCGGGGCCAACGCCCTGTGGCAGATCGCCCTGCTGGAGATATGGCTGCAGACGCACGGAATCAAGTGACCGACGCGCACGGAGCGCGGACGGCGGCGGACGCGGGCGACCCGGCCCGCGCCGCCGCCCCGGCGCCCGTGCCGCTGCCCGGCGCGGGCGGCCCGCGCGACGCGGTGACCCGGCTGCACGCGCACGGCTGCTGGTATCCCTCCGCGAGCCCCGACGGCACCCGGGTCGCCTTCATCTGCGACCGGGGCGGCGTGCCCCAGCTGTGGGCCGGGCCGGTCGACGGCGACGACGTCCACGTCCTCGACTCCTCCCCGGATCCGGTCAAGGAGGTGTCCTGGTCGCCGGACGGCCGCTGGATCGCCTACACCACCGCGCCGGGCGGCGGGGAGCACTCGCGGGTGCTGTGCGTACGGCCCGACGGCACCGGCCGCCGCATCCTGGCCGGGGCCGACCCGGACAGCTCCGCCTACCTGGGCTGCTGGGCCCACGACGGCTCGGCGGTCGCGGTCACCGTCGCCCCGCCGTCCGGCGCCCGGCCGCCCGACGGCGCGGAGCCCGGCGCCCCGGGGGAGACCCACCCCGTCCCGCCGGCCGACTGGGCCGGCCGCGACGGCCGGGCGACGCTGCTGGGCGGGGTGCCGTACGACGCGACGACGGACGCCCGGGCGACGCTGCTCGGCGCACCGGGCGCGCCGGGCACGAGCGGCGTACCGGCCGGTGCCCCGCTCGCGGAGTTCCGGCCCCTCGCCGGCCGGGCGCCCGGGCGGGACGGCCGGGCGACGCTGCTGGGGGCGGTCCCCTACGGCGCCGCGGCGCGCGGCCCGGCCGTCCGGTCCGGCGGCGGTCTGTCGGCGTATCTGATCGACCCCGACGGGATCGCGTCCCCCGTCCTCGTCGCCACCGAGACGCACGCCGCCACCCTGCGGGTCTGCGACCTCAGCCACGACGGCGGGCTCGCGCTGCTGCGGCGCGGACCGCGCGGGCGACGCGAGGCGGTGATCCGGCGGCTCGCCGACTCCGCGACGACCGGCACGTTCGCCGTCGCCGACGGCGACCCGTGGATCGGCCGCTTCTCGCCCGACGCGCGGACGCTGTGGCTGCGCAGCAACGCCGACCGGGAGTTCGCGGCGCTGTTCGCCGTCGCGCTCGGCCCCGGCGGGGAGCCGCTCGGCCGCGCGGTCGTCGCCGAACGCGACGGCAGCGACCTGGAGCTGCTCGCCCTGGCCCACGACGGCCGCACGGCCGCACTCGCCTGGAACGTGCAGGGCGCGAGCGACCTCGAACTCGTCGAGACCTTCCCCGCCCACCGGGCCACGGACGCCACCGGCCCCGCCAGGCCCGTCCCCCTGCCCCATGAGGTCGTCACCCGCATCACCCCCGCCGGGACGGGCCGGCTCCTGCTCGCCCTGTCCGGTTCCCAGCGCCGGCCCGGCGTGTGGTGGGCCCACGAAGGCGTGTCCCTGCTGCGCACGCCCTGGTCCTCACGGGCCGAGGACGCCGTCCCGCCCGGCCGTCCGCCCGTCCGCCCCGTCCCGCTGCGGCTCACCGCCCGCGACGGACTCCCGCTGAGCGGCTGGTACTACAGGGCGCCGGGCCGCCCCTCGCACGTCCCCGCGCCCTGCGTGATCCATCTGCACGGCGGCCCGGAGGAGCAGGAACGCCCGGTGTTCAACCCGCTCTACCACGAGCTGCTCGGCCGCGGCCTGGACGTCTTCGCACCCGACGTGCGCGGCTCCTCGGGGCACGGCCGGTCCTTCGTCGACGCCGACCTGGGCGCCGGCCGTTTCGCCGCGCTGGACGACGTCGCGGACTGCGCCGCCCACGCCGTGCAGGCGGGCCCCGCCGACCCGACCCGACTGGCCGTCATGGGCCGCTCCTACGGCGGCTACCTGTCCTTCGCCTCCCTCGTGTGGCACCCCGACCTGTTCCGCACGGGCGTCGCCGTCTGCGGCATGTCGGACTTCCTGACCTTCTTCGCCGGCACGGAGCCCTGGATCGCGGAGTCGGCGGCCCACAAGTACGGGCACCCCGAGCGCGACCGCGAGCTGCTGCGGGCGCTGTCGCCGATGACCCGCATCGACGCCCTGCGCGTCCCGCTCCTCGCCGTCCACGGCGAGCACGACACCAACGTGCCGCCGGGGGAGTCGGAGCAGTTCGTGCGCGCCGCGCGCGAGCGCGGCATCCCCGCCGAGCTGCTCACCCTGCGCGACGAGGGACACGACTTCCTGCGCGCGGACAACCGCCGGCTCTTCCGCCGGGCCGCCGCGGACTGGCTGGAACGCGTCCTCGGGGAATGACCGCGGGAAATCACCGCGCAAGCAGCCCCGCAGGACGGTTCGACCCGCGCGTCGCGGGTTACTCGGGGGAGCCATCGAGCCGGAACTTCCGGAGGTGATGGGAGTGGCAACCTCTCACGGGTCCCCCATGGAGACCCATCCCGACATCATCGACATACGCAACCGTCACGAGATGGCGGAGCGTGCCGCGAGCACTCCCAAGGCGCAGGCCATCGAGACCCTGGCCTTTCTGACGGGCGTGTACCTGGCGGCCTCCCCGTGGATCGCGGGGTTCAGCAACCTGTCCGCGCTGGCGGTCAACAACCTGATCGTCGGCATCGCCTACGCGCTGCTGATGAGCGGTGGTTTCGGCCGCGCCTACGAGCGCACCCACGGCATGGCCTGGGCGGCCTGCGCCCTCGGCGCCTGGACGATCGTCGCGCCGTGGGTCGTCGCCGGCGACGTGAGCACCACCCGGTCGGTCTGGAACAACGTCGTCGTCGGCGTCATCGGCCTGCTGCTCGCCCTGGGGGCGAGCGCGGCGGCCAGGGCGGCCGAACGGCCGCCGAAGCCCGGACGCCGTACGCCGGCCTGACGGGGACGCCGTACGCCGGCCCGAAAGGAGCGAGCCGGCCGCACCGCGGCCCGGACCCGGATGCCGGTCCGGGCCGCACCTCTGTCCGCCTCCGTCCCCCCCCGCCCGTCCCGTCCACGTCCGCCCGCGACGGGCCGGGGCCGGCCGGCCCGGTCCGGTCAGACGCCGGGGCGTGTCCCGATGCGCATGCCGGGGCGGCGGCGGTGCACCGTCAGATACGTCAGCCCGTCCTCGCCCGCGACGAGACCGCGCGCGGCGCCGTGCGGCAGCCAGACCAGAGCGCCGGCGGCCAGGGGCCGTCGGTCCCGCCCGGTGGAGAGGGCGCCGTCGCCGGCCAGCACGAGCAGCAGCACGTCGAGGTCGGGCTCCGTGTGGGCTCCGACGCCGGCGCCCGGCGCGACGCGCACCACGTTGGCGTCCAGCTGCCGGCCCGGCTCGGCCAGTCGCCACAGCGCCCCGGTGGCCGACGCCTCGGCGGTGAGCGCCCCGGTGTCGCACAGCACCCGCGCAGCCCCGTCGTCGGCCGCCGCGTCACCCATCAGCCGTCACCCTCCGCACACGTCCCGAACCGGCAGGACCGGAATCGTATACGCGCGGCGGGCCGCCCGCCGTCACGCCGGCGCGTACTGCCGCCCGTCGCGTTCCGTGTCGGCGAGGTAGTCGCGCAGGGCGCGGCGTGAGCGGGTGAGGGTGTCGATCTGCTCGTCGAGCGCGTGCAGCCGGGCGCGCAGGGCGTCGACCAGCTCGGGGCAGGCGTAGAACTCGGGCGTCGGGCCGTTGGCGCAGGGCAGCAGGAACGCGATGTCCTGGGTCGACAGACCCGCCTCCAGCATCTTCCTGATCTGGCGCACGGTCAGCACCGCGTCGTCGCCGTACTCCCGGTACCCGCCCGGGCTGCGGCGGGGCTTCAGCAGTCCCTGGGCCTCGTAGTAGCGCAGCTGGTGGGTACGGACCCCGGTCCTGCGGCTCAGCTCGCCGATCAACATGCCGGTCTCCCCCTTGACCTTCATACCGGTGTGAATGTCCAGGATTCTGTCACGGCGTCCGCGCCGGGGGGCGGATGCCCGCGAAGTCAGGTGAATGTGCGGACATATGAAGGAGTGGCGACGATGAGCGACGACGGCGACGCGAGGAAGCCCGTCCCGGTGACGGTCCTGGGGCTGGGACTGATGGGACAGGCGCTGGCCGGGGCCTTCCTGGACCGCGGGCACCCCACGACCGTGTGGAACCGCACCGCGGCAAAGGCGGGGGAACTGGTCGCACGGGGCGCGAGGGCGGCCGGTTCGCCTGCCGAGGCGGTGGCGGCCGGCCCGCTGGTGATCGTCTGCGTCACCGACTACGACGCCGTGCGCGCACTCCTGGACCAGGTGGACGCGTCGCTCGGCGGACGGGTTCTGGTGAATCTGTCCTCCGGCACGTCCAAGGCCGCGCGCGAGACGGCCGACCGCGTGGCGGACCTGGGCGGCCGCTATCTCGACGGCGCCATCATGGCCGTGCCGCAGGCCGTCGGCACGGACGAGGCGATCGTCGTCTACAGCGGGCCGCGCGACGTCTTCGACGCCCACGCGGCCGACCTCGCCGCCCTGGCGGCGAGCACCGAGCACCTGGGCGAGGACCCCGCCCTGGCCGCCCTGTTCGAGCAGGCCGGGCTCAGCCTGATGTGGAGCGTCATGAACGGCTTCCTCCAGGGCGCCGCCCTGCTCGGCGCGGCCGGCGTCGACGCGACGAGGTTCGCGCCGCTCGCCCGGACGGCGGTCGGGACCGTGGCCGACTGGCTGCCCGGCTACGCTCAGCAGGTCGAGGACGGCGCGTATCCGCCCCTCGACGCCACCCTGGACATCCATCTGAACGCCATGGAACACCTGGTCGAGGAGAGCGAGTCGCTGGGCGTCAGCGCCGAACTGCCGCGCTTCGTCCGGGCACTGGCCGCCCGGGCCGTCGCCGGCGGGCACGGCGGCGACGGCTATGCCGCTCTGATCGAGCAGTTCCGCGAGCCCACGGAGGCATGACATGACCGATGCCGCGTTCGACCCCCGCGCCCTGCTCGCCGAGAGCCGGCTCGGCGTCCTCGCCACCATCAAGTCCGACGGCCGGCCGCAGCTCTCCCCGGTCATGCCGTTCTACGACCGCGCCGCCGAGCGCTTGTACGTGTCGATGACCGAGGGCCGGGCCAAGACCGCGAACCTGCGGCGGGACCCGCGGGCCGCGCTGGAGGTCACCGCCCCCGACGGCCGCTCCTGGGCCACCGCCGAGGGCACGGTCACGCTCGTCGGCCCGGGGACCGATCCGCACGGCCCCGAGGCCGACGCGCTCGTGGACTACTACCGGCTGGCCGCCGGTGAGCACCCGGACTGGGCCGAGTACCGGTCGGTGATGGTGTCCGACCGCCGGGTGCTGATGACGATGGCGGTCGAGCACGTGTACGGCGCTCGCATCGGCTGACCGGCCGGGCGGGGCCGCGCCGCTCACCGGAGCCGGGACATCCGGATCCCGACTCCCGGTCCGGTCCCGGCTCCGGTTCGGCGTCCGGTCCCCGGCTCCGGTCCGGCGTCCGGTCCCCGGCTCCGGTCCGGCGTCCGGTCCCCGGCTCCCGTCCCGGCTTCCGGACGTCCCGTCACGCGGTGAACCGCACCGGCAGGCTCACCGGGCCGCGGATCATCATTCCCGACCGCCAGGCGAGGGCCGCCGGATGGACGTCCAGGGCGAGATCGGGACAGCGTTCCAGCAGGGTACGGATGGCGATGCGGGCCTCCAGCCGGGCCAGTGGGGCGCCCAGGCAGTAGTGGATGCCGTGGCCGAAGGCGACATGGCCGCGGGCGTCGCGGGAGATGTCGAAGCGGTCGGGGGAGGGGAAACGGCCGGGGTCGCGGTCGGCGTCGGCCAGTGCGACCAGGACCAGTTCGCCGCCGCCGGGCACCACCGTGTCGCCGATCGTCACGGGCTCGGTCGTGAAGCGGTAGGTGGGGGTCTCCACCGGCCCGTCGTAGCGCAGCATCTCCTCCACGGCCGCGTCGATGCGGGAGAGGTCGGCGCGCAGGGCGGCGAGTTGGCCGGGGTGGGTGAGCAGGGCGAGGACGCCGTTGGAGATGAGGTTCACCGTCGTCTCGTGACCGGCGACGAGCAGCAGCCATGCCATGCCGAGGAGTTCCTCGGGGGAGAGCCGGTCGCCGTCCTCGTCCGAGCCGTGGATCAGGGCGCTCATCAGGTCGTCGCCCGGCCGTTCGCGCTTGTCGGCGACCAACTGCTCCAGGTACCGGGCCATCGAGGCGGCGGCGGCCCTGCGGACCTCGGGCTCGGTGGCGCCGAGCGCCTCGTTCGACCAGGCGCGGAAGGAGTCCCGGTCCAGGTCGGGGACGCCGAGGAGGGCGCAGATCACCGAGATGGGCAGGGGGAAGGACAGCGCCTCCACGAGGTCGGCCCGGCCGTCGGGCGCCGCCAGCATCCGGTCCAGCAGGGCGTCGGTGGTGCGCTGGATGCCGGGGGCGAGTTCCTCGACCCGGCGCGCGGTGAACTCCCGGGCGACCAGTCTGCGCAGCCGTGTGTGGTCCGGCGGGTCGGCCCTGAGCATGTGGGGCCCGGAGGAGATCGCGCCCAGCGGCAGCGCGGGGGAGGCCTTGGCCCAGTCCTTGGACAGGCGGGGATCGGCGAGCGCGGCGCGTCCGGCCTCGTAGCCGACGACCAGCCAGGCTTCCGCCTTGCCCTCCGGCATCCGGACGCGGTGCACCGGGCCCTCGGCACGTAATCGGGCGTACACGGGGTAGGGGTCGCGGGTGAAGGACTCGCCGAGCGCGGCGAGATCGACGATGCTCACGGGGCTACCACCTCACTGGCAGAGCACGGCAGGTGCGGCGCTGGTCCGCCGGACCGCATTATCTCCGTGCCGCGGGCGGGAGCGCCGCGAAGACGAAGGGCGGGATGCGGGAATGGCGGGGAACGACCCCTGGATCAGGGAACTGCGCGGTGCCGAACGGCCGCGCGCGCGGGTGGTGTTCTTCCCGCACGCCGGTGGGGCCGCCTCGTTCTTCTTCCCGTTCGCGCGGCGGTTCCCGGAGGGGTACGACGTCTCGGCCGTGCAGTATCCGGGGCGGCAGGACCGTCTCGGCGAGCCGTTCGTCACGACCGTCGAGGGCCTCGCCGACCAGGTGACGCCCTCGCTGCGCAGGCTGGCGGCCGGGCCGGCGCCGCTGGTGCTGTTCGGGCACAGCATGGGGGCGTCCGTCGCCTTCGAGGCGGTGCTGCGGCTGGCCGCGCTCGGCGCGGGCGGACGCTGCCGGCTGGTCGTCTCCGGGCGGGGCGCGCCCTCGGCCCCGCGCGAGGACCCCGTGCTGCGCACCGACCAGGAGATCCTCGACCACGTCACCGGCCTGGGCGGCACCGACTCGGCCGTCGTCACCAGCCCGGAGCTGATGGAACTGCTGCTGCCCGCCATCCGCAACGACTACCGGGCGGTGGAGCGGTACCGCCCCGCACCGGACGCCGTGGCGGACGTGCCCGTCCTCTGCCTCACCGGCGACCGCGACCCGCGCGCGACGGTGGAGGAGGCCGCCGCCTGGAAGAGCCACACCACGGCCGGCTTCCGCCTGGAGGTGCTGCCCGGCGACCACTTCTACCTGTCCGACCACGCGGACACGGTCGTACGGTTCACCGCCGAGCACGCGACCGCCGGGGACCAGCCGGGCGCCCCGGGGCGTCGGCGACCGGAGGAGGTCGCGCCGCACAGCGACTGACGAGGTCGCGCCTCCCGGTGCGGCGGCGAGGTCACGCCTGCCCGTGCAGACGGGACAGGAACCACTCGGCGGCGGCCTCGGCCACCTCCTCCAGCGCGCCCGGCTCCGGGAAGAGATGGGTGGCGCCTTCGACGACCCGGAGTTCGTGCGGGGCCGTCAGCTGCCCGGCCGCCCGCCGGTTGAGGCGCAGGACCTCCTCGTCCCGGCCGCCGACCAGGAGCAGGACCGGTGCCGCGACCCGCCGCAGCGCGTCGTCGGCCAGGTCGGGCCGGCCGCCGCGGGAGACCACGGCGTACACCCGCCCGGGCCGTTCGGCCGCCGCGACCAGTGCCGCCGCCGCGCCGGTGCTGGCCCCGAACAGGCCGACCGGCAGGCCCGCGGCGCCGGGGAGGGCCGCCAGCCGGTCCACGGCCGCCGTCAGCCGCCCCGCCAGCAGGGGGATGTCGAAGCGGTGCAGGCCCGTCACGGCGTCCGCCCGCTCCTCCCGCTCGCCCAGTAGGTCGAGCAGCACCGTGCCCAGTCCCGCCCGCAGAAGGCGACCGGCGACCGCCCGGTTGCGGGGGCTGAACCGGGAACTGCCGCTTCCGTGCGCGAACAGCACCACCGCCCGGGCGCCGGCGGGCACCGTCAGATCGCCGTCGAGCACGGTGCCGTCCACGGGAACGGACACCGGCACCGACGCGGACTCGGCCTCCGGCACCGGCGCGAACTCGGCCTCCGCCTCCGGCTCCGGCTCAGGGACCGGCTCGGGAATCATCCCGCTCACCTCCCGCGCCCCCTTTTCCGCACCGTCGGGCGCGGTCCGTCAGCCGTCCAGTTCGTCCTGCACGGGCGGCTTGGGCGTCTCCCGCAGATGCTGGGACTGGCCGGGCCGGCCGCCCTCCCGTGCCTGCAGGGCGCGCTGTGACGGGGACAGGCCCAGATCGGAGTCGGGGTCCACGCGCACCGACCGGGCCACCTCCTCGCGGTTCGCGTACTTCTCCGGCGGAATACCGCGCAGTGCCTTGACGACCTCTTGAGAAGCGCCGGAGACGCGCGCCGCCTCGACCAGTTCCTCCTTGCCCGCCGGGAAGTCGACGCCCTTGATCGCCTTCACCACGTCCCGGGCACTCGTACGGTGCGCCATGGTCCTCTCCTCCTCTTCCGCCTGGTCTCCAGCCTGGTGTTTTCCTGCCTCGTCGTCCTCGTGCGTCACACACTCCCGGGGTCCGGGTAACCGTCCTCGGCCTCAAGCTCACCTCGAGACGGCGTCTACCTCTTGGTGCACGCCCGCGCACACGAGGTGACTCCGAGCGCCGGTGCAGTGGTTCGCACGCCGGTGCCTTTGCGTCACGCCGAACGGCTCGGGTGAGGCTGTTGGGGCTGGTGGCGGCGTGCGTGCCACCAGGTCGGCGAAGAAAATCTGACTTTTCTCGGGAGCGTCGAGTTTGAAGGTCGGGTGACGGGATACACGCGGTCAGGGCGTGCGAGCGCTGGGGCATCTCCCGTTCAACTTCGGGGGGTTGCCATCTCGTGACCCACCGTGAAGACTGTGAGCGCGTTCGACAGGGACCAAACGGGTCGAACCTGTGTTCTTAGCGTGAAACGCACCATCGTGGGACAGGGGAAGTCCCGCGCAGCCGCTGCGCGGGAAGAGTCGCTGGGAGATGTGTGATGTCTGCTTGGTGCCCGAGGGGTGTGCCGCAGTCCGGCCGCGTGCGTGCGGCCCGGTCGGCGGTGCGGCGGACGTCCGAAACGGCCCTTGTGGCCGCCCTGCCGTACGGAATGCGCTCTCCGGTCTGTTGACGGCCCCGCCCGGGGCCCCTTCGACCCTCCACGCCGGCCGGGGCGGACCCGGCGGCCGAGCAGCGGCGCGTCCGTTCCACCCGTGGCCACGCAGGGCCCGCGCGTCCTCACCCAAGGAGAAACGGTGTCAAGCAGCGAACTGACGGGGACCGCCTCGGTCCTGGACGCGTTGTCCGACCGGTGGAGAACCCTCGCCGACGCGGACCCCGTCACCCACGACGCGGCGCAGGGCCTGTGGCGTGTCGTGGACCACCAGGGCGTCTCGGCCGTGCTCGCCGATCCGGCGACGTACTCCTCGGACCTCACCCCGATCACCCCCGCCCAGGAGGACTTCGACGCCTTCCGGAGGGGCAACTTCGTCGGTATGGACCCGCCGGAGCACCGCAAACTCCGGACCCTGGTGAGCCAGGCCTTCACCCCGAGAGTGGTGCACGGACTCGCACCGCGCATCGAGGCCGTGTGCGCGGACCTGCTGGACCGGGTCGCCGACCAGGACGTGTTCGACGTGGTCGACGCCCTCGCCTATCCCCTGCCCATCATCGTGATCGCCGAACTCCTCGGCGTCCCGGCCGGCGACCACAAGCTGTTCCAGGAATGGGCCGGCACGCTCTTCGCCGGGGACCAGCTCGGCGAGAGCCTCGACATGGCCGACCTGGAGCGGGCGCTGGAGGCCATCGCGCCGACCGTGCGCGAGATGAACGGCTACGTGCTCGACCACATCCGCCACCGCCGCGCGCACCCCGGCGACGACCTCACCAGCAAGCTCCTCGCCGCCGAGGTGGACGGCACCCGCCTGGCGGACGAGGAGATCGTCGGATTCGTGGCCCTGCTGCTGGTCGCCGGGCACATCACCACCACCGCGCTGCTCGGCAACGCCGTCGTCACCCTCGACCGGCACCCCGGCACCCTCGCCGCGCTGCGCGAGGACCCCGACCGGCTCCCGGACACCATCGAGGAAGTGCTGCGCTGGCTGCCCCCCTTTCCCGAACTGGGCCGGCGCACCACCCGCCCGGTCGTGCTCGGCGGGCACGAGATCCCGGCCGACGCCCTGCTGATGGTCCACCTGGGCGCCGCCAACCGCGATCCCTCCCGCTTCACCGCCCCGAACGTCTTCGACGTCACCCGCAGCCCCAACCCCCATCTGACGTTCGGACACGGCATCCACTTCTGCTTCGGGGCGCCCCTGGCCCGGCTGGAGGCCCGGATCGCGCTGCGCACGCTGCTGGAACGCCATTCCCGCATCGCGGTCCCCTCCTACGAGGACGTCGCCTACCAGAACCCCGCCGTCCTGGTCGGCGTACGCCGGCTGCCGATCGCCGTCACCGGGCCGTAAACGCGCACCCCGCGCACCCCGCACCGCTCCCCACGCGGCCCGACCCCGCTCTCCCCGCACCCGCTCTCACGAGGAGTCCCCTTCTCATGCCGTACCCCACAGCCGCTTCGGCCCTCGACCGGCCGCCGTCCCCCGCCCGCCGGGCGCTGCAGAGCCGCCTGGACACCCTCGCCCGCGAACACCGGGTACCCGGCGCCCAGGTGGCCGTGGACACCGGGACGGAGCTGATATCCCTGCACACCGGCACGGCCGACGCCGTGACGGGAGCACCGTTCACCGCGGACACGGCCGTGCCGCTGGGCTCCGTCACCAAGGTCGCCACGGCCGCCGCCGTCCTGCTCCTGGCGGACGACGGAGAGTTCGACCTCGACGACGCCGTCGCCGAACTCCTGCCCGAGTTACGCGCGTTACCCGACCTGACGGTACGACACCTGCTGAGCCACACCTCGGGCCTGCCCACCGGCCCCGACTCCGACAGCGCCGCAGGCGCCACCGCCGCGCGCTATCTGTCGGCCGTCTGCACCGCCCACAACGCCCTGTTCCCGCCCGGCAGCGGCTTCTCGTACTCCAACGCCGGCTACGTCGCCGCCGGCCGGCTCGTCTCCGAAGTGACCGGCATGACCTGGCACGAGGCGATACGGGCCCTGCTCCTGGAACCCCTCGGCATCACCCCCGCCTTCCTCGGCGACCCGGCCCCCGCCCGCCCCGTCGCCGGCGGCCACGCCCTCAACACCGCCTCCGGGCAGGTCCGCCCGGCCCGGCAGAACCTCGCCCCGGTGGAGGCCCCGGCCGGCGCCCTGCTGGCGAGCGCCGCCGACCTCGCGGCCCTCGGCAGGGCGGTCATCGGCCGCACCCGCGTGCTCCCCGCCCCGCTCGCCGCCCGGATGCGGCAACCGGAACCGGCCGCCGACCCCGGCGCCCTGGCCGACGCCTGGGGACTGGGCCTCGCCCTCTTCCAGGAGGACGGCCGCGTGTGGTGCGGCCACGACGGAAACGCCCAGGGCACCTCCTGCCATCTGCGGGCCGACGCGGACAGCGGCGTCGTCGTCGCCTTCACCGGCAACGCGGGCGGCGCCACCGCCCTGTGGCGCGACCTCGCCGCCGACCTCGCCGACCTCACCGGCGTGCGCGTGCCCACCGCCGCCGCGCCCACCCGCACCGGGCCCGCCGTACCGCTGCCCGAGTGCGCCGGCGTCTACCGCAACGGCGGCGTCGAGTACGCCGTCAAGCTCGACGGCGACGGCATGCCGACGCTCTCCGTCGACGGCGACTACCCCCTGCCGCTCGTCTGCCACCCGGACCTCACCTACGACCTGGTCGACCCGGCCACCGGCCGGCGCGAACCGGGCGGGCGCTTCCACCGCGACCCCGCCACCGGCGTCATCGACCGGCTCCAGATCTCCGGACGCACCGCGCGCCGCGCCCCCACCGCCTAGACCGCGCGCCGCCGCGTCCCCCTCCCCGTAACGCGCGGACCCCCGCACCGCCCCGGTGCGCCCGCGGGCTGCCGACCGGCCCGCCGGGCCCGCGCGCCGCCGCCACGCCCGAAGGACGACACCTCCATGACGGACCTGCACGACCAGCGCACACCGGAGCCCGCCGCGCCCCCGGCCGGCACCGAGCACGCCACCCGGCACGTCCCCCTCGGCGAGCTGTTCGCCGCGTGGGTGCGGCGCGACCCGCACGCACCGGCGGTGACCGACGGCCGGCGCACCTGGTCCTACCGGCAACTGGCCCGGCGCGCCGAGCGGCTGGCCGGCCACCTCGTCCGCGCCGGCGCCGGACCGGAACGCACCGTGGCCCTGGTGCTGCCGCGCTCCATGGAGCTGATCGCCGCCGAACTCGCCGTGTCCCTCGCGGGCGCCGCCTTCCTGCCCGTCGACCCCGGCTACCCCGCCGAACGGCGCGCGCTGATGCTCACCGACGCGGCGCCGGCCGTCGTACTGGACGATCCCGCCCGGGTGCGCGCCCTGCTGGAGGAGGAACCCGCCGGCGCGGCGCCCCCGTTCGAGCGCCCGCTGCCCGACCAGGCGGCGTACGTCATCTACACCTCCGGCTCCACGGGCACCCCCAAGGGCGTCACCGTCACCCACCGCGGCATCGGCGGCTTCACGGCGGCCGCCGCACGGCGCTACGACGTCGGCCCCGGCGACCGCGTGCTGCAGTTCTCCTCGCCCAGCTTCGACGCCTCCGTGCTGGAGCTGTGCATCTCCGTGCTGTCCGGCGCCCTCCTGGTCGTCCCGCCGGACGGGCCCTGGCTCGGCGACGAACTGGCCGCCGTCCTCGACGAGCACCGCATCAGCCACACCCTGATCCCCCCGGCCGCCCTGGCCACCCTGCCCGACCCGGCGGACCTCGGCGGCGTCCCCCGTCTGCGCACGCTGATCGTCGGGGCCGAGGCGTGCCCGGCCGCGCTCGTCGACCGGTGGGCGCCCGGCCGCCGCATGATCAACTCGTACGGCCCGACCGAGGCCACCATCGTCGCCACCTGGACCGGACCGCTGACCGCGGGCACCGGCACCCCCGCCATCGGCGGCCCCCTGCCCGGCACCGAGGCCCACGTCCTCGACCCGGCGATGCGGCCCGTGCCCCCCGGCGCCGAGGGCGAACTGTACGTCGGCGGCGACGGGCTGGCCCGCGGCTACCTCGGCCGTCCCGGCCTCACCGCCTCCCGGTTCGTCGCCCACCCGTCCGGCCCGCCCGGCGCCCGGCTCTACCGCACCGGCGACCTCGTGCGGCAGCGCGCCGACGGCGAACTCGAGTACCTCGGCCGGGCCGACCGGCAGGTCAAGGTGCGCGGCTTCCGCATCGAGCCCGGCGAGATCGAGGCGGCGCTGCTGCGCGACCCGGCCGTGCGCGAGGCCGTCGTCGTGGTCCGCGAGGAGGAACCGGCCCGCGGCCGGCTCGTCGGCTACGTCACCCCCGCCGACGCGGCCGCCCGCCCCGAACCCGCCCGGCTGCGCACCGCCCTCGCCGCCGCCCTCCCCGCCCACATGGTCCCCTCGGCCGTCGTGGTCCTGGACGAACTCCCGCTCACTCCGCAGCACAAGATCGACCGCAGAGCCCTGCCCGCCCCGGGCAGCGTCAGATCCGACGGCCACGTCGAGCCGCGCACCGACCGGGAGCGGGCGCTCGCCGCGATCTGGGCCGACGTCCTCGGCGTCGACGCCGTCGGCGCGACCGACGACTTCTTCGACCTGGGCGGCGACTCGATCCTCGCCGCCCGCGCCCTGTCCCGCATCCGCGAGGACCTCGGCGCCCGCCTGTCCGTGCGGGACGTCTTCACCGCCCGCACCGTCGCCGGGCTCGCCCCCCTCACCGCCGCACCGGACGCCGCCGCGCCGCCGGAGCCGATCCCGGCCGTCCCGCGCGACCGGCCCGTCCCGCTGTCCGGCGCACAGCGCCGTCTGTGGTTCCTGGACGACCTCACCGACGGCGGCACCGAGTACAACACCGGCGTCGCGCTGCGGCTGCGCGGCCCGCTCGACGAGGCCGCCCTCGGCCGCGCCCTGGACCGGCTCGCCGCCCGCCACGACTCCCTGCGCACCACCTTCGCCACCGTCGACGGCCAGGGCGCCCAGACCGTCGCGCCCCACGCGGCCCTGCCCCTGCGCACGGCGGACGTCCCGCCCGTGCCCGACGACCGCCGCGACGAGGCCGTGGAGCGCCTGCTCACCGAGGAGCTGAGCCGCCCCTACGACCTGACGACCGGCCCCCTGACCCGCGCCCTCCTCGTCCGCCGTGCGGCCGAGGACCACGTCCTGCTGCTGGCCCAGCACCACATCGTCACCGACGGCTGGTCGGTGGGCGTCCTCACCCGCGACCTCGCGGCGCTCTACCGCGCGGAGGCGGACGGCGAACCCGACGGTCTGCCCCGGCCGGCCGTGCAGTACCCGGACTTCGCCGCCTGGGAGCAGCGGCGGCACACCGAGGACGCCGACGCCGACGACCTCGCCTACTGGAAGCGCCACCTGGCCGGCCTCCAGCAGCTGGAACTGCCCACCGACCGGCCCCGCCCGCCCGTGCGCACCACCGCCGGCGCGGCACTGCGCCACCACCTCCCGCGCGGACTCGTCGAGCGGCTGCGCCGGTTGGCGGCGGGCCGGGGCACCACCGTGTTCACCCTGTACGCCGGGGCGGCGGCCGTGCTGTTCTCCCGCCACTCGGGGCAGCGGGACGTGGCGTTCGGGACCGTCACCAACGGGCGGGGCCGCCGCGAACTCGAGGACGTCACCGGCTTCTTCGCCAACACCGTGGTGCTGCGCGGCGAGGTGGACGACGCCACCACGGTCGACCGCTTCGTGGAGTCCATGCGCGCCACCGTGCTGGACGCCTTCGCCCACGACGGGGTGCCCTTCGACCGGGTGGTCGAGGAACTCGCCCCGCCGAGGGACCCCAGCCGGACCCCGCTGGTGCAGGTGATGGTGGTGCAGCAGACGGCGCCCGTCCGGCCGCCGCTCGCCGCCGGGGTGCGGATCGAGGAGCATCCGCTGCCCCGCCCGGCCGCCCGCTTCGACCTGGTCCTGGAGTTCGCGCCGCGCGCCGACGGCGGCTGCGAGCTGACGGCCGAGTTCAACACCGACCTGTTCGACGCGGGCACCGTGGCCCGCATGACCCGGCAGCTGCACCGGCTGCTGGAGGGCATGGCCGACGGCCCGCAGCGGACGCTGGCCGAACTGCCCCTGCTCTCGGACGACGAGTGGCGCACCCTGCTCGACTCCTGGAACCCGCCCGCCCCGCCCGCCGGACCGGGCGACACCCTGCCCGCGCTGTTCGAGGCCCAGGCGGCCCGCACCCCCGACCGGACCGCCGTGACCTGCGGCGCCGTCCGCCTCGACTACGCCGAGGTCAACCGGCGCGCCAACCGGCTCGCCCGGCTGCTCGCGGCCCGCGGCGCCGGCCCCGAGTCCCTGGTTGCGCTCTGCCTGCCCCGCTCGGCCGACCTGGTGCCGGTGCTGTGGGCGGTGCTGAAGTCGGGCGCCGGCTATCTCCCGGTCGACCCCGCCTACCCGGCCGAGCGCATCCGCCTGATGCTCGCCGACGCCGCCCCCGCCCTGGTCGTCGCCACCCGGGAGACGGCGCACGCGCTGCCCGAGGGCTGCGCGCCGCTGCTGCTGGAGGACGCGACCCAGGCCCCGGACCCCGCCGACGCCGGCGACCTCACCGACGCCGACCGCACCCGCCCCCTGCACCCGGCCCATCCCGCGTACGTCATCTACACCTCCGGGTCGACCGGCCGGCCCAAGGGCGTCGTCGTCGCCCACCGCAGCGCCGCCGAGCTGGCCGTGTGGGCGCGCGAGCGGTTCGGGCCCGAGCGGCTGTCGCACGTCGTCGCCTCCACCTCCCTCAACTTCGACGTGTCGGTCTTCGAGCTGCTGTGCCCGCTCACCGCGGGCGGCAGCGTCGAGGTCGTCGCCGACCTGCCCTCCCTCGCCGACGCCGAGACGCCGCGCCGGGCCGGACTCCTCAGCGGCGTCCCCTCGGTGATCTCCCGGATGCTCGCGGCGGGCACAACGCCCGTCGAGGCGGACACGGTCGTACTGGCCGGGGAGGCGCTGCCCGCGCAGACCCTGCGGGACCTCAAGAACGCCATGCCCGCGGCCGAGGCGGCGAACCTCTACGGCCCCACCGAGGCCACCGTCTACGCCACCGCCTGGTTCGCCGACGGCGCCGTGCCCGACCACGCCCCGCCGATCGGCCGGCCCGTCGCCCGCACCCGCGCCTACGTCCTGGACCGGCTGCTGCGCCCCCAGCCGCCCGGCGTCCCCGGCGAGCTGTACCTGGGCGGGGGCGGACTCGCCCGCGGCTATCTGCGCCGCCCCGGCCTGACCGCCGCCCGCTTCGTCGCCGACCCGTTCGGCGCGCCGGGGGAGCGCATGTACCGCACCGGCGACCTGGTGCGCTGGAACGCCGCGGGCGAGCTGGAGTACCTCGGCCGGATCGACCAGCAGGTCAAGGTGCGCGGCTTCCGCATCGAACTCGGCGAGGTCGAGGAGACCCTGCTGCGCTGCGCCGGCGTGGCCGAGGCGGCGGCGAGCGTCCGGGAGGACGACGGCAACCGCCGCCTGATCGGCTACGTCGTCCCGGCGCCCGGCGCCCGCGTGGAACCGGAGGCGGTGCGCCGCGAACTGGGCCGCACCCTGCCCGACTACATGGTGCCCTCGGCCGTGCTGGTGCTGCCCGCCCTGCCGCTCAACCCCAACGGCAAGCTGGACCGCGGCCGGCTCCCCGACCCCGGCCCCGCCGCGCCCGCCGCGCGCCACGTCGCCCCGCGCACCCCCACCGAGCGGACCCTCGCCGCGATCTGGGCGGACGTCCTGCACGTGGAGCGGGTCGGGGCGGACGACAACTTCTTCGCGCTCGGCGGCGACTCCATCCTCTCCATCCAGGTCGTGGCCCAGGCCAGACAGGCCGGCCTCACCGTCACCTCCCGCGACGTCTACCGGCACCAGACCGTCGCCGCTCTGGCCCGCTGCGCCGACGCCGCCGCAAGCCGGCGGCCCGCCGTCGCCGCGGCGCCCGTCGAGCCCACCGGCCCCGCGCCGCTGACGCCCATCCAGCGCTGGCTCTTCGACAGCGCCGCCGACCGCGCCGGGCACTTCGCCCAGGCCCTGTCGGTGGAGCTGCGCGAGCCCGTGGACACGGCCGCGCTCGAGAACGCCCTCAACGACCTGGTCGCCCACCACGACGCCCTGCGCTCCCGTTTCGTCCCCGGCGACGACGGCGTGCGCTGGCACATCGACGCCCACGCCCCCCGCTTCCGGCTCGCCCGCCACACCGGCCCGGAGGCCGCCACCCCGCACTTCGGCCCCTTCGACCTGGCCCACGGCCCGCTGCTGCGCGCGGTCCTGCACGACCGCGGCCCCGGCCTGCCCGCCGTGCTGCACCTGGCCGTCCACCACCTGGTGGTCGACGGCGTGTCCTGGCGGCTGCTGCTGGAGGACCTCGACCGCGCCTACCGCGCCCGCAGCGCCGGCCTGGACGGCGCGGCGGCCCTGCCCGGCAAGTCCTCCCCGCTGCGCCAGTGGGCCGAGCGCCTCGCCGCGCACGCCGCGTCGGGCGGATTCGACGACGAACGCGCCTACTGGACCAGGGCGACGGAAGGCGCCGTCGCCGCCCTCCCCGCCGACCGGACGGGCGCCGGCGCCTACGCCTCCGCCCGCTCGGTCACCGTGCGGCTCGGCGCCGAGGACACCGAGGCGCTGCTGCGCACCCTTCCGGAGACCTACCGCACCCAGGCCAACGACGTGCTGCTCGCCGCCCTCGGCCGGGTGCTGTGCGGCTGGACCGGGCACGCCGGCGTACTCGTGGACGTCGAGGGACACGGCCGCGAGGAGCTGTTCGCCGACGTCGACACCAGCCGCACCGTCGGCTGGTTCACCACCCGCCACCCGGTCGCCCTCGCCGTCCCGCCGGACGCGCCCTGGGACGCCGTGCTCAAGCAGGTCAAGGAGCAGCTGCGGGCCACACCCCGGCACGGTCTCGGCCACGGCGTCCTGACCACCCTGCCGGACGCCGGCGCCCGGCTCCCGTCCGAGCCCGCGCAGATCAGCTTCAACTACCTCGGCCGCATCGCGCTGCCGCAGACCCCGGACGGTCTGTACGCGGCCCCGCTGCGCCCCCTCGAGCTGGACGCCGACCCCCTCGCCGCACGTCCGCACCCGCTGGAGGTCGTCGGCCAACTCGACGGCGACGGCCTGGAGTTCACCTGGTTCTACTCCGACGAGCTGCACCGGCGGGAGACCGTCGCCGGCCTCGCCGAGCGGTTCGCCGCGGCGCTCGCCGACCTCGCCCGCCACGCCGCCACTCCGGGCGCCGCCGGACGCACCCCGTCCGACTTCCCGCTGGCCCCGCTCGACCAGGCCGCCGTCGACCGGATCGCCGGCGACGACCCCGCCGCGGTGGAGGACGTCCACCCGCTCACGCCCACCCAGGCCGGGATGCTCTTCCACCGGCTCTCCCAGGACGACCGGGGCGTGTACTTCCAGCAGCTCACCTTCGTCCTCGACGGGGTCACCGACCCGGGCCTGCTGGCGGACGCCTGGCAGCAGGTCGCCGACCGCACGCCGGTGCTGCGCTCCCGCGTCGTCTGGCAGGACGTGCCCGAGCCGCTGCTCGTCGTGGAGCGCAGGGCGGCCGTGCCGGTGGAGCGGCTGGACTGGCGCACCCTGTCCGACGCCGAACGCGACGGCGCCCTGCGCGAGCTGCTCGACCGCGACCGGGCCCGCGGCGTCGACCTCACCCGCGCCCCGCTGCAACGGCTCACGCTGGCCCGGCTCTCCGACGGCGCCGTGCGGGTCGTGTGGTCCTTCGACCACCTGATCCTGGACGGCTGGAGCCTCTTCCAGGTCCTCTCCGACGTCTTCGCCCGCCACGCCGCCCTGTCCGGCACGGCCCCGGACGGGCCGCTGCCCGACCGCCGCCCCTTCCGCGACTACGTGGCCTGGCTGCGCGAGCGCGACGACCGCGCCGAGGCCGAACGGCACTGGCGCGCCCGGCTGGACGGCCTGAGCGAGACGACCGCCCTGCCCTACGACCGCGAGCCGCGCGAGAGCCACCGCGCCGAGTCCACCGAGGCCGTGCGCGTCACCGTGCCCGAGGGGACCACCCGCGCGCTGGAGTCCCTCGCCCGGTCGGCCGGCCTCACCCTCAACACCCTGGTGCAGGGCGCCTGGGCCGTGCTGCTGGGCCGTCAGGCGGCCCGCGACGAGGTGGTGTTCGGCACCACCGTGTCCGGCCGGCCGCCCGAGCTGCCCGGCGCCGAGTCCATGAACGGCCTGTTCATCGCGACCCTGCCCACCCGCGTGACCGTGCCCCGCGACGGGACCCTGCTCGACTGGCTGGCCCGGCTCCAGCAGGAGCAGAGCGAGGACCGCCGCTTCGGCCACGTGCCCCTGCACCGGATGAGGGCGCTGACCGGACTCCCGGAACAGGCCCCCCTGTTCGACAGCATCGTGGTCTTCGAGAACTACCCGGTCGACGACGGACTCGCCGCCGCGCACGGACTGCGGCTGACCGGCCTGGACGGCGTCGAGACCACCAACTACCCGCTGAGCCTGGTGGCCTACCCCGGCGCCGCGCTCACCCTGCGCCTCGGCTACGACCCGGACCTCTTCGACACCGCCACCGTCGAGCGCCTGGCCGAGTACCTCGCCGTCCTGCTGGAGAACGTCGCCGCCGCGCCCGGGAGCGCCCCGGCCCGGCTGCCGCTGCTGACGCCCGCCCGCCGCGAGCAGGTGCTCCACGCGTGGAACGACACCGCCACCGACGCCCCGGCGGCGACCACGGCCGCCCTCTTCGCCGCGCAGGTACGACGCACCCCGGACGCCCTCGCGCTGCTGGCCGGCGACGAGCGGCTCACCTACCGGCAGCTCGACGACCGCGCCCGGACGCTGGCCGCACGGCTGGCCGCGCTCGGGGTGCGGCCCGAGGTCTGCGTCGGCGTCCTGATGGACCGCTCGGCCGCCCTGGTCGTCACCCAGGTCGCCCTCGCCCGCCTCGGCGGCGTCTACGTCCCCCTCGACGGCCGGGCCCCGCGGGAGCGGCTGCGCACCATGCTCCGCGAGGCCGGCGCCGGCCTGCTGCTCGCGGACGGCGCCTGGGAGGAGACCGCCGCGGACCTGCTGCCGGACGGCCGGGTGCTGCGACCCGACACCGAGGCCGCCGACGCGCACGCACCCGACCCCGCGTTCCGGGTGGACCCGGACAACGTGCAGTACCTGATGTTCACCTCCGGCTCCACCGGCGCCCCCAAGGGCGTGGCCGCCCGCCAGCGGGACGTGGCCGCGCTCGCCCTCGACCGCGCCTTCGCCGGCCACGACCGGGTCCTGGTGCACTCCCCGCACGCCTTCGACGCCTCCACCTACGAGGTGTGGACGCCGCTGCTGCGCGGCGGCACGGCCGTGCTCGCCCCGCCGGGCGACCTGGAGGCCGCCGCCGTGCGCCGCGCGATCGGCGAACAGGGGGTGACCTGCCTGTTCCTGACGGTGGGTCTGTTCCGTCTGCTCGCCCAGGAGGACCCCGCGTGTCTGCGCGGCGCACGGGAGGTGTGGACCGGCGGCGAGGCCGTCCCCGGATCCGCCGTACGGCGCGTGCTGGACGCCTGCCCCGATCTCACCGTCGTGGACGTGTACGGCCCCACCGAGACCACCACCTTCGCCACCCGGCGGGCCTTCCGCGCCCACGACACGCTGCCCGCGACGCTGCCCATCGGCCGCCCCCTGGACGACACCCGCGTCTACGTCCTCGACGCCGCGCTCCAGCCCCAACCGCCCGGCGTGCCCGGCGAGCTGTACCTGGCCGGCGCCGGACTGGCCCGCGGCTACGCCGGACGCCCCGGCGCGACCGCGGCCCGCTACCTCGCCGACCCGTACGGCCCGCCCGGCTCCCGCATGTACCGCACCGGCGACATCGTGCGCTGGAGCGCGGACGGCGAACTGCACTTCGTCGGACGCGCCGACGACCAGATCAAGATCCGCGGATTCCGCGTGGAACCCGCCGAGATCGAGGCCCGGCTCACCGCGCTCGGCGAGATCGCCGAGGCCGTGGTGTCGGCCTTCCGGCACGCGGGCCGCACCCGCCTGGTCGCCCACCTGGTGCCCGCCCCCGGCGCGGCCGTCCCGCCGGCGGCCGAGCTGCGCGACCGCCTCGCGGGCGAACTGCCCGACTACATGGTCCCGGCCGCGTTCGTCACCGTCGCCGAGCTGCCCCTGACCGCGAACGGCAAGGTCGACCGGCGCCGGCTGCCCGACCCGGACCTCTCGGCCGCCGCCGACACCGCCTACCGGGCGCCGAGCAGTGACGCCGAGCGGGTGCTCGCCGGCATCTGGGCCGAACTCCTCGGCGTGCCGCGGGTCGGTGTGGACGACAACTTCTTCATGCTGGGCGGCGACTCGATCGTCAGCATCCAGGTCGTCTCCCGCGCCCGCACCGCCGGGCTCGCGCTCTCCCCGAGGGACCTGTTCCGGCACCCGACGCTCGCCGCCCTGGCCACCGCCGCGACCGGGGCCGCCGCGACCGTCGCGGGCACCGGACCGGTGAGCGGCGAGGTCGGGCTCACCCCCATCCAGAGCTGGTTCCTGGACGCCGAGCCGCCCCGGCCGGAGTACTTCAACCAGTCCGTGGTCGTGGAGACGCCCGAGGACGTCGACGCCGACGCGCTGAGCGCGGCCCTCGCCGCCCTGTGGGCCCACCACGACGCCCTGCGCGCACGGTTCGCCCGCGCGGCGGACGGGAACTGGCGTCAGGAATACGCCGCCCCGGACACCGAGGCCCCGGGGCTGCTGCGGGCGCACGACCTGAGCGGCCTCGACACGGAGGCGGCCGAGGCGGCCGAGGCGCGCTTCTCCCACGAGGCCCACACCGGCTTCCGGCTGGAGACCGGCCCGCTGATCGCCGCCCGGCTGTTCACCCGCGCGGGCCGCCCCGCCCGCCTGCTGCTGACCGCCCATCACCTGATCGTGGACGGCGTCTCCTGGCGCATCCTCCTGGAGGACCTGGAGACCGCCTACCGGCAGGCCCTGGCGGGGGAGCCGATACGGCTGCCGCAGCGCACCACCTCCGTGCGGGAGTGGGTGCGGCGCCTCGCCGAACGCGCCGGCGAGTCGGACCTCGCCGCGCAGCGCGCCCACTGGCAGGCCGTGTCACGGCACTGCGCCGACCCGCTGCCCGTCGACCTCGACGGCGGCAACACCGCCGCCGACCTGCGCGCCGTCACCGTGCGTCTGGACCGCCGGCGCACCGACGACCTCCTGCGCAAGGTCCCCGGCGTCTACCGCACCCGCATCGACGACGTCCTGCTGACCGCCCTCGGCCGGGTGCTGGCCGACTGGACCGGACGCGGCACGGTCGCCGTGGGCCTGGAGGGCCACGGCCGCGAGGACCGCCTCTTCGACGACCTCGACCTGTCCCGCACGGTCGGCTGGTTCACCAGCCTCTTCCCGGTCGCCCTCGCACTGCCCGACGGCGGCTGGGGCGACGCGCTGAAGTCCGTGAAGGAGCAACTGCGGGCCGTGCCCGACCGGGGCGTCGGGTACGGCGTCCTGCGCCACCTCGCGGGCGACGGGCCGCTCGCCGCCGCGCCCATGCCCGGCATCAGCTTCAACTACCTGGGCCGGTTCGACTGGTCCGCCGACACCGGAGCGCTGGTCCGCGCCGTGCCGGGCGGCCTGGACGGCGCCGAGGACCCCGGCTCGCCGCGCCCGCACCTGCTGGACGTGGTGGCCCGCGTCGAAGGCGACGAGCTGGAGATCGCCTGGCACTACAGCGCCGGACGCCACCGCGAGGAGACCGTCGCCGCGCTCGCCGAGGGCATGCTGCGCTCGCTGGAGGAGATCGTCGCGCACTGCGCCGCACCCGGCGCGGGCGGCCGTACGCCCTCGGACTTCCCGCTGGCCCGGCTCGACCAGGCCGCCGTGGACCGCGTCGTCGGCGACGGGCGCACGGTCGAGGACGTGTACCCGCTCACGCCGATGCAGGCCGGGATGCTCTTCCACAGCCTCCTGGACCCCCAGGCCCGCACCTACGTCAACCAGGTGCAGGTCGTGCTGCACGGCGTCACCGACCCGCACGCGCTCGCCGAGGCCTGGCGGCGCACCGCGGACGCCAACCCGATCCTGCGCACCCGCCTGGTGTGGCAGGAGACCGCCGAACCCCTCCAGGTCGTGGAGCGCCGGGCCGTCGTGCCCGTCGCCCACCACGACTGGACCGCACGGTCCGAGGCACGGCGCGCCCGGGACATGGAGGCGCTGCTCGACGCCGACCGGCGGGCCGGGATCGACCTCGGCGCGGCCCCGCTGATGCGGCTCGCGCTGATCCGGCTCGCACCGGACCGGGTGCGCATGGCGTGGACGTTCCACCACGTCCTGCTCGACGGCTGGAGCGCCGCCCAGGTCTTCGACGAGGTGTGCGAGCGGTACGCGGCCCTGACCACCGGCCGCCGCCCGCACGTTCCCGACCGGGCGCCCTTCGCCGGCTACCTGCGCTGGCTGGCCGGCCAGGACACCGGCCGCGCCGAGCGCTACTGGCGCGAGACCCTCGCCGGGTTCGCCGTCCCCACCGAACTCCCGCGCGACAGGCGTCCCGCCGAGGCCCACCGCGCGTCCTCCTCGGGCACGGTCCGGGTGTCCCTCGGCCGGGAGGTGTCGGCCCGGCTGAAGGAGACCGCGCAGCAGGCCGGGCTGACCGTCAACACGGTGCTCCAGGGCGCCTGGGGACTGCTGCTGCACCACTACGGCGGCGGCGACGACGTCGTCTTCGGCACGACCGTCTCCGGCCGCCCGGCCGAACTGCCCGGCGTCACCTCCATGGTGGGCCTGTTCATCAACACCGTGCCGACCCGGCTGCGGATCGACGGGAGCCGGCCCGTGCTGCAGTGGCTCGGCGAGGTGCAGGCCGCCCAGTCGGAGGCCCGACGGCACGACTTCGTCTCCCTCGCCCAGTTGCAGACGTGGAGCGACGTCCCGGGCGGGGCGAGCCTGTTCGACAGCATCGTCGTCTTCGAGAACTACCCCTTCGACGCGGACGCGCTGGCCCGGCACGGACTCGCCGTCGAGATGGAGAGCGACCTCGAGCCGACCAACTACCCGCTCAGCGTGGTCGTCGCTCCCGGCGACGACGTGACGGTCTCCCTCGACTACGACCCGGCGGCCTTCGACGCCGCCACCGTCGAAGGCATCGGCGCGAGCCTGCGCACCCTGCTCACGCAGATCACCGCCGACACCGGCCGCCGCCTGGCCGACCTCGCCCCGCTCGACCCGGCCGACGCGCGCCGGCTGCTCGACCGGTTCGCCGGTCCGGTGGCCGAGCTGCCGCGCCGCACCCTCGCGGACGCCTTCGCGGCCCAGGCGGCCCGCACCCCGGACGCCCCCGCCGTGACCGCGGGCGCCGACCGGCTCACGTACCGGGAGCTCGACGAGCGCGCCAACCGCGTGGCCCGCCTCCTCGTCGAGGCCGGCGCCGGGCCCGAGCGGTTCGTCGCACTGGCCCTGCCCCGCACCGCCGACCTGATCGTGGCGCTCCTCGCGGTCCTCAAGAGCGGCGCCGCCTACCTGCCGGTCGACCCCGGGCACCCGGCCGAACGCATCGCCTTCCTCTTCGACGACGTACGCCCCGGCGCGGTGATCACCTGCGCGGAGACGTCCGGCCGGCTGCCCGACGGCCCGCACACGCGGATCGTCCTGGACGACCCGGACTGGGCCGCACGCCTGGCCGCCGCGTCCCCCGCCCCCCTCGGCGACGCCGACCGGCGCGGCCCGCTGCTGCCGGACCACCCCGCCTACGTCATCCACACCTCCGGCTCCACCGGCCGGCCCAAGGGCGTCGTCGTCCCCCACGCCTCCGTGGTCGCGCTGACCGACTGGGCGGCGGGCGAGTTCACCGGCCGGGGGCTCGGCCACGTGGTGGCGTCCACCTCGCTCAACTTCGACGTGTCGGTGTTCGAGATCCTCTCGCCGCTGCTGTCCGGCGGGCACGTGGAGGTCGTCCGCGACCTGCTGGCGCTCGCCGAACGGCCCGGCCCGTGGCGGGCGGGACTGCTCAGCGCGGTCCCCTCCGCGCTGGGCCGGCTGCTCGCCGAGGGCACCGTGCGCGTCACGGCCGACACCGTGGTCCTCGCCGGGGAGGCGCTGCCCGCGCGGGCCGTGCGCCAGGTGCGCGAGGCGATACCCGGCTGCCGCGTCATGAACATCTACGGCCCCACCGAGGCCACCGTCTACGCCACCGCCTTCACCTGCGACCCGGCCGACCCCGACCGCGTCCCGCCCATCGGCCGGCCCCTCGGCGGCGCCCGCGCCTACGTCCTGGACGCCCGGCTGCGCCCGGTGCCGCCCGGCGCCCCCGGCGAGCTGTACCTCGCCGGCACCGGAGTGGCCCGCGGCTACCTGCGCCGGCCCGGACTGACCGCGTCCCGCTTCCTGGCCGACCCCTACGGCCCGCCCGGCAGCCGCATGTACCGCACCGGCGACCTGGTCCGCCAGTCGGCCGACGGCGACCTGGTCTACCTGGGCCGAGGCGACGACCAGGTGAAGGTCCGCGGCTTCCGCATCGAACTCGGCGAGGTCGAGGCCGCCCTCGCCCGGCACCCGCAGGTGGCGCAGGCCGCCGCCCGCGTCGTGGAACAGGACGGCCACAAACGCCTCGTCGGCTACGCCGTGCCCCGGGGCGGCGACGCGCCCGCGCCGGCCGACCTGCGCGCCTTCCTCGCCCGCACCCTCCCCGACCACCTGGTCCCGGCCGTGGTGGTGCCGCTGGAGCGGCTGCCGCTGGGCGCCACCGGCAAACTGGACCGGCGCGCGCTGCCCGAACCGCGGTGGTCCGCCCCCGCCTCGGAAGGCGGACGCCCGCCCCGCACCGGCGCCGAGCACACCCTCGCCACGATCTGGTCCGAGGTGCTGGGCGTGCCCGAAGTCGGCGCGGACGACAACTACTTCGCGCTCGGCGGCGACTCCATCCTCGGCATCCGCATCGTCTCCGCCGCCCGCCGGGCCGGCCTCGCGCTCACCCCCCGGCACCTGTTCCGGCACCAGACGGTCGCCGAACTCGCCGCAGCCGTCGAGGAGTCCGACGCCGGGACCGCGCCCGCCGCCGACCAGGGGCCGGTCGTCGGGGACGTCCCGCTCACCCCCGTACAGCACTGGATGTTCGACACCCTCACCGGCGACCCGGCCCACTTCACCCAGGCCGTCTCCTTCCAACTGGCCGCCGACGCCGACGAGTCCGCGCTGCGGGAGGCGCTCGCCGCGGTGCTGGAGCACCACGACGCCCTGCGCCTGCGCTACGACCCGGCCGGCGACGGGCGGTGGCGCCAGTACGGCACCGCGCCCGGCGACGCCCCCCACCTGGAGGTGCACGAGGCGCCCGAGGAGGCCCAGGCCGTGGCCGCCGGCCTGTGCGCCAGGTTCGACCTGACGCGGGGCCCGCTGCTGCGGGCGGCCCTGTGCCGCCCCGGCGAGGACCGGCCGCCGGTGCTGCTGCTGGCCGCCCACCACCTGGTCGTCGACGCCGTGTCCTGGCGGGTGATCCTGGAGGACCTCGACACCGCCTACCGCGCCCTGCGCGCCGGCTCGGCGCCCGACCTCGGCCCGAAGACGACGTCCTTCCGGGACTGGGCCCGGCGCCTGGCCGCCCACACCGCGGCCGGCGGCTTCGACGACGAGATCGCCCACTGGAGCGCCCTGCGCCCCACCCCCCTGCCCACCGACCTCGACGGCGGCAACACCGCCGCCGACGAGGAGACGGTGACCGTGAGCCTCGGCGGCGAGGACACCCGCCGCCTCCTCCAGGACGTCCCCGACGTCTACCGCACCCGCGTCAACGACGTCCTGCTGTGCGCCCTCGGCCGTGTCCTCGCCCGCTGGACGGGGCAGGACCGGGTGGTGGTCGCCCTGGAGGGACACGGCCGCGAGGACCTGTTCGACGACGTCGACCTCGCCCGCACCGTCGGCTGGTTCACCACCATGCATCCCGTCGGCCTCGACGTGCCGCGCGACGCCGGCCCCGGCGCGGCCCTGAAGTCCGTCAAGGAGAGCCTGCGGGCCGTGCCGCGCGGGGGACTGGGCTACGGCGCCCTGCGCCACCTGCGCCCCGAGGCGGCCGGCGAGCTGCCCGAGCTGCCCCAGGTCGGCTTCAACTACCTGGGCCGGCAGGACTGGGACGCCGCCCCGGGCGGCCTGCTGCACGCGCCCCACGGCGGCCTGACCGGAGGCATGGACCGCTCCGCCGAGCGGCCCCACCTCATCGACGTCCTCGGCCGGGTCGCCGACAAGCGGCTGGAGTTCACCTGGTCCTACTCGCGCGGCGTGCACCGGCCCGACACCGTCGCCCGGCTGGCCGCCGAGACGGCCGAGGAACTGCGCGAGATCGTCCGGCACTGCGCCGAGCCCGGCGCGGGCGGCCGCACCCCCTCGGACTTCCCGCTCGCGGGGCTCGACCAGGCGGCCGTCGACCGGCTCGTCGGCACCGGACGCGACGTGGTCGACGTCTACCCGCTCACGCCCACCCAGACCGGCATGGTCGTGCACGCCCTGGACGAACCCGGCGAGGGCCTCTACACCGAACAGATCACGTTCGTGGCGGACGGCGTGCGCGAGCCGGGGCTGCTGGCCGCCGCCTGGCAGCACGTCGTGGACCGCACGCCGGTCCTGCGCACCGCCGTCGCCCTGCACGGGGTGCCGGTCCCGCTCCAGACCGTGCACCGCCACGCCGTCCTGCCCGTCGCCCAACTCGACTGGAGCGCCGTGGCGCCGGCCGAGCGGGAGGAGCGGCTGCGACGGCTGCTCGACGAGGACCGCGCCCGCGGCGTCGCCCTCGACCGGCCCCCGCTGCTGCGCGTCACCCTCATCCGGCTCGGCCCGGACCGGGTGCGCGTCGTGTGGACCTTCCACCACGTCCTGCTGGACGGCTGGAGCGTCTTCCACGTCCTGGGCGACGTGCTGGCCGCGCACGCCGCGCTCGCCGCCGGAACCGAGCCGCGACTGCCGGACCGCCGTCCCTTCGCCGACTACGCCGCCTGGCTCGCCGCGCGGGACACCGCCGCCGCCGAGGAGCACTGGAAGGCCGCCCTCGCCGGATACACCGCGCCCACCCCGCTGCCCTACGACCGCAGGCCCGCGCCCGGGGCCGCCGCCCGCTCGGGCACCTGGCTGTCGCGGCGGCTCGGCGCGCACGGCACGGCACGGCTGACCGACTTCGCCCGCCGGCACCGCCTCACCCTCAACACGCTGGTCCAGGGTGCGTGGGCGCTGCTGCTGGCCCGCTGGAGCGGCGAGCGCGAGGTGTGCTTCGGCACGACCGTCTCCGGGCGGCCCGCCGACCTGCCGGGCGCCGACACCATCACCGGCCTGTTCATCACCACCCTGCCCGCCCGGGTCGCGGTGGACGAGGACGCGCCCTGCGCCGCGTGGCTGCGCGACATGCAGGCGGCACGGGCGGAGGACCGGCGCCACGACCACGTACCGCTGTCCGAGCTGCACCAGTGGAGCGAACTTCCCTCCGGCACCTCCCTCTTCGACAGCCTGCTGGTCTTCGAGAACTACCCGGTCGGCGACGCCACCGCCGGCGCGCACGGCGTCCGCATCCACGACCTCGACGCCCGCGAGGCCACCAACTACCCGCTCACGGTGGTGATCTCGCCCGGCGACGACCTGAGCGTCGAACTCGGCTACGACCCCCGCTACTTCGCGAAGTCCACCGCCGACGCCCTCGCCGCCCGGCTGATGCACGCCCTCGCCGCCCTCGCCGACGCCGACGACCCGGCCCCGCTGCACGCGGTGGACGTGCTGCCGCCCGCCGAACGCGAACGGCTGCTGCACGGCCCCGCCCGCCCCGAACTGCCGCCCGTGCCCCCGGCGACGCTGCCCGCGCTGACCGAGGCCGCCGCCGACCGCCGGCCGGACCGGCCCGCCCTCGCCACGACGGACACCACGCTGACCTTCGCCGAGGTGGAGGCGCACACCAACCGGCTCGCGCACCGGCTCATCGCGCGCGGCGCCGGACCCGGCGACATCGTCGCCCTCGTCCTGCCGCGCTCGGCGGACATGGTCCTCGCCCAGCTCGCCGTCGCCAAGGCCGGCGCCGCCTTCCTGCCGGTCGACCCCGGCTACCCGGCCGACCGCGTCGCCCTGATGCTGAGCGACGCCGACCCCGCCGTCACCCTCACCGCCGACGAGGTCGCCGCCCTGCTCGCGGCCCCGCCGGACGGCGTCCCCGGCCACCGGCCCACCGACGCCGACCGGGTCCGCCCCCTCGACCTGGACGACCCGGCGTACGTCATCTACACCTCCGGCTCCACCGGCACGCCCAAGGGCGTCGTCGTCACCCACCGCGGACTGGCCGCGTTCGCCGCCGCCGAGGCCGCCCACTACCGGGTCGGCCCCGGCGACCGGGTCCTCGCCTTCGCCACGCCCAGCTTCGACGCCTCCGTGCTGGAGCTGTGCATGTCCCTGCCGAGCGGCGCGGCCCTCGTCGTCCCGCCGCCCGGCCCGCTGCTCGGCGCCGAACTGGCGGACGTCCTGCGCACCGGACGCATCACCCACACGCTGCTGCCGCCCGCCGCGCTCGCCACCCTCCCGCCAAACACGCCCGGCACCCTGCCCGACCTGAACACCCTGATCGTCGGCGCGGACGCCTGCCGGGCCGAACTCGTCGCCCGCTGGGCCCCGCACCACCGGATGGTCAACTCCTACGGGCCCACCGAGGCGACCGTCGTCGCCACCTGGTCCGACCCGCTGGAACCGGACGGCGCCGCACCCCCCATCGGCCGCCCCCTGCCCGCCACCGCCGCCTACGTCCTCGACGCCCGGCTGCGCCCCGTGCCCGACGGCGTGCCCGGCGAACTCTGGCTCGCCGGACCGGCCCTGGCCCGCGGCTACCTGGGCCGCCCCGGACTGACCGCGTCCCGCTTCCTGGCCGACCCCTACGGCCCGCCCGGCAGCCGCATGTACCGCACCGGCGACCTGGTCCGCCGCGACGCCCGCGGCGAACTGCACTACCTGGGCCGCACCGACCACCAGCTCAAACTGCGCGGCCACCGCATCGAGGCCGGCGAGGTCGAGGCCACCCTCGTGCGCCACCCCGCGGTGCTCGACGCGGTGGTGAGCGTCCGCGAGGACGAACCCGGCCTGCCCCGGCTGGTGGCCCACCTGCTCGCCGCGCCCGGCGCCGACCGGCCCGCCGGTGCCGAGCTGCGGGCCTTCGCCGCCCGCACCCTGCCCGGTCACATGGTCCCCTCGGCCTTCGTGGTCCTGGACCGCTTCCCGCTGACCGAGAACGGCAAGACCGACCGGGCCGCCCTGCCCGCCCCGGCAGCCGGGACCGAGCCCCCGGCCGCCGGTCACGTGCCGCCGCGCACGCCCACCGAGGAGGTCCTGGCCGACCTGTGGGAGGAGGCGCTGGAGACCACCGTCGGCGCGGAGGACGACTTCTTCGCCCTCGGCGGCGACTCCCTGCGCGCCCTGCTCATCTCCTCCCGCGCCGGCGAGGCCTTCGGCGTGTCCCTCACGCCGCGGGACGTGCTGGTCACCCGCACCGTCGCCGCCCTGGCGGAGCTGGTGGAGGAGCAGGTGCTGAGCGAACTCGAAGACGCCGTACGCGGCGACAGCGACCACGACGAACGGTGAGGACCGACAACCCCATGACGTCTTCGAAGCGAGACCGCGCCCAGGCCCTGCCGCAGGACCTCCAGGAAGAGCTGCGCCGCCGACTGGCCGGCCGTGCCGCCAAGGCCGCCGCCCGCCGGGGCATACCGCGCGCCGACCGCACCCGGCCGCTGCCGCTGTCCTTCGCCCAGCAGCGGCTGTGGTTCCTGGACCGGCTGCGGCCCGGCGACCCCCGCTACAACAGCGCCGTCGCCCTCCGCCTCACCGGCGCCCTCGACCACGACGCCCTGACCGCCGCGCTGGAGCTGGTGGCGGCCCGGCACGAGGCGCTGCGCACCACGTTCGACGAGGCCGACGGCAGACCCGTGCAGACCGTCCGCCCGGCCGGACCGCTCCCGCTGCCGGTCCGCGACCTCCCCGCGCCCGGCGACGCGACCGCCCTCGACGCCGCCCTGACCGCCGAGTACGAGCGCCCCTTCGACCTGCGCACCGGGCCCCTGCTGCGCGCCCTGCTGCTGCGCGAGTCGGACCGGGCGCACGTCCTGCTGCTGACCGCCCATCACATCGTCACCGACGGGTGGTCGATGGGCGTGCTCCTGGAGGAGCTGTGCACCGCCTACGACGCCCTGGCACAGGGCGCCGAGCCCGCGCTCGCGCCGGTGGCGACGCAGTACCCGGACTTCGCCGTCTGGCAGCGAGAGCAGCTCTCCGGCGACCGGCTGGAGCGCGAGATCGCCCACTGGAAGGAGCGGCTGGCGGGTGCGGTGGCGCCCGAGCTGCCGCTGGACCGGCCGCGCGGCGGTGAGGAGTCCGGCGCGGGCGCGGTGCACGCCTTCACCGTCCCCGCCGCCACCACGGCCCGCCTGAAGCACCTCGCGGCCGAGCGGCACACCACCCTGTTCGCCGCCCTCGTCGCCGCCTCCCAGGCCCTGCTGGCCCGCTGGTCGGGCCAGGACGACATCACCGTCGGCTCGCTCACCCCGGGCCGCGGCCGGACCGACCTCGAACGCGCCGTCGGCTTCTTCGTCAACACCGTCGTGCTGCGCACCCGCGTGGACACCGCCGGCTCCTTCCGCGACCTGCTCGACGCCGCGGGCGACACCGTCAACGACGCCTTCGCGCACGGCGACACGCCGTTCGAGCGGCTCGTGGAGGCCGTCGGCGCGAGCCGCGAGGCCGGCCGCAACCCCCTGTTCGACGTGATGGTCCTGCTGCACCCGGCGCCCCCGGCCGCCCCCGACCCGCGGGGCCTGGCCACCGCCCCGGTCGCCGTGCCCCGCCGGGCCGCCACCTTCGACCTGAGCGTCGAGTTCGTCCCGGACGGCGAGGGCCTCACCGGCCTGCTGGAGTACCGCACCGACCTGTTCGACGCGGACACGGCCGCCCGCATGGCCGACCAGCTGCTGCGCCTGCTGGACGCCGCCGCGACGGAACCGGACCGGCCGCTGGGCGCGCTGCCCCTGCTGTCGCCGCGGCAGCTGGAGCAGGTGACGCGCGACTGGAACGCCACCGACCTGCCCGTCCCCGACGAGACCGTTCCCGAGCTGTTCGCCCGCCGGGCCGCCCGCACCCCGGGGGCCACCGCCCTGGTCGCCGGGGACGACCGCCTGGACTACGCCACGCTCGACGCCCGCGCCGACCGCCTCGCCCGGCGTCTCGCCGCGCAGGGCGCCGGCCCCGAACGGCTGGTCGCGCTGCGACTGCCGCGCACCGCCGACATGGTCGTGGCGATCCTCGCCGTGTGGAAGGCGGGCGCCGGCTACCTCCCGCTCGACCCCGCGCTGCCCGAGGAGCGCGTCCGGTTCCTGCTCGCCGACGCCCGGCCCGCCCTCGTCCTGGACGAGACCGCGCTGCGCGAGGCGACCGCCGCCCCCGCGACCGGCGCGGGCCCGCTCGCGCCGCCCGACCCCGACACCACCGCCTACGTCATCTACACCTCCGGCTCCACCGGCCGCCCCAAGGGCGTCGCCGTGACGCACCGGGCCGCGGCGAACCTGCTGGCCGGCCACCGCGCCGGGTTCGTCGCCGAGGCGGGCGGCGGGCCGCTGCGGGTGGCGCTGACGGCGTCGTTCTCCTTCGACACCTCGCTGGAGGGCGTGCTGCTGATGGCCGACGGCCACCCGCTGCACTTGGTCGACGAGACGACCCGGCTGGACGCCGCCGCCCTCGTCGAGTACGTCGTGGAGCACCGCGTCGACTTCCTCGACCTCACCCCGACGTATCTGCGCCAGCTGCTGCCCGCCGGGCTGCTCACCGACCCGCGCCACCGGCCCCGGGTCCTGATGCTCGGCGGCGAGGCCGTGGGACCGGGGCTGTGGCGGGAACTGGCCGCGCTGCCGGACGTGGCCGCCTACAACTTCTACGGCCCCACCGAGTGCACGGTCGACGCGCTGGCGTGCCGGATCGAGGGCGACGGCCGGCCGAGCGTGGGCCGGCCGCTGGCCAACGTCCGCGCCTACGTCCTGGACGACCGGCTGCGGCCCGTGCCGCCCGGAGTCGGCGGCGAGCTCTACCTCGCGGGCGCGCAGCTGGCCCGCGGCTACGCGGGCCGGCCCGGCCCGACCGCCGCCCGCTTCCTCGCCGACCCGTTCGGCCCGCCCGGCTCCCGCATGTACCGCACCGGCGACCTGGCCCGCTGGAGCGCCGACGGCCGGCTCGACTACCTCGGCCGCGTCGACGACCAGGTCAAGGTGCGCGGCCACCGCATCGAGCCCGGCGAGGTGGAGGCGGTGCTGACCGACCTGCCGGAGGTCGCCGCCGCCGCGGTCGTCGCGGTCGCCGACCCGCACGGCCACACCCGCCTGGCCGCCCACCTCGTACCCGCCCCGGGCGCCGGGCGCCTGGACGTGGGCGCGGTCCGGGCGGCCTGCCGGCGGGTGCTGCCCGACCACATGACTCCGTCGTCGTTCACCGTGCTCGACGCCCTGCCGATGACCGTCAGCGGCAAGGTCGACCGGCGTGCCCTGCCCGCGCCCGACTTCGGGGGCGGCGAGCGGGACCGGGAGTTCGTCGCCCCGCGCACCCCGCAGGAGGAGGCCCTCGCGGGCATCTGGGCGGACGTGCTGGGCGTGCCCCGGGTCGGCGTCACCGACAACTTCTTCGAGCTGGGCGGCGACTCGATCCTGAGCATCCAGGCCGTCTCCCGCGCCCGCGCGGCCGGCCTCCGCCTGACCTCGCGGGACGTCTTCCGCCACCAGACCGTCGCCGACCTCGCCGCCGCCGCTTCCGGCCGCACCGCGGACGTCCCCGCGCCGAGCCTGCCGCGCGCCCAGGGGCCCGTCCCGCTGACGCCGATCCAGGAGTGGTTCTTCGCCGCGCACGGCCCGCTGCGCCACTTCTCCATGTCGATGCTGCTCGACCTGCCCCACGACCTCGACGAGCCGGCGCTGGAGCGCGCCCTGGAGGCCCTGGCCGTCCGCCATCCCGCGCTGCGCACCCGTTACGTCCGCACCGGGGACGCCTGGGAGCAGCACCCCGGCGACGGACCCGCCACCGGCCTGCTCACCCGCCACGACCTCGCCCGCGCCGGCGACGCCGAGGCCGCCCGCGAGCAGGCCGCCGAGGCCGCCCGCGCCGCCCTCGACCCGGCCACCGGCGCCCTGTTCCGCGCCGCCCTGCTCCAGCCCCCGCCCGGCGAACGCTCGCAACTATTCGTCGCCGCCCACCACTTGGCCGTGGACAGCGTCTCCTGGCGCATCCTCCTCGCCGACCTCGAACAGGCCTACCGGCAGGCCGCCCAGGGCGAACCCGTCCGACTGGACCCGGTCCCCGCCCCGTTCGCCGACTGGGCCGCGCACCTCTCCCGGCGGGTACGGGCCGGCGAGCTGGACGCCGACCTGCCGTACTGGACGCGTGAGGCCGCCGAGCCCCGCATCCCGCTGCCGGTCGACCGCCCCGGCGTCCCGCTCGCCGGATCGGTGCGCACCGTCCGCACCCGCGTCGACCGCGCCACCACCGAGGCCCTGCTGCGCCGGGTCCCCGCCGCCTACCGCACACAGGTCAACGACGTGCTGCTCAGCGCGCTCGGCCGGGTCCTCGCCGACTGGGCCGGGACCGACCGCGTGACCGTCGCCCTGGAGGGCCACGGCCGCGAGGACGAGGCGCTCGACCTGTCCCGCACGGTGGGCTGGTTCACCAGCCAGTACCCCGTCACCCTCGCCCCGGCCGGGCCGGCCGGCGCGCCCGACTGGGGCGCCACCCTCAAGGCGGTCAAGGAGCGGCTGCGCGCGGTGCCCCGGCACGGCCTGAGCCACGAGGCCCTGGCCCGCCTCGGCTCGCCCGACCCGGCCGCCCGCGCCCTGCGCGACCTCCCGCTGCCGCAGGTCTCCTTCAACTACCACGGCCAGTGGGAGGCCGGCGAGGGACACGACTTCGCCCCGGCGGGCGCCGTCCCCGGCCGCGACATCGCCGCCGACGAACCGCTGGACCACCTGCTCGACGTCTCCGCCGTCGTCGCGGGCGGCGAGCTGGAGATCACCTGGCACTACAGCGACACCGTCCACGACGACGGCACCGTGCGCACCCTCGCCGACGGCATGACCCGCGCGCTCGCCGCGATCGCCGAGCACTGCGCCCGCCCCGGCGCCGGCGGACGCACCCCCTCCGACTTCCCGCTGGCCCGCCTCGACCAGGCCGCCGTCGACCGGCTCGTCGGCGATGGACGGGACGTGGAGGACGTCCTGCCGCTGACGCCGCTCCAGGAGGGCATGCTGTTCCACCGGCTGGTCGGCGGCCCCGACGACGTCTACGTCGACCAGGCCGCGCTGCTGCTCGACGGCGTCGCCGACCCGCACGCCCTCGCCGCGGCCTGGCAGCGGGTCGCCGACCGCACGCCCGCCCTGCGGACCTGCGTGGTGTGGGAGGACGTGCCCGCGCCGCTGCAGATCGTGCGCCGGGAGGTCCGCGTCCCCGTCACCCACCTGGACTGGCGCGACCTCGGCGAACAGGAGCGCGCCGAACGGTTCGACCGGCTGCGCGCGCAGGACCTCGCCCGCGGCATCGACCTCGCCGCCGCGCCGCTGACGCGGCTGACACTGGTCCGGCTGCCCGACGCGCGGCTGCACCTGCTGTGGACCTCCCACCATCTGATCCTGGACGGCTGGAGCCTGGCCCAGGTGCTGACCGAGGTGTTCGAGGAGTACGCCGCGCTCACCGCCGGCGCCGAGCCCCGCCCGCCCGTGCGGCGGCCCTTCGGCGACTACGTGCGCTGGCTGGCCGACCAGGACGCCGACGCGGCCCGCGCCCACTGGCGCGACGTCCTCGCCGGCTTCGCCGAGCCCACCCCGCTGCCCGTCGACCGCCCGCTGCGCGAGGCGCACCGGGCCCGCTCGGCGGACGTCCATGTCGCCGGGCTGGGCGAGGAGGCGTCGGCGCGGCTCGCGCGCACCGCACGCGACGCCGGGCTCACCCTCAACACGGTCGTGCAGGGCGCGTGGGCGCTGCTGCTGTCCCGCTACGCCGCCGAACCCGACGTGGTCTTCGGCGCCACCGTCTCCGGCCGCCCCGACGACCTGCCCGGCGTCGAGTCGATGGTGGGCATGTTCATCAACACCGTGCCCACCCGGGTCCGCGTGGACGCCCGGCGCACGGCCGCCGAGTGGCTGCGCGAACTCCAGGACGCGCAGGCCGAGTCCAGACGGTTCGCCGCCGTGTCGCTGGCGGAGCTGACGCAGCTGACCGACGTGCCCTCCGGCAGCCCGCTCTTCCACAGCATGGTCGCCTTCGAGAACTACCCCTTCGACGAGGCCCGCGCGGCCGGCTCCGGGATCCGCCTGACGGAGGTGGCCTCCCGCGACGCCACCAACTACCCGCTCGTGCTGCGCGCCTACCACGGCGAACGCCTCGGCTTCGACCTCGCCTACGACCCCGCCCTGTTCGACGCCGGCACCGTCCGCGCGCTCGCCGGCCGGCTCTGCCTGCTGCTCACCGAGATCGCCGACCACCCCGGCCGGCCCTTGCGCGCCCTCGCCTGGACGACCGCCGAGGAACGGCGGCGGATGCTCGCCGACTGGAACGGCGCCCAGGAGGGCCGCCCCGACGAGACCCTCGTCGACCTGTTCGAGGCGCAGGCCGCCCGCACCCCCGACGCGATCGCCGTCACCTGCGACGCCGACCGCCTCGACTACGCCACGCTCGACGCCCGCGCCGGCCGGCTCGCCCACCGCCTCGCCGAACTCGGGGCCGCCCCCGAGCGATTCGTCGCCCTGGCCCTGCCCCGCTCCACCGACCAGGTCGTCGCGATCCTCGCGGTCCTGAAGACGGGCGCGGCCTATCTGCCCGTCGACCCCAACTCACCGGCCGAACGCGTCGCCCACCTGCTCGCCGACGCCGCCCCCGTGACGCTGGTGACCACCACCGGCACGGCCGCGCTCGCCGACGGCACCGACGTGCCGGTGCTGCTCCTGGACGACCCCGGCGTCCGCGCCGACCTCGACCGGCGCCCGGCCGGCGGCCCCGGACCGGCCCGCCGCCCGCTGCCGGAGAGCCCCGCCTACGCCATCTACACCTCCGGCTCCACCGGCCGCCCCAAGGGCGTGGTGATCCCGCACGCCAACGTGGTGCGGCTGTTCACCCGCACCGCCCCCTGGTTCGGCTTCGGCGCGGACGACGTGTGGACGCTGTTCCACTCCTACGCCTTCGACTTCTCGGTGTGGGAGCTGTGGGGCCCGCTGCTGCACGGCGGCCGGCTCGTCGTCGTCCCCGACGAGACCGCCCGCTCCCCGGAGGACTTCCTGCGCCTGCTGGCCGACGAACGGGTCACGGTCCTCAACCAGACGCCGTCCGCCTTCTACCCGCTGATCCGCGCGGACGCCGAACACCCCGAGGTCGGCGCCCGGCTGGCGCTGCGCACGGTCGTCTTCGGCGGCGAGGCACTCGACGTCGGCCGCCTCGCCGACTGGTGGGCCCGCCACCCCGACACCGCGCCGCGGCTGGTCAACATGTACGGCATCACCGAGACCACCGTGCACGTCACCCACGCCCCCCTGGACGCCGCCACCGCGCGCACCGGCCCGGCCAGCCCCATCGGCGTGGCCATCCCCGACCTGCGCGTGTACGTCCTCGACGCCGGACTGGCCCCCGTGCCGCCCGGCGCGGTCGGCGAGCTGTACGTCGCCGGGGAGGGCCTGGCCCGCGGCTACCTGGGCCGCCCCGGCCTGACCGCCTCCCGCTTCCTCGCCGACCCCTTCGGGCGGCCCGGCAGCCGGATGTACCGCACCGGCGACCGGGCCAGGTGGCGCGCCGACGGCACCCTGGAGTACCTGGGCCGCGCCGACGCCCAGGTCAAGATCCGCGGCTACCGCATCGAGCCCGGCGAGATCGAGGCCGCCCTGCACACCCACCCCGGCGTCGCCGAGGCCGCCGTCGGCGTGTTCGAGGACGCGTCCGGCACCCGCCGGCTCGTGGCCCACGTCGTCGGCCCCGGCGGCGACGCGGCGCCCGCGGCGGCCGAGCTGCGTGCCCACCTGGAGCGGCTGCTGCCCGCCCACATGGTGCCCGCCGCCTATGTGCCGATGCCCGCGCTGCCGCTCACCGTCAACGGCAAGCTCGACCGGCGCGCCCTGCCCGCGCCCGGCCCGGACGGCTACGCCGCCGGCGCCGACCGCACCCCGCCGCGCACGCCCGCCGAACGGCTGGTCGCCGCCGCCTGGGCCGACGTGCTCGGCGCGGGCGAGGTGAGCGCCGGGGACGACTTCTTCGCCCTCGGCGGCGACTCCATCCTCGCCGTCCGCGTCACCGCCCGGCTGCGCGCCGCCTTCGGCCCCGACGTCTCCCCGCGGCTGCTGTTCACCCACCCCACCGTGTCCGCCCTGGCCGCCGTGCTCGGCGAACCCGCGGCGGACGGGACAGCCGTGTCCGCCGACGCCATCCCCGCCACCGCGCCGCGGACCCCGGCCCCGCTGTCGTACGCCCAGCAACGCCTGTGGTTCCTCGACCGGTTCGAGCCGGGCAGCACCGAGTACACCACCCTGTCCGTGCTCCGCCTGCGCGGCCCGCTGGACGAACCGGCGCTGCGCGCCGCGCTGGAGGGACTGGTCGCCCGGCACGAGGCGCTGCGCACCACCTTCACCGAACAGGACGGCCAGGCACGGCAGCTGGTGCACCCGCCGCACCCGGTCGACCTGCCCGTGGACGACCTCACCGCGGCCCCCGACCCGGGCGCCGCCCTCCACGCGGTGCTGGAACGCGAGGCCGGCACGCCCTTCGACCTGGCCGCCGGACCGCTCCTGCGCGCCCGGCTGGCCCGGTTCTCCGCCGACGAGCACGCGCTGCTCCTCGCCGTCCACCACATCGTCACCGACGGCTGGTCGCTCGGCGTCCTCGGCCGCGACCTGGGCGAGCTGTACGCGGCGGCGCACGAGGGCCGCCCACCCCAGCTCCCGCCGCTGCCCGTGCGGTACGCCGACCACGCCGCCTGGCAGCGCTCCCGCGCCGACCACGTCGAGAAGCAACTCGCCTACTGGCGCACCGCGCTGGACGGCGTGCCCCCGCTGGAACTGCCCACCGACCGGCCGCGTCCCGCCGTACGCGGCCGGGAGGGCGCGCTGCACACCTTCACCCTGCCCGCAGCACTTGCCGACCGGCTCCGCGCCCGCGGCCGGGAGGCCGACGCGACCCTCTACATGACCCTGCTGAGCGCCTGCACGGTGCTGCTCTCCCGCTGGGCGGACCAGGAGGACGTCGCCGTCGGCACCGTCACCGCCGGCCGCGACCGGCCCGAACTGCACGACGTGGTCGGCATGTTCGTGAACACCGTGGTCCTGCGCAACCGGGTGCGCCCCGGCATGTCCTTCCGGGACCTGCTGGAGCGCACGCGCACCACGGTGCTGGAGGCGTTCGCGCACCAGGACGTGCCCTTCGAGCGGCTGGTCGACGCCCTCCAGCCCGAGCGCGACACCAGCCGCACCCCGCTGTTCCAGGTCATGGTCGCCCTGCACAACCTGGGCGTCCGGGCCCCGGAGCTGCCCGGACTGGACGTCGAGCCGGTGACGCCGCCCGTGCGCAACGCGACCTTCGACCTCGCCTTCGACTTCGTGGAGGACGACGGCGGCCTCACCGGTCATCTGGAGTACAACACCGGCCTGTTCGACGAGGCCACCATCCGCCGGCTGGCCGCCCGGCTGCGGCTGCTGCTGGAGGCGGCGGCCGAGGACCCGGACCGCGACTGCCGGGCGCTGGAGCTGATGACCGCCGCCGAGCGCCGCCAGGTGCTGCACGACTGGCAGGGCCCGCGCCTCACCGTCGAGAACACCACGTTCCCGGCGCTCTTCGAGGCGCAGGCCGCCCGCACCCCGCACCTCACCGCCCTGGCCGCCCGTGACGCCACCCTCACCTACGCCGCCCTCAACGAGCGCGCCAACCGGCTCGCCCACCACCTCATCGCCCTGGGCGTGGCCCCCGAGCACGTCGTCGCCGTACGGCTGCCCCGCACCAGCGACCTGCTGGTGACGCTGTTCGCCGTCGCCAAGGCGGGCGGCGTCCTGCTCAGCCTCGACCCCGACCTGCCCGCGGAGCGCGCCGCCCACCTCCTCGCGGACGCCGCCCCGCACACGGTGGTCACCGAGGACACCCTGCGCGACACGCCCTGGGACCGGCTTCCCGCCCACGACCCGACCGACCGCGACCGGCGGGCCCCGCTGCGCCCGGACCACGCCGCGTACATCGTCTACACCTCCGGTTCCACCGGCCGCCCCAAGGGCGTCGTGGTCGAGCACCGCCAGCTGGTCAACCTCTGCCACGACCACCGAGAAGGGCTCGTCGCCCCGCACACCGCCGACGGGCGGCGGCTGCGCGCCGCGCTCAGCGCCTCCTTCTCCTTCGACACGTCCTGGGAGGGGCCGCTGCTGCTCGCCCTCGGGCAGGAGGTCCACCTCGTCGACGAGGACGTGCGCCTGGACCCGGAGGCGTTCTGCGCCCAGGTCGCCGGCCACGCCCTGGACCTCGTCAACGTCACCCCGTCGTTCCTGCGCGAACTCACCGCCGCCGGACTGCTCGCCCCCGGCCGCCACCACCCGCGCGTCCTGCTCGTCGGCGGCGAGGCCATCGGCGCCGACGCCTGGCGGGAGCTGTGCGCCGCGGCCGGCCTCGGCGTCACCGCGTACAACATGTACGGGCCCACCGAGTGCACCGTCGACGCCGCCTACGGGCGCTGCGCCGAACGGCCCGACCGCCCGGTCGTCGGCCGCCCCGGCCGCAACCTGCGCGCCTACGTCCTCGACGGCGCGCTGCGGCCGGTGCCGCCCGGCGTGCCCGGCGAGCTGTACCTGGCCGGCGCGCAGGTGGCCCGCGGCTACCTGGGCCGCCCCGGCCTGACCGCCGCGCGTTTCCTCGCCGACCCGTTCGGCGCGCCGGGGGAGCGGATGTACCGCACCGGCGACCGCGCCCGCTGGGACGACCGGGGCCTGCTGGAGTTCCTCGGCCGCACCGACGAACAGATCAAGATCCGCGGCTTCCGCATCGAGCCCGGCGAGGTGGAGGCCGCGCTGCTCGCCCTCCCCGAGGTCGCCGACGCCGTGGTGACCGCGCGGGAACACGCCGGCCGCCCGATGCTCGTGGCCCACCTCGTGCCCGCCGGCGACCGCACCCCGTCCCACGACGCCCTGCGGCTCGCGCTGCGGCGCACCCTGCCCGACCACATGGTCCCGGCGGCGTTCGTCCCGCTGGAGCGGATCCCGCGCACCAGCACCGGCAAGACCGACCGGCGCGCCCTGCCCGCCCCGCCCGCGCAGCCCGACCCCACCACGGCCTACGTCGCCCCCCGGCCCGGCGCGGAGGAGACCCTGGCCGGCATCTGGGCGGACGTACTGCGCGTCGAACGCGTCGGCGCGCGCGACAACTTCTTCGCCCTGGGCGGCGACTCCATCCTCAGCATCCAGATCGTCTCCCGGGCCCGCCAGGCCGGGCTGGCGCTGACCACCAAGGACGTCTTCCGGCACCAGACGGTCGCCGAACTCGCCCTGCGCGTCACCGCGACCGGCCCCGCCCGCGCCACGGACCAGGCCCCGCCCGCCGAGGCCCCGCTCACGCCGATCCAGCACTGGTACCTCGACGGCCGCCGCGAGGGCGACCCGATGCGCTTCACCATGACCCAGCGCCTCGAACTCGCCCCCGACGCCGACCCGTCGGCCCTGCGCACCGCCGTGGACGCCCTCGTGCGCCACCACCCCGCTCTGCGCACCCGCTTCCGCCGCACCGGCGACGGCTGGCGCCAGGAGGTCCTGCCCGAGGCCCCGGACGGCATCCTCACCCACCACGACGTGCGCGGCCTGCACGGACCCGAGCTGGAGGCGGAGGCGGCGCGGGCGGCCGACGCGGCACGCGCCGGGCTCGACCCGGCCGAGGGACGGGTGCTGCGCGTCCTGCTCCTCGACCGCGGCCCCGACGAGCCGTCGCAACTCCTCGTCACCGCCCACCACCTGGTCGTGGACGGCGTCTCCTGGCGCATCCTGCTCGCCGACCTGGAGACCGCCCACCGCGCCGCCGCGGCCGGGCTCCCCGTCGAGCTGCCCCCGGCCACCAGCGCGTACGGCCACTGGGCGCAGCGCCTGGAACGGCACACCCGCTCCGGATGCCTCGACCACGACCTCGACCACTGGCGGCGCACCGCCGCCGCACCCGCGGACCTGCCCGCCGGACGGCCCGGGCCCAACACCCACGGCACGGCCGCCACCCTCACCGTGCGGCTGGAGCCGGAGACCACCGAGGCCCTGCTGCGCCGCGTCCCCGACGTCTACCGCACGCAGGTGAACGACGTCCTGCTCAGCGCCCTCGGCCGCACCCTGGCCCGCTGGTGCGGGCGCGACACCGTGCTCGTCGGCGTCGAGGGACACGGCCGCGAGGACCTCTTCGACGACCTGGACCTGTCCCGGACCGTCGGCTGGTTCACCGCCGAGTTCCCGCTCGCCCTGCGCGTCGCCCCCGACGCCGGCTGGCACGACACCCTGCGCTCGGTCAAGGAACAGCTGCGCGCGGTGCCGCTGCACGGGCTGAGCCACGGCGCGCTGCGCCACCTCCTGCCCGACAGCCCCCTCGCCGAAGGCCCGGCCCCGCGGGTCGGCTTCAACTACCACGGCCAGTGGGACGCGGGCGCCGGCGCGACGGGCCTCTTCGGAGCCGCCCTGCCCCCGGCCGGTTCCGACACCGATCCCGGCGAGACGCGCCCCTACCTGCTGGACGTCACCGGCGTCGTCCAGGACGGCCGGCTCGAACTGGGGTGGACCTACCCCCCGGCCGTGTACGACGAGGCCACGGTCCGCCGGCTGGCCGAGGAGATGTGCGCGGCCCTGCGCGACATCGCCGCCCACTGCGCCCGGCCGGACGCGGGCGGACGCACCCCGTCCGACTTCCCGCTCGCCGGGCTCGGCCAGGCCGACCTCGACCGGCTGGTGGGCGACGGCCGGGGCGTGGCGGACGTGCTGCCGCTGACGCCGTTGCAGGCCGGGATGCTCTTCCACGGCCTGGTGGACACGGCGGGCGCCTACTTCGACCGGACGGCCGTGCGGCTGTCCGGCGTGGCCGACCCGGAGGCGTTCGCCGCCGCCTGGCAGCAGGTCGCCGACCGCACGGAGGCCCTGCGCACCAGCGTGCACTGGCAGGGGCTGCCGCACCCCGTCCAGGTCGTCCACGAGCGGGTGGAACTGCCCGTCACCCACCTGGACTGGCGGTGCCTGACGCCCCGGGAGCGGGAGCGGGCGACCGAGGAGCTGCTCGCCGCCGACCGCGCGGCCGGCATGGACCTCACCGCCGCCCCGCTCACCCGCGTCGCCCTCGCCGCGCTCCCCGGCGACGAGGTCCTGCTGCTGTGGTCCTCCCACCATCTGATCCTGGACGGCTGGAGCACCGGCCAACTGCTCACCGAGGTCTGTGAGCGCTACGCAGCCCTCACCGGCGGACCCGAGGCGCCCGCTCCGGTGCGGCGGCCCTTCGCGGACTTCCTGCGCTGGCTGCACGACCAGGACGAGCACGCCGCCGAGGCCCACTGGGCCGACGCCCTCGCCGGCTTCGCCGCCCGCACCCCGCTGCCGTACGACCGCACGCCCGCCGAGGCGCACCGCTCCCGCGCCTCCGCCGTCGTGCGCCGGCAACTGGACGAGCGGGTCTCGGCCCGCCTGCGGGAGGCGGCGGCAAGGGCCGGGCTCACGGTGAACACCGTGGTCGAGGGCGCGTGGGCGCTGTTCCTGGCCCGGCACGGCGGACGCGACGACGTCGTGTTCGGCACGACCGTCTCCGGGCGGCCCGCCGAACTGCCGGGCGTCGACACCATGATCGGCATGTTCATCAACACCGTGCCCACCCGTGTCCGGGTGACCGGCGGGGGAGCGGTCTCCTGGCTGCGCGGGGTGCAGGAACGCGGCAGCGACGCCCGCCGGTACGACTTCCTCGCGCTGCCCCGCATCCAGGCGCTGAGCGAAGTCCCCGCCGGTGAGGCCCTGTTCGACAGCATGGTCGTCTTCGAGAACTACCCCGTGGACGAGTCCGCCACGGCCAGGACCGGCGTGCGCGTCGAGGACGTGCGCGCCGACGACGCGCCCACCTTCCCGCTGTGCCTGCGCGCCTACCTCGGCGACCGGCTCGGCCTCGATCTCGCCTACGACGCCGACCTGTTCGACCGGGACACCGCCGAACGGGCCGCGGCCCGGCTGACCACCCTGCTCACCGCCCTCGCCGACGCCCTCGACACCGACGCGGACGTCACCGGCCTGGAACCGCTCACGGAGGCCGACCGCGCCCTGCTCGCGCAGTGGAACGCCACCGCCCGCCGGCAGGCCCCGCTCAGCCCCGTCGACCTCTTCGCCGAGCAGGCCCGCCGCACCCCCGACGCCCCCGCCCTGCGCGACGGCGACACCGAACTGACCTACCGTCGACTCGACGCCTGGTCGGACGCTGTGGCCTCACGGCTGCTCGCGGACGGACTGCGGCCCGAGGACCGGGTGGCGCTGCCGATGGACCGCTGCGCCGAACTCGTCGTCGCCCAGCTCGCCGTCCTCAAGGCGGGCGGCGCGTACGTGCCCGTGGACGCCCGCGCCCCCGAGGAACGCCGCCGGGCCCTGATCGCGCGGGCCGGAGCCACGGCCGAGCTGACCGCCGACGGCGTCGCCGCCGCCCGCACCCCCGTGCCGGACGCCCCCGCCCCCGTGCCGGGCGACCCCGACCGGCTGGCGTACGTGATGTTCACCTCCGGCTCCACCGGCGAGCCCAAGGCCGTCGCCGTACGCCACCGGGACGTCGCCTCCCTCGCCACCGACGGCCGCTTCGCCGACGGCGTGTGCGGGCGGGTGCTGCTGCACTCGCCGGTCGCGTTCGACGCGGCGACCTTCGAGGTGTGGGCGCCGCTGCTCACCGGCGGCTGCGTCGTCGTCGCGCCCGGACGGCCCCTGGACGCCGCGCTGCTGCGGAGGCTGGTGGCCGAGGAGGAGCTGACCGCGCTGTGGCTGACCGCCGGGCTGTTCCGGCTGCTGGCCCAGGACGCGCCGGACGGCTTCGCCGGTCTGCGGCAGGTGTGGACCGGTGGCGACGTCGTGCCCGCCGCGGCCGTGCGCCGGGTCCTCGCCGCCTGCCCCGGCCTGACCGTGGTGGACGGCTACGGCCCCACCGAGACCACCACCTTCGCCACCTCCTTCCCGCTCGCCGACGCCGCCGCCGTGCCCGACACCGTGCCCATCGGCCGCCCCCTCGACGACATGCGGGTCCACGTCCTCGACGCCCGGCTCCGGCCCGTTCCCCCGGGCTGCGCGGGCGAGCTGTACCTCGCCGGCGAGGGCGTGGCGCGCGGCTACCTCGGCCGCCCCGGCGACACCGCCGCCCGCTTCCTCGCCGACCCCGCGGGCCCGCCCGGCGCGCGCATGTACCGCACCGGCGACCTCGCCCGCCGCCGCCCCGACGGCACGGTCGAGTTCCTGGGCCGCGCCGACGACCAGGTGAAGATCCGCGGCTTCCGCGTCGAACCCGGCGAGGTCGAGGCCGCCCTCGCCGCCCACCCCGGCGTCGCCGACGTGGCCGTGCTGGCCCGCGCCGACGGCCCCGGCGGCCGGCGCCTGGTCGCCTACGTGGTCGGCCCCGACGACCTCACCGAGGTGCGGGAATTCGCCCGGCGCACACTGCCCGACTACCTCGTCCCCTCCGCCTTCGTCGCCCTCCCGGCGCTGCCGCTCAGCCGCAACGGCAAGGTCGACCGGGCGGCCCTGCCCGCACCGGAGCCGGCCGCCCCGGGCGGCACGCCGGCCGAGCCGCGCACCGACGCCGAGCGGCGCACCGCCGAGATCTTCGCCGACGTCCTCGGCGTGGACCGGCCCGGCGTGGAGGACGACTTCTTCCAACTGGGCGGCGACTCCATCCTCAGCATCCGCCTGGCCACCCGCCTCGCCGAGGCGTTCGCCGCCGAGCTGTCGCCCCGCGAGGTCTTCACCCACCCCACGCCCGCCGCCCTCGCCGCCCTCCTCACCGGACAGGAACACCGGGGCGACGCGCCGGCCGCGATCGTCCCCGTGCCCCGGGACACGCCCGCGCCGATGTCGTACGCCCAGCAACGCCTCTGGTTCCTGGAGGAGTTCGCGCCGAACAGCGGCGAGTACGTCACCGCGCTGGCCCTGCGGCTGCGCGGCGCGCTCGACGTGGCCGCCCTCACCGCCGCCCTCGGCGCCCTCGCCGAACGGCACGAGGCGCTGCGCACCACCTTCGACACGGTCGACGGCCGGGGCGTGCAGATCGTCCACCCGCCGTCCGGCGTGCCGCTGCCGCTGCACGACCTGTCCCCCCTGGCGGACGAGGCCCGCGCGGCCCGCCTGGACGCCCTGCTGGCCGCCGAACGCGCCCGCGCCTTCGACCTGCGGCGCGGCCCGCTCCTGCACGCCGGGCTGATCCGGCTCGCCGACGACGAGCACGTGCTGACCCTGACCCTGCACCACATCGTCACCGACGGCTGGTCGACCGGCGTCCTCACCGGCGACCTCGCCCACTTCTACCGCGTCGAACTGGGCGTGGAGAAGGAGAAGTTGCCGCCCCTGCGGGTGCAGTACGCCGACTACGCCCACTGGCAGCGCGCCCACGGCACGGACGAGCAGCTCGCCCACTGGAAGGAGCACCTCGCGGGCCTTCAGACGCTGAACCTGCCCACCGACCGGCCGCGCCCGCCCGTGCGCACCCACGACGGCGCCTCCGTGCGGTTCACCCTGCCCGGCCGCACGGCCCGCCGCCTCGCCCAGGTCGGCCGCGACCGGCAGGCCACCCTCTTCACCACCCTCGTCGCCGCCGCCCAGGCCTATCTGGCCCGGCTGACCGGCGGCCGGGACATCGCCGTCGGCACGGTCACCTCCGGCCGCGACCGCGCCGAGACGCAGGGCCTCGTCGGGTTCTTCGTCAACACCCTCGTGCTGCGCTCCCGGGTCGAACCGGACCGGCCGTTCCCCGAGTTCCTCGCCGACGTGCGCGGCACCGTCCTGGACGCCTTCGCCCACCAGGAGGCCCCGTTCGAGCGGGTGGTGGACGAGGTGCAGCCGGTCCGCGACACCAGCCGCACCCCCCTCTTCCAGGTCATGGTCGTCCTGCAGAACGCCCCCGCGGCCGGCCTCGACCTGCCGGGCGTCGAGGTCGCCGACGTCGACACCGAACTGCGGCACGCGGCGTTCGACCTCACCTTCGAGTTCGCCGAGGCCGCCGACGGCGCCCTGGACGGCGTGGTCACCTACAACACCGACCTGTTCGAGGCGGCCACCGCCGCCCGCATGGCCGACCAGCTCACCACCCTGCTGACCGCCGTCGCCGAGGACCCCGACCGGCCGGTGGGCGCCCTGCCGCTCGCCACCGACGCGACCCTGCGGGCCGTCCTCGACCTCGGACGCGGCACGGCCCCCGAGGCGGCCCCCGCGACCCTGCCCGAGCTGTTCGAACGACAGGCCGCCCGCACCCCCGACGCGGTCGCCGTGTCCGACGCCGGCGGCCGGGAGCTGACGTACGCGGACGTGGAGTGCGCCGCCAACCGGCTCGCGCACCGGCTCATCGCCCAGGGGGTCGGCCCCGAGGACATCGTGGCGCTGGCCCTGCCCCGCGGCGCCGCAACGGTCGTCGCCCAGCTCGCGGTGGCCAAGGCCGGCGGGGCCTTCCTGCCCGTCGACCCCGACTACCCCGAACAGCGCCGCGAGTTCATGCTCCGCGACGCGGGCGCCCGGCTGGTCCTGGCCGACCCCGCCGCCGTATGGGAGGCGGACGGCCCGGACACCGCCCCCACGGACGCCGACCGCCTCGCGCCGCTGACCGTCGCCCACCCGGCGTACACCATCTACACCTCCGGCTCCACCGGCGCCCCCAAGGGCGTCGTGGTCACCCACACGGGCCTCGCCGCCTTCGCCTCGGCAGCCGCCGCGCGCTACGACGCGGGCCCCGGCGACCGGGTCCTCCAGTTCGCCTCGCCCAGCTTCGACGCCTCGGTGCTGGAGCTGTGCGTGTCCCTGCTCACCGGCGCCACCCTGGTCACCGGCGAGGAAGGGCCGCTGGTCGGGGAGCGGCTCGCCCAGGTCCTCGCCGAACGGCGTATCAGCCACACCCTGATCCCGCCGGCCGCCCTGGCCACGGTCGCCCCCGAGACCGCCGCCGCCCTTCCCCACCTGCGCACCCTCATCGTCGGCGCCGAGGCCTGCCCGGCCCACCTGGTCGACCGGTGGGCCCCGGGACGCCGGATGATCAACTCGTACGGCCCCACCGAGGCCACCGTCGTCGCCACCTGGACCGGCCCCCTCGCCCCCGGGGAGGGGGCCCCGCCCATCGGCGGCCCGGCCGGCGCCACCCGCGTCCACGTCCTCGACGCCGCCCTGCGCCCCGTCCCGCCCGGCGTCACCGGCGAGCTGTACGTCGCCGGACCCGGACTGGCCCGCGGCTACCTGGGCCGGCCCGGCCTCACCGCGGCCCGCTTCGTCGCCGCCCCCTTCGGCGCACCCGGCGAGCGGATGTACCGCACCGGCGACCTCGCCCGCTGGGACGCGGAGGGCCGGCTGCGCTTCGCCGGACGCGCCGACGACCAGGTCAAGCTGCGCGGCTTCCGCATCGAACCCGGGGAGATCGAGAACGCCCTGCGCGGCCACCCGCGGGTGCGGGACGCGGTCGTCGTCGTACGCGGCGGCGACGGCTCCGGCTCCGCGCGGCTCGTGGCCTACGTCGTGCCCGCCGCCCCCGATCAGGCGCCCGCCTCCGAGCTGCGCGACCACCTGGCCGGGCTGCTCCCGCCGCACATGGTGCCCTCCGCGTTCGTCCCGCTGGAGCGGCTGCCGCTCACCCCGAACGGCAAGACCGACCGGCGCGCCCTGCCCGAACCCGGCGCCGCGCACACGGCCGCCGGACCGCGCACGGCCCCGCGCACCGACACCGAGAAGCGCATCGCCCGCATCTGGGCCGACGTCCTCGGCGTGCCCGAGGTCGGCGCGCACGACAACTTCTTCCACCTCGGCGGCGACTCGATCCTGAGCATGCAGGTCGTCTCCCGGCTGCGGCGCGACGGACTGCACCTGGCCACCCGCGACCTGTTCACCCACCAGACGGTGGCCGAGCTGGCCGCCGTCGTCGCCGCGGCGCCCGAGCCGTCCGGGGACCACGGGCCGGTGAGCGGCGAGGTCCCGCTCACCCCCATCCAGGACTGGTTCCTGACCGCGCCGCGCGCCAGCCACGCGCACTTCAACCAGTCCCTGCTGGTCGAACTGCACGCCACCCCGGACGCCGCCGCGCTGGAGACCGCTCTCGCCGCCCTGCTGGACCACCACGACGCCCTGCGCATGCGCTTCACCCGCGACGGGGACGGCTGGCGGCAGTTCAACCCGCCGCCCTCCGACACCGGCCCCGCGCAGCTGCTCCCCCGCCACGACCTCGGCGGACTGACGCCCGCGGAGGCCGACGCGGCGATGGAGAAGGCCGCCGACGACCTGCACACCGGCTTCGACCTGGCGCGCGGCCCGCTGCTGCGGGCGGCCCTGTTCGACGGCGGCGCCGACCGGCCCGCCTTCCTCCTCCTGGTCGCCCACCACCTCGTCGTGGACGCCGTCTCCTGGCGCATCCTGCGCGACGACCTGGAGGCCGCCTACCGCCAGGCCCTGCGGGGCGGCCCGGTCGCCCTCGGCGAGCGCACCACCTCCTTCCGCGACTGGGCCCGAGGCCTCGCCGCGCATGTCGCCTCCGGCGCCCTCGACCACGAACTGCCCTACTGGGAACGGGCGGTGGCCGCCGACCCGCTCCCGGCCCCACCCGCCACCGGACCCGAGGCCGGCCGCGTGGAGGTGCTCGGCGTCGCACTGGACGAGGCGGACACCGAGGCCCTGCTGCGCGCCGCGCCGACCGCCTACCGCACCCGCGTCAACGACGTGCTGCTCGCCGCCCTCGCCCTGGCCCTCGCCCGCTGGACCGGACGCGAGGAGATCCGACTGGACCTGGAGGGACACGGTCGCGAGGACGTCCTCGACGACGTGGACCTCTCCCGCACCGTCGGCTGGTTCACCACCGTCCACCCGGTCGCCCTGCGCGTGTCCGAACCGGGGGAACCGCTCCCCGGCCGGGACTGGCGGACCCTGGTGAAGTCGGTGCGCCGCCAGCTGCGCGCCGTCCCCGGCGGCGGCCTCGGCTTCGGCGCCCTGCGCACCTACGGCCCGCCCGAGGTGCGCGAGCGGCTCGGTCGGGCGGCCCACGGCCAGGTCGTCTTCAACTACCTCGGCCAGTGGGACGCCCGCCCGGAAACGCCCGGGGACGGACTCGTCCGCGCCGAGCACGGCTCCTTCGGCCGGGACCACGACCCGCGCGACAGCGGATCGCACCCGCTGGAGGTGGTCGGCGCGGTCCAGGCCGGACGGCTGTCCTTCACCTGGCACCACCGGCCCGCCCTGCACGACACCGACACCGTCCGCCGCGTCGCCGAGGACTTCGCCGAGGCGCTGCGCCACATCGCCCGGCACGCCCGGGACAGCCGGTGACGCCCCGCCCCGCGGTCCGCGGGCCGCCCAGGGACCGCCCGCCACCGTACCGACCCGCACGACCGAACCCGACCCAGCAGAAAGCGAGATCCGGACCCATGGACGAGAACACCCGCTACCAGGTGCTGCGCAACGACGAGGAGCAGTACTCGCTGTGGCCCGTCGACGTCGAGGTGCCCGCCGGCTGGCAGCCGGTCGGCAAGGAGGGCACCGAGGCCGAGTGCTCCGCCTACGTCGACGAGGTCTGGACCGACATGCGCCCGCGCAGCCTGCGCGAGCGGATGGAGAACGCCGGGGCCTGACCCCGGCGCGCACGCCCGCAGGGACGGCCGGGGCGCGGCCAGCCGCCGCACCCCGGCCACCCGGCGCCCTCACCCCCGAGCCCACCGGCCCCCCACCTCTCCCGGTCCCCCCACGCTCTCCCGGCCCTCCCCAAGGCCACCCGCGCTACCCGAAACACCGGCGTCCGAGGAGACCGTCATGACACCCGTCCTGCACACCGAACGACTGGAATTCCGGCCCTACCGACCCGAGGACGAGGACGCCTTCGTGGGGCTCCTGCGCGACGAGGAGGTCTGCCGCTGGATGGGCCAGGAACGCGTGCCCGAGGCCGACATCCGCACGATCTTCCGCGCGATCCTCACCGTCGTCTATCCCGAGCGCAGGTTCGACGTGTGGGGCCTGTGGTCCAAGGGCGTCTACGTCGGCCACGCGGAGATCAAGAAGACCGGCAACGTCGACGGGCACGAACTGGTGACCGCCCTGCTCCCGGAGTACTGGGGCAAGGGCCTGGGCACCGAGGTGGTCCGCGGACTCCTCCGGCACGCCTCCGAGAACCTGGGGCTGACGGAGGTCTACGGGATGGTGGGCGCCGGGAACACCGCCAGCCTCGCCATGAGCCGCCGGCTGGGCTTCCGGCACCTGCGCGACGTGGTCGGCGACGACGGCTCGGTGACGAAGATGCTGGTGCTCTCCCTCGCCGACGCGGACCTCGCGGCAGCCCCCGCCCCCGACCACGCCGCCACTCCCGCCCCCGACCTCGCAGCCGCCGCCCGCGACGCCGACTGACGGTGTTCCGGCCGGGCGGCCCGGTCAGGCGCCCGGGCCGGGGTCGGGTCCCGCGGGGGACGCGACCCCGGCGCGCGCCGCCTCCAGCTGGGCGGCGAACGCGATGCCGAGGAACAGGGCCACGGCGGTGAGATAGGCCCACAGCAGCAGCGCCACGAACGCGGTCAGCGGGCCGTAGAGATCACCGAACGCCCCGCTCCGCTCGACGTACAGCGACAGCAGCCACGTCGCCGCCACCCACAGCAGCAGATGGACGCCGGATCCGAAGGCGAGCCAGGTGTACCCGGGCTGGTCGCGGCGCGGCGACCAGCGGAAGATGACCGCCGAGGCGACCCAGGCCAGCGCGAGCCCCAGGGGCACCTCCAGCACGTGCCACCAGCCCGGTCCGCCGCCCTCGCGCCCGGCGGTCCGCGCCACCGCGTCGCCGACCGCGTCCCCGGCTACCAGGACCATGAACCCGAGCGCCAGCGGCAGGCCCGCAGCGAACGCCAGGACCATCGCGCGGCCGTACTTGCGCGGGAAGGGGCGGTCGCGCTCGATGCCGTAGATGCGGTTGGCGCCGCGCTCGATCTGGCCCATCGCCGAGGCCAGGTTGAGCACGGCGAAGGCCAGGCCCAGCCACAGGGCGACCGTGCCCCACAGGCCGTGGTTCCCGCCGGATCCGCCGTCGAGGGCGTCCGCCACGACGTCGGCGCTCGCCCCCGGCACGATCCGGGCCAGCGTCAGCTCGATCGTCCGGCCCACGCTCTCGGTGTGCGCGGACGTCGCCAGGCCCACCAGCGCGATGGTGAACGGCACCAGCCCCAGCACCACCTGGAAGGCGAGCGCCCGCGCGTTGGTGAAGCCGTCCGCGTACCGGAACCGCACGAAGGCGTCGGTCAGCAGCCGCAGCCCGCCGTAGTGGCGCAGCGCGGCGAACGCCTCGTCGCCGGAGAGTTCTTCTCCGATCATGTCCCTGGTCTGCGGGACGTGGACGGCGGTTCCCATGGCGCGGACACGCTCCTCGGCAGTACGGCAGTCGCTGCGTTCGTCCCGTTCCCTCTGCCCCGCGGGCGGGGAAGGAACCACCCCGGACACCCGGTCGGGTCAGCAGGGACTGCGCCAGACCCCCAGGTCCGGCTTCTTGCGCATCGACGACAGGCCCAGCTCGCGCGCCATCGGGCAGAACCGTGCCGTCGGCTCGGCGTACTCCACGTGGAAGACCGCCTTGCCCGCCGCGACGAACGGTCCGAGCCGCCCGCACTCGTCGTACTGGGCGCACTCCTCGTTGACCGCGAAGTCGAAGTCGTCCAGCAGCTCCGGGATCTGCGCGAGGTCGTTCTTCAGGCCCACGGCGAGGCCGCGCTCGTGCGCGATGTCCGCGATCATGCGGTTGTAGCGGAGCTGGTCGCGGGCGGTCAGCGGGAAGCCGGTGTCATTGGCGTAGCCCTCGACGAGGTCCGGTTCCACCGCGTCGAAGCCCTTGTCCCGGCACATGTCGAAGCGGCGCTCCATCAGCGGCCGCAGCACCGACACCCGGCGGATGTCCAGCCAGCGCTCGCCGCGCCAGCCGTTGGGCCGGCCCAGCAGAGCCCGGGGGAAGTCGTCCCGGTCGGGGCGGAAGTCCTCCCAGGCGCCGACGTTGACGTAGCAGATGACCTTGCGGCCGTCGCGGTGCAGCCGGGCGACGTCGGCCGCGCCGTTCTCGAAGCCGTCGATGTCGTACACCGGGACGTCCACCGACGGGTCGACCCTGCCGTCGAGCTGCCACTGCCAGGCGAGCCCCGGCCGGGGCCGCCACACCGCGCCGTCCGCGCCACCGGAACCGCCCGGACCACCGGCCCCTTCCGACCCGCCGGAGCAGGAGACCAGCGCGGCGAGCAGGACCGGCACCACCGCCCGCGCCAGTCGCCTCATCGGTCCGCCTCCGTCAGCGCCGGCGTCAGCCGGGACCACGGGTTGGGCGGTTCCCCCGTCACCGGGCCGCACACCGCGGCGCCCCGCTCCCGCGCGGTGCGCACGGCGAGCGGCACCAGCGGCCCCGGCACCCCGTACACCAGATGGCACAGCCGTTCGGGCGACTGCCGCACCGCCCACGAGGGGCGGCTGAACGCCGACACGTACGTCGACCAGTGCCCCTCGAACGTGACCGTCAGATCGGCCAGCCGGACGTAACCCGGCGCCGGGTGCACGCCCGGGTTGAGCACGACGGTCGACGCGCCGAGCCGGCGCAGCGACCGCACCAGCCTGCGGCACGCCGGCAGCCCGTCCGGCGCGGCCGTCACCCGGTCCAGGAAGCAGCCGTCGGCCCCGTACCACTCCTGGTGCCGGCGCAGATCCGCGGCGGCCGCCGCCGGATCGCGCGCCCCGTAGTCGGTGTCGACGTAGCCGAGCAGCCGGGCGCCCGCCGACCGCAGCGCCCCGGCCGCGGCGACGAACGCCGGATCGGGGCCGTCGCCGGGACCGTTCGCGGGGTTGAGGACGACGGCGTAGGCGCGGTCGGCGCAGGTGATGAGCCGGTGCCAGGCGGCCGGGTCCTCGGCGGGATGGACGTACAGCGGAATCAGCAGGTTCACGGCGCCGGGGCCCCTCCGGCCGCCCACAGCGCCGCGAGCGACGCCTCCAGCGAGTGGACCGGCCGCCAGCCGAGGGCCTCGCGGGCGGCGGCGACGTCGGAGCACTGCCACGACACCCGCGCGGACCGCGCCGAGCCGCCCCCGCCCTCCTCCACGATCCGCCCCCGGAAACCGGCCACGTCCGCCAGCGTACGCACCAGCGCGCGCACCGGCACCGCCTCGCCGCCGCCGATGTTCAGCACCGGCGGCAGCGGCCCGGGCACGGTGGCCGCCAACCGCACCGCCCCCGCCACGTCCCGCACGTCGACGAAGTCCCGGTGCGCGGACAGGTCGCCCAGCCGCAGCCGGGCCTCCGGGTCCGGGCCGGCGTCCCGCAGCAGGGCGGCGACCCGGCCCGGCAGCCCCGTGGGCGGGGCCCCCGGACCCACCGGGTTCCCCACCCTCAGCACCACGGCGTCCAGCCCCGACGCCGTCACCGCGACCGTGCCCGCCAGCTTGGTCGCCCCGTACGGGCCGACCGGGCAGGTCGCCGCCGACTCCGTCACCCGGCTGCCGGGCTCGCCCGGCCCGTACTCGGCGGCCGACCCCAGATGCACCAGACGCGCTCCGGGCGCGGCCTCCAGCAGCGCCGCGCACAGTACGGCCGGCCCGCGGGCGTTGGCCTCCGCGAGGGTGACGGCGTCCCCGCCGGTCGCGCCCGCACAGTTGACGACCACGTCCGGCGCGGCCGACGCCAGTGCCTTCGCCACCGCGGGCGCCCGGTCGGCGGCGAGGTCGACGGTGACGTCGGCGGTGGACGAGCGGCCCCCGGCGAGCACCAGCGCGCCCGGCAGGGCCCGCAGCAGCCCGGCGACATGAGCGCCCAGATAGCCGGTGGCGCCGAGAACGAGGATGCGCATGCGTGCTCAGGCTCCCTTGAGCAGAAGCGACTTGCGGCTGGTGAACTCCGCGTTGGCCCGGTCGTAGTCGTCGGGCCGGCCGATGTCCAGCCAGTAGCCGTCGAACTCGTAGGCGTGCGGCGGCCGTTCGGCGGCGAGCAGGTCCAGCACCAGCTCGTCGAAGCCCAGCGGCAGCCCCGGAGTGTACCCGTCCAGGGTCGAGCGGGAGACGCCGTAGACGCCCATGGACACCCGGTAGTCGATGCTCGGCTTCTCGGTGAACGCCACGACCCGGCTCGCGTCCGTCGTCAGCACCCCGAAGTCGATGTGCACCGTGCGCGCGTAGGTGGCGATGGTCAGCGGCGCGTCCGAGTCCTCGTGCCGGCGCAGCACGTCGGCGTAGTCGAGGTCGGTGAGCACGTCGCCGTTCATCACCAGGAAGGTCTCCGGCAGCCGGTCGCGCAGGTTCAGCAGCGGGCCCATGGTGCCCAGCGGGTTCTCCTCGGTGGCGTAGTCGACGGTGATGCCCCACTGCGAGCCGTCGCCGACGTAGGCGCGGATGATCTCGCCGAGGTGGCCGATGGCGAGGGTGCAGTGGGTGAAGCCGGCCGTGGACAGCTGGCGCAGCACGATCTCCAGGATGGCGTGCTGGTCGCCGATGGGCACGAGCGGCTTGGGCAGCGCGGTGGTGTACGGCCGAAGCCGCACGCCCTTTCCTCCGGCCAGGATCACTGCGTGCATGGGGATACCTCCTGCGTGGCGTGCCGGACGGGTCAGATGTTGTAGATGCCGGTCTTGTAGCGGGCCAGGTTGGCCGGGTCGGAGAAGAACTCCACGGTCCGCGCGAGGCCCTGCTCCAGCGTGTGGCGCGGCTGCCAGCCGGTCGCCGCGGCCAGTCGGCTCGCGTCGGCCACCAGCCGCATCACCTCGGAGTTCGCGGGCCGCAGCCGCTCTGGGTCCTCGCGCACGTCGAGCGGGGTGTCCATGACCTTGCCGATCAGCGCGACCAGGTCGCCGACGGAGATCTCGGCGCCGGTCCCGGAGTTGAAGGTGCGCCCCACCACCTTCTCCGCCGGTGCCGTGCCGACGGCGAGGAACGCCTGCGCGGTGTCCTTCACATAGCTGAAGTCCCGGGTGGGGCGCAGGTCGCCGAGGGTGAGGGTGCGCTGCCCGGCGGCGACCTGGCCGATGACGGTGGGGATCACCGCGCGCATCGACTGGCGCGGGCCGAAGGTGTTGAACGGCCGCAGCGTCACCACGGGCGTGCCGAAACTGGCGTGGTAGCTGTCGGCGAGCCGGTCCCCGCCCGCCTTCGAAGCAGCATACGGGGACTGGGTGTTGATCGGGTGGTCCTCGGTGATGGGCACGGTCTGCGCGGTGCCGTACGTCTCGCTGGTCGAGGTGTGCACGAGGCGCGGGGTGCCGAGGGCGCGCACGGCCTCCAGCACGTTGAGGGTGCCGGTGACGTTGGTGTCGACGTAACTGTGCGGCGCCCGGTAGGAGTAGGGGATCGCGATGAGCGCGGCCAGGTGGTAGGCGCAGTCGGCGCCCTCCAGCAGGCCGCGCACCGAGCCGGGGTCGCGCACGTCGCCGAGGACGATCTCGACGTGGTCCAGGACGTCGGCGGACAGGGTCTCCAGCCAGCCGAAGGAGGAGAACGAGTTGTACTGGGCCATGGCTCTGACACGGTGGCCGGAGGCGACGAGCGCCTCGGTGAGGTGCGAGCCGATGAAGCCCTCGGCTCCGGTGACGGCGGCGAGCGGTGCGGAGGTCAACTCCTGGGTCCTTTCGTCGTGGTGAGGCGAGCCGGGGGTGCGCACCGAGGCGCGTGGCCCGGTGGTCAGGCGTGCGGGGAGGGTCTGCCGAGCAGCCGGACCGCGCAGCCGGCGAGACAGGCCGCGGCCGTGCCGCAGGCCAGCGGCAGTACGGCCGGGCCCGGCGGCAGATCGAGGCGCAGGACCGCGGCGGCGGCGCCCGCGGCGAGCAGGCACAGCACGGCCGGCGGCCAGGCCACGCCGAACGCCTGCAGCAGCAGGGCGGTCCACAGGGCCGCCGCGAGCAGCAGCAGCGCGGCCGGGTCGGAGTCGGTGAGCAGGGCGGGGACCAGCAGCGGGAGCAGGTAGGCGGTCAGACACAGCGCGAGGTTGCCGGCCGAGCGCAGCAGGAACCCGCGGGGCGTCGCGCTCACCCGCAGCGCGGCCACCGACCAGCCGCGGAAGCGGTACAGCAGCCACTCGGCCGGTCCCATGCTGACGGTCAGCGCGATCACCGCGTACGGGTGCCGCCGGCCCTCCAGCACCACGAGCACCGCCGCCGCCAGACCGAACAGGCCGTACGGAACGGAGGAGCCCAGGCGCGGCCGGGTTCCGCCGGGCGCGCCCGGGGCGGCGAGGCCGGCCCGCAGCACCCACCCGGCGGCGGCGAGCGTGGCCAGCAGCGCGAGCGCGGGCAGGGCCACCCGCGCCGGCGCACCCGGATCCCACCACGGCAGCACCGCCGCCCCGGCCACCAGCGGACTGAGCGCGGCCAGCAGCAGCCGCTCGCGGGCCAGCACCAGCAGCACTCCCGCCGCCGCCAGGTACAGCGACTGCGCGCCGGCCGCCCAGATCGCCGCGCCGCCCCCGGCGGGCAGCACCGCCAGGCCGGTGGCGACCGCCGCGCCCGCCGGGGCTCCGGCCAGCAGGGTGCGGGCGGCCTCCCTGCGCCCCGCCACCAGCCGCAGGTGCGCGCGGTGGCCGAGCGCCTGCCCCCAGGCCCAGGACGCGATGCCCGCGACGATCAGCACGGGGGCGTGCCGGTCGACGTCCCACAGCGGAGCGGTCAGCAGATGCGCCAGCGCCGGCAGCGCGAACAGCACCCCGCGCAGCAGACACCGCACCGTGTCCGGGCGCCACGGGTCCGGCGCCGCGGGCGGCTCGGGGAAGGTGCGCGGCACCCTCTCGTACAGCGCGGCGGCCAGGGAGAACAGATCGGGGTGCCCGTACCGGTCCCGGATCACCTCGGCGGACAGGCCCTCCGCCTCCAGCAGCGCGGCGACCTCGTAGGGGTGGACGGCGGGTCCGACGCGGTCGGCGAGTTCGACGGCGAGCGCGGTGACGGACTCCTCGTCGGGACCGCGCCGGGGCAGGCGGATGGCGAGGGCGGCGTCGTCCAGGGCCCAGCTCGGGCGGCGGCGGCGCGGCCGGCGAGGCCGGGCCAGGCGCAGGGCGAGGGTGTCCTGCTCGGCGCCGCCGGGTTCGAGGGACATCGGGCCGCTCATCCGGTGAGGCTCCCCGTGCCGCTGACCGCCGGGGCGGGCAGGACGACCCGCGGCGACGACCTCCGTGCGCGCAGGGGCAGTTCCCGGTAGATGGAGCGGAAGGTGTCGATGGTCTGGCGCAGGGTGAACTGCTCGACCACCCGCAGCCGGGCCGCCTCGCCCATCGCCCGGCGCCGCTGCGGGTCGCCGAGCAGTTCGAGGGCCGCGGCGGCCATCGCCCCCGGGTCGCGCGGCGGCACCACGAGCCCGGTGTCGCCGACGGCCTCCCGCACCCCGCCCACGTCGGTGGAGACGGTCGCCCGCCCGCACGACATCGCCTCGATCAGCGTGAACGGGAACCCCTCGCTGATGCTGGACAGCATCACGACGTTCCCGGCCGCGTAGGCGTCCCTGATGTCCTCGACCCGTCCCTCGAACGTCACCGCGTCGGCGTGCCCCAGCTCGGCGGCCAGCGCCTCGCAGCGCTCCCGGTACGCCTCCCCGCCGCGGGGCGTGCCGCCGAACAACCGCAGCCGCGCGCCGGGGAGTTCGGCCCGCACCAGGGCGAAGGCGCGGATGAGGGTCTCCAGGTCCTTGATCGGGTCGACCCGGCCGGCCCAGCTGAGCGTGAGGGTCTCCGGTTCGGGGCCGGCGGGCGGGAACGCGGCGGGGTCGACGCCGTTGTAGACGGTGCGGATCGACTCCGGGTCGGCGCCGCCCTGCTCCTCCCAGAGCCGGTTGTACCGGTTGCCCGGCGTGATCAGCGCCGCCCGGCGGTACGTTTCCTCGGCCAGCAGCCGGAAGAAGCCCAGGATCACCGCCTTGACCGGCCAGCGGTAGGGGGCCGTGCGGTAGCCGAGGTAGCGCTCGCGCAGATAGACGCCGTGCTCGGTCAGCAGCAACGGCACCCCGTGCCGGTCGAGGGCCGCGAGCCCGGGCAGTACGGCGACCCCGCCGCTGACGGCGTGCGCGACGCCGTCCTCGGGCGGGGGCGCGGCCAGCGGGCGCAGGGCGTGCTCCAGCAGCCCGGTCGCGGTGAGCGCGTCGTGCAGGGTCGGCGCCGCCTCGCGCACGGCCAGCCCCGGGCGGGTCCACACGGAGGTCAGCACGGCCGTGGCGGCGTCGCCGCGCAGAAAAGGGCTGAGGTGACCGTCCGCCGCCGCGTGCGCCAGGCAGTAGAGGGCGGGCGGGAAGCCGTCCTCGGCGCGGGGGTCGACCAGGGCGGTCAGGAAACGCTCGTAGGCGTCGGCGAGGCGCGCGCGGGCGGCCCGGCCGCGCGGCGGACGGCCCGGCGGTGCATCGCCCCACATCGGGACCGAGACGACCCGTGAGACGTGGCCCGGCAGGTCCCAGACGACGGGCTCCCGCCCGGTGCCGGTGACGGCGATGACGTCGAAGTCGACGTCGGGCATGCCGGTGACGAGCTGGTCGCACCAGACGCTCACGCCGCCGTGACTGTGGGGATAGGTGCCTTCGGTGAGCAGGGTGACGCGCGTCGCGCCGGAGGGTCGCGCGCCGTGCTGAACGTGCATGGGTGGGCTCCACGGCCTGGATGTGGGGTGGTCGTGCCGGTCCCGGCCGCCGTGCGGGGGCGGCCGGGACCGTGCTGCCGAAGCGCCGGTCAGCCGCCCGCGACGGGGGAGACCGGCTCGGCCACGCCCTGGGGCACCCGGGTCCCGGGCGCCGGGCCGGTGGCGTCCGCCACGACGCCCGGTGCGCCGGCCGGGGCCGGGGCGGCGGACTGCGGCAGGGTCAGCGTCAGGGCCGTGAGCGCCGGGGTGGCCCACCCGGAGCGCTCGCCCGCGTAGGCGCTGCCGAAGGGCAGGCCGGTCCGCGTGGTGCCCTCGGGCACGGTCACCGGGACCGCCACGCCGGACGGCGCGGTGACGGTGACGGTGTCGCCGACGCGGTAGGCGGTGACCTGTCCGTCGCGGAGGGCCGTGCGCCAGGCGGTGCGCCGCTGGAGTTCGACGCCGATGTCCTTCATCCGCAGGTTCACCACGGGGGTGTTGCCGGCGAAGAGCGCCGCGTAGCCGTCGAGGACGCCGTCGAGGACGGGGTAGGCGATGCGGTCCTCGGCCAGGTTCGACTGGTGGATGAAGTGCGGCTTGGGGTCGTTGGCGAGGACGTGGCCGAGCGCGATGCGCCGCTCCAGCGGCACGATGTGCTCGGTGTAGCCGGTGGCGGTGTCCAGCGGGGCCGGCAGACAGGTGGTCGTGGCCGGGTTGTCCTCGCAGATGCCGCTGCCGCCCTGGGCGCGGCTGGTGTAGATCCAGTTGTACTCGTCGACCTGGTCGGCCTGCCGTCCGGCGTTGTAGAAGATGTTCATCGGGTGGCGGGGGACCGTGGCGGCGGGGCCGACCCTGCGCTGGTCGGGGTCGCGGGAGTTGTCCGAGGCGAGCCAGCGGACGCCGTTGTCGCCCAGGGCGAGCGCCAGGTTGGGGTTGTCGGCCGGCTGCTGCGGCAGCACCCGCAGCCCGGAGTGCTCGCCGGTCACCAGCTCGCTCGTGTCCAGGGGCAGTCCGGAGACGAGGCCCCACACGGTGTTGCTCGCGATCTCGTCGGCGACGTCGTAGCGGCTGACCCACTTGGTGCTGCCGTCCGCGTTGGTCGCGCACCGCCAGGGCACGACCGTGGTGTCCTGTTGGCAGCCGAGGAAGGCGTGCGTGTAGGTGTGGTTGATCCAGCGGAACTCGCCCCGCTGGGCGAGGAACCTGTCGGTCAGCGGGTCCTGGCCGTTGTGGTCCTCGCGGTGGTCGACGCTGCCGGCGCCGTTGTAGGCCAGGTCCAGGGTGAAGTCGCGCTCGCGCTGCCAGTCGACGGCGTGGTCGACGTCCGCAGGGGTCATCCGGATCGGGTCGGGCGTGGCGTTCGGGTCGGTGCAGTCGACGTCGCCGGGGGTGCAGTTGAGCGTGGAGTTCCAGCGGTCGTCGGCGGCGAAGACGTCGTCGACGTGCACGGCGAAGTAGTTGCGGGAGGCGCCCAGGTGCACCCCGCCGGTCATCCACTCCACGATGCCGCGGGCCAGCAGCCGGAACTGCTGCTGGTACCGGTTGTAGACGAAGGTGACGACGAGTTCGCGCCGCCCGTCGTGCCGGTACTCGCCCACCAGCGAGCCCTTCTTGGTGGTCCCCGGGATCGTGGCCTGCACGTAGGGGGTGAAGTCGGCGCCGGCGACGGGGGTCGACAGGTACGCGTAACTCTCGCCCACGGTCGGTGAGTTGTCCTCGAAGGGCACCGGGCCGTCGAGGTAGTCGAAGGCGCCCGCGCGGCCGGCGTCGGTCACCTCGGCGCGGACGCCGTCGACGCTGCCGGAGTAGCCGCCGTGGATCGGGTACTGGAGCCCCGCCTCGGGCCTGGCGTAGGTGTAGGCGTCGACCTGCGGCACGTCGTAGGTCCGCTCGTACGCGGCGAGCGCGGCCATCTCGGCGGAGCCGGCCGGGAACGGGTTGTCGTTGGGCAGCACGACGGCCTGGAACCTGGCCCGTTGCCGCCCGTCCACGGTGTCCGCGAGGTAGCCGGCGTCGATGACCGGCCGGTCGGAGCGGGTGAGGTCGATCTCCGTGTACGGCGTTCCCGCGGCGTCCAGTTCGGCCGCGATGGCGTCGGTGGCCGGGCCGCCGTCGCTCACGACGAGGACCCGCAGATCGATGCGGGGGCCGGCGGCGTCGGCGTGGGCCGCCGTGGCCGGTATGCCGAGGGCGGCTATGAGCGCGCCCGCCGTGAGCAGGGTGGTGCCTATGGTCCGCTTCATGCGGTGCTGTCCCCTCCCAGGGCAGGGGTGAGCACTGCTCCGCTGGAGCGGACGCACCCCCTTGCGCGACGCCGGCTTCCCCCTCAGAGGCCAGTCGTCGACACATCCGTCGCGTCACATGGTGGATGGTCTGTGTAGCTTTTGCGGGCATGTCGCGAAACCTGACGGAAAAGCGCAGGTGTGCGACAGGGGTCCCTCTGCGGTGGTTTGGCCTGCGGCAGGGATTCGCCGATCCGCGCGGACGGCCCGGCCGGGGCCATGTCGCGCAGGTCGGAGGGGGAGGCGGGGCACCGGTGGACCGCCGGGTCCACCGGTGCGGCTGCCGTGGGTCCGGACGGGTTCGCCGCGGGATCCGTTGGCCGGTTTCAGGTCAATGTGGCGCCCGTACGGTGGCCTAGGCGCACAGGACGCGGGTCTGGGGCGAGTAGACCGGGCCGCCGCTGACGTTGGTGCTGTCGCTGAACTCGGCGTAGAAGTACGAGTAGAAGCCGATGTTGCCGTTGCAGCCGGAGTCGGCGGCGATCTGCAGCGTCAGCGTCACGGTGCGGCTCTGGCCGGGCGGGATGGGCGCGCCGTAGTTGGCGCCGAGGTCGGCCGGGCCGGTGCCGGAACAGGGGGTGCTGCCGGAGGCCGTGGCCAGGGTGCAGCCGGTGAAGGAGTACTTCAGGTCGGGTCGCTGGGTGGTCAGCCAGGTGGGGTCGATGGTCTGGTAGACGAACCAGACGTCGTAGGTCTTGTTGTTGGTGAGCGTCATCGACAGGTTCACCGTGCCGCCCGGCGTGGTCGTGGCGGCGTCGCTGGTGAACGTCAGTTCCGCGGGGGCGGGGTCGGCCGCGCTCGCGGAGGGCGCCAGGCCGAACACGGCGAGGATGAGGGCCAGGACGGCGGTGAGACCGAGACGTCTCGTCATGGGTGATCGCATGGCCCGGGAGGCTAGGCACCCGCCGCCCGCGGCGTCTGCCCCCGCGTCGGCGCCCTTCCCGGGGATCGACCGAAAGTGTGCGTGTTGTGAAGGTCGTACGGAGAAACCGTGACGCCATGTGCTTGTTCGTATACGTGCACGCCGGACGCGGTGCGGCGCCCCGCCCGTCGACGCGTCGGCGCCGAAACCCCGGATTGCGCGGCGCGCACGCTATTGGCGCGTACTGGATGCACCGAATGCCGCGCCAGGTACTCCTCGCCCGCTTCGCGGCGAAAGGTCTCGGCCAGGCATCGGTTTCCGGTCCGACCCCCGGCACCCGGAGACGAGCGACCCGATACCGTCCTCGGGCCGGCCCGCCCGTGGGGCCGGCCGGGAATCCGAGAACGGTTGCGAGGAACGGAGGGCGGGCCCATGGGCACGGACGACCCGGCCCGGACGCGGCGGCGCGTGGAGCACGAAGTGGCGCGGCTCGCCGGGCTCGTGGGCCTGCCGCAGGAGCGGTGGCCCGGCTTCGTCGACCGCGACGCGGGCTACCCGTTCCTGCGGATCGGGGACGCGGGGGAGTACCGCTACCTCGCGTACGAGCGCGGTCGGCTGCTCTTCGAACAGGTCACGTCCGACCTCGACGAACTGCTCTACTGGGCGTTCCGCGACGCCGCCCACGAGGCCGCCGGACGGTGGGCGAGCCGCAACCGGCTGGACGGCGAGCCCTTCCGGGTGACCCTGTGGCGGCGGCAGTTCGAGCTGCTGCACACCCTGCGCCCCGCGTGGGCGGGACGGCGGCGCGCGGAGCTGATCGCCTCGCTGCCGGACCGGGACGAGGGAATCGTCCCGCCGCTGCCGGGAGCCGACTGCTGAGGGACGGCGATCGTCCGGCGTGGCGTGGGTCGGGACGTCGGCGCCGTCGCGGGCGCCGTCTTCGGCGGAGGTCCGGCGCCCGGTCCGGGTCGGGCTCCCGGTCCGGGGCCGGTCCGCGCAGGTCCGGCGTCCGGTGCCGGGCCGGTCTCCGGCATCGGGCCGGACGCCCCCCTGGGAAGACCGACGTACCCGCCGCGTGCCGTTTCCGGGGACCGGGTCACGGGAACCCGGAGCAGCCCGAACCGCGACGAGAGGCACCGACATGACCGGCGGGAACGACCAGAGCGGCGACCGCTACGACAGGGCGCGCGACCCCGAGGAACCGGGCGCGCACTCGGGCGGGGAGAGCCAGGCCCAGGAGCGCTCCGTGCCCGGCACGGCGAGTGCCCGGGAGGGCTACCAGCCCGACCGCGGCACCGTGGCGGGCGACCCCCTGGAGGGTGTCGAGGCCGAGGAGTCCGCGCCCGGCACGGACGACACGGACCGCTGAGGGCCTGCCGCAGCCCGGCGCGCGCTGAGTACCGTCGGGCTGCGACTCAGCCCTGCGACGCGTGACCCGCCCACGCCTGCCCGCGCAGGTCCGCGTCGAGCAGCACGTCCGCCGCCGTGCACGCCAGCGCGCCGGCCGCGGCGGTGAGCACCGTCCGGGCCCGCTCGGAGGCGGCGGCCTCGGCGAACGCGGGGGTGTGGTCGGAGCCGTCCTCGCCCATGATCGCCACGAACGGGTGGACGGCCGGCACCAGCGTGCTGACGTTGCCGATGTCCGACGACCCCAGCTGGACGCCCGGCTCCGGCTCCGTCAGCTCGATTCCCGACCGGGACAGGTGCGCGGCGAACCGGGCCGACAGGACCCCGCTGTCCCGGAAGTGCTCGTAGCGCACCGTGGCCCGCTCGACCTCCGCCCGTGTCCCCGTGGCGAGGGCGACGCCCTCCGCGCAGGTGCGCAGCCGCCCCGCCAGGTCCTCCAGCGCCCCGGTGGTCGCCGCCCGCAGCCCGAACAGGCCCTCCGCGTACGCCGGGACGATGTTGGTGGCCGTGCCCCCGTGCGTGACGATGCCCTGCACGTGCGACGCCTCCGGCAACCGTCGGCTCAGCCCGCCCAGCACGTTGAACAGCTCGATCAGCGCGCCGAGCGCGTCGATCCCCTCGGTCGGGTTGCCCGTGGGATGCGCCGCCCGGCCGTGGAAGCCGACCCGGTACTGCACCTGCGCGGTCAGCGGGGCCCGCCGCCAGTTGTGCACGCCGGGATGGAACATCAGCGCCGCGTCCACGCCGTCGAACACCCCGGCCCGAGCCTCCAGCGCCTTCCCGCCGCCGCCCTCCTCGGCCGGGGTTCCCACCGCGAGCACGGACCCCGCGTCGCAGGCCGGCACCGAGCGCAGCGCCAGTGCCGCGCCGAGGCCCGCCGCCGCGATGAGGTTGTGCCCGCACGCGTGCCCGAGGCCGGGCAGGGCGTCGTACTCGAGCAGCAGTGCCACCGCGGGACGCCCGTTCCCCGTACGGGCGGTGAACGCGGTCGCCATCCCGGCCACCCCGCGCTCCACGGCGAACCCCGCACGTTCCAGCTCGCCCGTGAGCAGTGCGGCGGCCCGGTGCTCGGCGAAGGCGTACTCGGGGTCGGCGTGCAGCCGCAGCGCCACGTCCCACAGCGCGCCGGCCCGTGCGGCCACGGCCGTGCGGAGCGCCTCGTGGACGGGTGCGAGGTCGGTGCGGGTCACTCGGTCTCCTCCGGTGGGGCGACGTGTGCGTCCCCGGGTGCCACCGTCCGGGCGGTGCCACACCCCCCGGGGTTTCGAGTGCCGTGCCGGTGCAACACGATCGGTGTACCTGGACGTCCGGCTGGGAGGAACGATGGACCACTCGCGCGTGCCTGTGCTGGAGGCGCTTCAGGAATTCCGGCGCCGAGGAGACGTGGTCTTCGGGCCGCCGGGGCACAAGCAGGGCCGCGGGGTGGATCCCCGGGTGGCCGAGATCGTCGGGCTCGACGTGTTCCGCTCGGACGTGCTCTCCCTCAACGGCCTCGACGACCGCCGCCAGTCGCAGAACGTGCTCGGGCAGGCCCAGGAACTGATGGCCGACGCGGTCGGCGCGGACCAGGCGTTCTTCTCCACCTGCGGCAGCTCCCTGTCGGTCAAGACGGCGATGCTGGCCGTCGCGGGGCCGGGGGAGAAGCTGCTGCTGTCCCGCAACGCGCACAAATCCGTGATCGCGGCCGTCGTCGTCAACGGCGTGGAGCCCATCTGGGTCCACCCGAAGTTCGACACCGAGCGGCACATCGCCCATCCGCCCGAGCCCGACGACGTACGCCGCCGCCTGGAGGAACACCCGGACGCCAAGGGCATGCTGCTGATCACCCCCACCGACTGGGGGACCTGCGCGGACATCGGCGGCGTGGCGCGGGTGTGCCACGAGTTCGACGTCCCGCTGATCGTGGACGAGGCCTGGGGCGCCCACCTGCCCTTCCACCCCGGCCTGCCCGCCTGGGGCATGGACGCCGAGGCGGACCTGGTAGTCACCAGTGTCCACAAGATGGGCGGCGCGATCGAGCAGAGCTCCGTCTTCCACCTCCAGTACGACCGGGTCTCCCCCGAGGCGCTCAAGCAGCGGGAGGACCTGCTGGGCACGACCAGCGCGTCGTCCCTGGTGTACGCGACTCTCGACGGCTGGCGCCGCCAGATGGTCGAACACGGGCACGACCTGCTGGACGCGGCCCTGCACCGGGCGGAGCGGATCCGCGCGGCGGCCGGCGAGCTGCCCGGGCTGCGGCCGATGGGCGGGGAGGTCGTCGAGGAGGGCCTCGCCGCGGCGTTCGACCCGCTGAAGCTGGTGATCGACGTCCGGGAGCTGGGCATCAGCGGCATGCAGGCGGCCGAGTGGCTGCGCGCCCACCGGCACGTCGACGTCGGCGGCTCCGACACCTGCCGCATCAGCGCCTCGATCACCCACGCCGACGACGACGAGACCGAGAAGGTGCTCGTCGACGCGCTGCGCGCGCTGGTCGAGGGCGCCGACTCCATCGAGCGGCAGCCGCCGGTCCACCTGCCCGACCCGAAGGCGCTGGAACTGGAGCAGGCGCTGCTGCCCCGCGACGCGTTCTTCGCCGAGGCCGAGCACGTGCCCGCCGAGCGCGCCGCGGGCCGCATCGCCGCCGAGACGATCAGCCCCTATCCGCCGGGCGTGCCGGTGGTGGCCCCCGGCGAGGTGATCAACGAGGACGTCGTCGAGTACCTGCGCAGCGGCGTCGACCACGGCGTCCTCATCCCGGACGCCGCCGACCCGTCGGTCCGGACGCTGCGGGTGGTGGCCCGCCACTGACCGAGGCTCGGCCCAGGCGGCGTCGTCCGCCCCCGGCGAGGACGCGGCCCCGGCGAGGACGCGTGCGGCGGCCCGCCCCGCGCGGTCGCGGGACGGGCCGCCGCACGCGGGGGCCCCGCCGCGGTCACTTGCCGGGCCCCTCCTCCTTCTCGACGCCCTCGACGTCGATGCGCTCCTTGCGGACCTGGCCGCGCACCGTCTCCTGGTCGGCGTGCTCCTCGGTCGTCATGCGCACCCGCTCCACCGGGACCGTCTCCGTCTGCGCCACGGGCCGCTCCTCGTGCAGGACGACCTCGTGCTCGGCCTCGGAGATCTCAGGGCCCGACATGGCCGCGTCGCGGTTGGCGTCCGTGATGGGCTCGCGCTCGACGCGGACCTCCTCGCGCTTGACCGGAACGGTCTGCTGCACCTCCTCGGTGACGACGTACTTGCGCAGCCGCGCCCGGCCGGTCTCCTGCCGCTCGACGCCGACGCGCAGCTGCTCCTCCGAGCGCGTCATCGCGTCGTCCCGGCCGACACCGCCTCCGGCGCCGCGCATCCGGGCCGTCTCGTCGTCGGCGACACCGCGTCGGCGGGTCGTCTCGTCGCCCGCGGTGCCGGCCATCCCCGCGGTGCCGGCGGCCATGCCCGCGGCGCCCGCCGTACCGCCGCCGGCGCCCTCGTGGGCCCAGCCGCCCTCGCCGGGCTCGTTGGCCTGCTGCCAGGCGTCGTCCCAGCGGATGCCGTAGTACTCGTAGAGGCGGTGCTCCTCGTCGACGGAGAGATGGCCGCCCGCGTCGACGTCGACGTGGGGCGCGTCCTTGATGGTGTTCTTCGGGTAGGGCACCTCCAGATGGTCTTCCACGATCGAGGCGTCGCGGATCGGCACGAACGACTCGCTCGTGCCGAGCAGGCCGGTCTTCACGGTGGCCCACTCGGGCATGCCCGTGGCGTCGTCGAGGAAGACGTGTTTGGCCTCGCCGACCTTGTTGCCCTCGGCGTCGTACACGGGGTGATCGAGTACGGCGGGGATCTGCTCGCGGGTGATCACTGATCTCGTCCTCTCTCTCGCTGCTGGGGCTCGCCCTGTCCGACTCACCACCGCATAAGCGGCGAAACCGGATGAAGAGTGGCAAGCGGGATAAGTGAGGCATTAGGGACGAGTGACCGGCAAGGGCGACCCGGGTGCTTCCCCGGGGTATGCCGGGGTACTCGGAGAGGCAGCCCTACTCCCTCTCAGGAGGCAACCATGCTCCTCCTCGGCGTCATCCTTCTTGTCATCGGACTGATCACCGGGATATCGATCCTGTGGACGATCGGACTCATCCTGGTCGTCGTCGGCGCCATCCTGTGGATCGCGGGCTCCATGGGCCACGCGGTCGCCGGCCGCCGCCACTATTGGTGACCCTGAACCACCCGGAACACGGCCCTGCCCAGGCCGAGCACACCGTCGGACTCGGGCGTGCACCGCACGCCGCCCCCGCCGCGCAGCGCCCGCTGCGCGCCCGGTCCGACGGTGACGTCCATCCAGGCGCAGGGCCGCGCCGGGCGGTTGACCCGGAACGTCACCGGGCCGCAACCGCTGTCCAGGGTGATCACCGCTCCCACGAACGCGTCGATGTCGACGCCGCGCAGCAGAATGTTGCGGCGCGTCGCCCGCAGATCGACGTCCGGGTCGACGGCCGTGGGCAGGTTCTCCTCGGACATGATCGTCACCGCGGCGTCCCGGTGGGCCGCCCGGCCGAAGTAGCGGTCGCCGACCAGTCCGAGACCGCGGCGCACCCGCACCTGCGTCACCCGCTCGTCCGCCGGCCCCGGCGCGGGCCCGTCCGCCGGACGCCCCGCGAAACGGTGGTCCGCGGACACCAGCAGCTGCACGACCTCCACCTCCGCCATGGCGTCCACCATACGGCGACGCCTCGCACGTGTTTTCCCGGCGGCGATCTCTCCCCGAGGCTGTTCGAACCCTCCCCACCACGCAACTGGGCTGCCATGATGGTGAGTTATGGCTGACGGGGATGATGTGGCAGTCCGGGGCGTGTGCGTACGACTGCACGGTGAAACGGCCACCGAGAGCGATGTGGGCGCCCTGCGCAGTTGGCTGGAGCGCGAACAGGCGCTCGACGAACTGGTCCGCTCGGGACGGTTGCAGCTGCAGGAACGGAGCCGTACGGACGATCCCGAGCCGGGGAGCCCGATGGGCGTCGGCATGGAGATCTTCGCCGCGGTCGTCGGAGGCGTCACCTCCGTCGTCGTCCGGGACCTCCTGGACGCGATCGGACGGGCGGCGCAGGCATGGCGGGACAACCGCAGGGGAGTGGAGGAAGGAGAACCGCCCGAGGTCAGGCTGGAGTCGGTCGGGGAGGACGAACCGGAGGGGACCGCGGGCCCGGAGAACGATCCGCCCGCTGCCCGCGCCGACGGGTGACGCATGAGCACGGACAAGCCAGTGACCCGGTTCGACCCCCGTGGGCGCAGGAACCGGGCACTGCTGGTCGGGGTGTCCGAGTACGACTTCGCCGGGATGCCGCGCGGTGTCAGCGGAGACCTCCCGGCCGTCAAGCACAACGTGAACCGGCTCCGCGAGGCGCTCCGGGGCGGTGAGGTGTTCCGCGAGCGCCAGATCGTCGTCGAGCGCTCCCCGTCCAGGGACGAGTTCGAAAGATCCCTGCGCAAGGCCGTCGCCAAGGCCAGGGGCGTGCTGCTGCTCTACTTCGCCGGGCACGGCGCCCTCCCGAGCGCGGGCGACGAGCTGTACCTGCAGATGCGCGACGCCGGCGTGATCCCCGGCCGGCAGGCCCTCTTCGAGGGCGCGGCGCCCTTCAGCGAGGTGCTCGACGAGCTGGCGAAGAGCCGGGCCCGGCAGATCGTGGTGGTCCTCGACTGCTGCTTCGCGGGCAACGCCGCCTGGATCTGGGAGAAGCTCCCCAGGAAACGGAACGTCCTGCTGCTGATGAGCGTGCAGGCCAACCACCTCATCGACGCGGGCCCCGGCGACACGCCGACGCCGTTCACCGAGGAACTGGTACGGAGCCTGGAACGGGACGGCGCCCTGGGCTTCGCCGGCCTGGCGGACGACGTACGGGCCCGGATGACCGCCCGCGGCCTGCACACCCTGCGCAAGCCCCCCGAACCCTGGGAACCCCAGCGCCGCGGCGAGCCCGACCAGGACGTCCTGCTGTCGGCGCGCGGGCAGCCCCACCGCCACTGCCCGCTCGCCCGGCGGCGACCCCGGCGCGTGGTCGCCACCGGGCTGCTCACCCTCCTGGTGCTCGCCCTGGGACTCGGCCTCGGCGTCCACGGCCTGGTCGCCGCGCTGCGGCCCCCGGCCTGCGCGCCGCCCACCGAACTGCGCGTGCTCACCGACCCCGACCTCGAGCGCACCGTGCGCGCCGCGGCCGACGAGTTCCTGACGTCGGACGAGAACCGCGACGGCGACTGTCGGCGCAGCGGCATCACCGTCTACGGCGCGGGCGCCGCCGACACGGTCACCGCCCTGCGCAAGCACACCGGCGCCTGGCAGGAACCCCGCCACGAGGGGCCCAACCCGCAGCGCGACATCGGCCCGCAGCCCGACGTGTGGATCCCCGCGTCCCCCGCCGACGCCGCCCGGGTCGCCGCCGGCCAGGACACGGACGCCGTGGCCGCGGTGGAGGCCGACCAGACGCCCTTCGCCTACTCCCCGGTCGTGCTGGCCGTGCCCGAGGACCTCTCCGCCCAGTCCTGGAACGACCGCACCGGAGCCCCCCTCGCCCGTATGATCGCCCAGCTGAAGGCGCGCCGCCCCGACGCCCGGATCTGGCGGCCGGACCCCGAGTTCACCGCCGCGGGCCTGCTGGCCACCATCGGCCTGCAGCGCTCCGCCACCGGCGGGGACCGCGACCCCGCCCAGGCGGAGCGCGACCTCGTGCCCGGCGTGCCCGCGCCCACCGCCGCCGGCCTGCTGTGCACGCTGCCCGACGACGACGCCGCGGACGACGCCGGCGCCGCCCTGGTCCCCGAGTTCCTGATGCGCAGCGGCGTCGGCTGCGACGCCGAACGGCGGGTGCCCAGGACGGCCCAGTACCCCGGCGACGTGCCCGGCTACGAGCCGGTGTTCGTGCGCGTCCGCTGGCACGGCGGCGACCGCGACGCGAGCGCCCGCGACGACGCCGCGGACCGGTTCCGCGCCTGGCTCAACGACGGCGGGGGCCGGTCCGCGTTCGCCCGCGACGGCTTCCGCGCGGCCACCGGACACCGGCCGCTCCTGGACGCGGACCACGTGGCCGAAGGGGTGCTGCCCGCGCCGTCCCGGCTGGTGGAGTCCGCCGGGCGCAGGGCGATGGACACGGCGCTGGAGCGGTACCGCGGCGCCAACGGGCCGGGCCGGGTGCTCTTCCTGCTGGACAGCTCCGGCTCGATGGGCGACGTGTGGAAGGGGCCGAGCGGCGGCCCGGGCCTGCTGAAACAGTCCCTGGTCGGGCTCGGCCCGGCGGACGAGTACGGCGTGTGGGGCGTGTCGGGCCTCGGCGAGCGGTCGTACGAGATGCTGCTCGCCTTCGGCAGCCGCGCCCGCAACGACGCCGAGCGCACCATCGACGAACGGGCCCGCGTCCGCGACGCCCAGGCCGATCCGCACGCCGCGCTGATCGACGCGCTCCAGTTCATGAACGACCGGGGAGCGGCCGACGACCGGCCCCAGCTGATCGTCTACATCACCGACGACGAGGACGCGAACCGGCTGACCGGCGGCAACCTGGACGACGTGCTGGCCACCGCCCGCGCCGTGAAGGTGCCGGTCGCCATGGTGTCCCTGACGAGCGGCGGCTGCGCCTCCGACAAACCGGACGCGCAGATCTCCGCCGCGTCCGGCGGCCGGTGCGTCGACGCCGACGACGACGTGGGCGCCGTCCTGCACGACGAGGTGGCCCGCACCGGAACGGGGGAGGAGTGAGGATGCGACGGGTCGCGGCCCTGCTGGCCCTGCTCATGGCGGCGGCCTGCACCGGCGGCGGGAACGAGGGCGCGACGCCGAGCCCGTCCCCGGAGCAGCCCGGCGAGATCGTGGTCGTCAGCGGCCGGGACGTCACCGGCAAGAACGGCATCCGCCAGCAGCTGATCGACGAATGGAACGCCCGCCAGGAACGCGCCGGCAGCGGCTACAGCGCCCGGCTGGTCGAGCTGCCCGGCAGCGCCGACGAGCAGCGCAGCCAGCTCCTCGGCGCCCTGCAGTCCGGGGGCGCCGCCTACGACGTCGTCAACCTGGACGTCACCTGGGTGCCGGAGTTCGCCGAGGCCGGGCTGATCCGTCCCCTCGACGAGGACCTCGTCGACGGCGACGTCATCGGGTCCGTGGCCCGCACGGCGTGGTGGGACGACCGGCTCTACGCGGTGCCGTTCAACAGCGACGTCGGTCTCCTCTACTACCGGCGCGACCATCTGGAACAGGCCCGCGTGGAACGCACCGACCTCCGCCGCAGCGACTGGGACCAGCTCCGCCGGCTGATCGACCACGTCCACGACCACCGCCCGGAAGGGTACGAGAAGGGCTGGACGACCCAGCTCGACGCCTACGAGGGCCGCACGGTCAACGCCGTCGAGGCCTTCACCAGCGCCGTGCCCGGGCTGCGGCTCACCGACGAGGACGGCCGCTACAGCGCCGACGCCGACGAACTCGCCCCGGGCATCGCCGAACTGCGCCGCCGCACCGACGACCTCTACACCCTCCCCGACGCCCACGGCTCCGACGAGGCCCGCTCCCTCAACGACTTCGCCGCCGGCCGCACCACGTTCCTGCGGCAGTGGCCGTACGCCTACCGCACCCTGCACCAGACCTTCGACCCGCGGCAGCTCGGCGTCGCCCCGTTGCCCGGCCGGGCCGTCCTCGGCGGCCAGAACCTCGCCGTGACCGACGTGTCCCACCGGCCCCGCATGGCGGCCGACCTGATCCGCTTCCTCACCGGCGAGGAGAGCGAACGCTGCCTGCTCGACGCCGGGTTCGCCGCGACCCGTACGTCCGCCTACGAGGACCCCGGCCTCCGCTGCCCCCTCGGCGCGGGTTCCCCCTCCGCCTCGCCCACCGGCGAGAGCACCGACCGGATGCCGCGCGAGGCGAGGACCGGCCGGCCCGCCTATGCCCGATCCGTCCTCCTGCCCGCCCTGCGCGACGCCGTGCTGCGTCCCCGCACCCCCTTGTACGGCGCGTTCACCCAGACGTTCACCGCCCAGCTCGGCGCGCTGTTCGCCGACGACCCGCCCGGCGACTCCGAGTTGGCCGAACGGCTGGACGACGCCCTGCGCCGGGCGCTGGGGGACTGAGGGCGGCGCCCCACGGTGATCCACATAAGGTGGCCCCATGCCTGCCACGCTGAGTTCCACCAAGACCCGCGCCGCGCTGCGCGTTTCGGCGCGCGTTTCCGGTGAGTTGCTGCTGATCCTCCTCATGCTCACGGTGACCATGTGGGTCCTGGGCCGTATGTGGCCGGTCGTCTGGCCGCTCATAGTCGGCCTGTTCATCACCACGCTGACCTGGCCCGTGGCCCGCTTCCTGCGCCGCCACGGCTGGCCGCCCGCGCTGGCCGCGGCGACCGTGACCGTGCTGTTCCTGCTGGCCGCCGCCGGGGTCGTCGCGCTGATCGCGGTGCCGGTGGCCTCCCAGTCCGGGGAGCTGACCGACGGCGTGGTCGAGGGCATCCAGCGGCTGCGCGAGTGGGCCGCCGGGCCGCCGCTCAACATCGGCGACGACCAGATCAGCGACGCCTTCGACACTGCGGTGGAGCGCGCCCAGAAGGGCCTCGGCTCGATGGTCACCGCCATCGTCAGCGGGGTGAGCACGGTGGTCAACGGCATCGTCACCGCCGTGCTGGCGCTGTTCCTGATGTTCTTCTTCCTCAAGGACGGCCCCCGTTTCCTGCCCTGGCTCTCCCGCCAGCTCCCCGGCCGGCTCGCCACCGACGTCCCGGCGGTCGCCGCCCGCAGCTGGGACACCCTCGGCGCGTTCGTCCGCTCCCAGGCGATCGTCGGCCTGCTCGACGCCGTCCTGATCGGCCTCGGCCTGTGGGCCCTCGACGTCCCGCTGGTGCTGCCGCTGGCGGTGCTGACCTTCGTGTCCGCGTTCGTACCGATCGTCGGCGCCCTGTTCGCCGGCTTCGTCGCGGTGCTGATCGCGCTGGTGTACAACGGCCCGACGGACGCGCTGATCGTGCTGGCGATCATCGTGGCGGTGCAGCAGCTGGAGGGCAATGTCTTCCAGCCCATCATCCAGAGCCGGGGGCTCGGCCTGCACGCCGCGGTGATCCTGCTCGCCGTGACCCTGGGCGGCAGCCTGGCAGGCATCGTCGGCAGCCTGCTCGCCGTGCCCGTCGCCGCGCAGATCGCGGTGATCTGGAACTACGTGCGCGAGCAGCTGAGCGAACCGCCGGCCGAGCCGGACAGCGGCGCCACCGTCGTTCCGTAGCGGACGGCCTGCGGGCCGCGGGCCGGGCTGACATCGTGGCCGTATGACCATCGATGTCCGCCCGGCCTCCGTCTTCGAGGACGTCCGCGCCGTCCTCGGCCCCAAGTCGCCCGGGGCCAACGTGTGCTGGTGCCTGAGCTACCGCATCCCCTCCCGGCTCAACAACGAGTTGCGCGGCCCCGCCCGCGGCGAGTACGTCGCCGGACTGTGCCGCGCCGACCCGCCGCCCGGCGTGCTGGCCTATGACGGCGACGAACCGGTCGGCTGGGCCGCCGTGGCGCCCCGCGCGGACACGTCCTTCGCCCGCAACCGCAAGATCCCGCACGTGGACGACCTGCCGGTGTGGTCGCTGTGGTGCATCCGGGTCCGTCCCGGCCACCGCAAGCAGGGCGTTTCGCACGCCCTCATCGCCGGCGCCGTCGACTTCGCCCGCGCCCACGGCGCCCCGGCGGTCGAGGCGTACCCGCTGGACAACGGCGACGCCCGGGTCGACCTGACCATGGCGTACGCCGGTCTGCGCAAGAACTTCGAACGCGCCGGCTTCGTCCACGCCGCCGACACCACCTCGGTGCTGGCCGGCCACCCCCGCGTCCTGATGCGCCTCGACCTGCGCTGATCCGCGGCACCCGCGACCGAGTCCTCAGCCGGCCGTCGGGTCCGCGCCGGTCGGCAGCGGGGGCTCCGCCTCGACGCGTGCCAGCCCCTCGTCCGTCAGCAGCCGGGAGCGGAGCAGGAAGCGCACGCCCTCCGGGGCCTCCAGGGAGAACCCGCTGCTCCGGCCGGGCACCACGTCGACGGTGAGGTGGGTCTGCGACCAGTACGCGTACTGGTCGCCGCTCATCCAGAACGGGGCGTCCCCGGCCACCCGGCCCAGCAGGACGCCGCGGCGCCGACCCGGAATGCACCGCGGGGGTAGCACCGGCCTCATCACACGCCGTTGCCGGCTTCCCCAGGGCCCCGGCCCCGGGGAGGCACGGGAAGATGCCCTCGCCGGTGTCCGGCGGCGGCGGAAATTGCCTACCGCCGGGGCCGCGGACGGCGCAGACTCGTGCCATGGCAGACATGGGGGCTTTCCGGGACGCGGTCACCGCGTGGGCGGCCGGCGGTTCCGGTGACCCCGCACGCGAGCTGGCGGAGCGGTTGTCCGTCCGGGCGGTGGTCCTGCTGGAAGGGCCGAGTGACGTCGCGGCGGTCGACGCGCTGGCCGAAGGACGCGGCCGGGACCTGGAGGCCGAGGGCGTCTGCGTCCTGGCGATGGGCGGCGCGATGAGCGTCGGCCGCTTCGCCGACCTCCTCGGGCCGCGCGGCCTCGGCCTGCGCCTGACCGGCCTGTGCGACGAGCGGGAGCGGCCCTACTACGCCCGCGCCCTGGACGGGGCGGGCGCCGGCCGGCAGGGGTACTTCGTCTGCGCGGCGGACCTGGAGGACGAGCTGATCCGCGCCCTCGGCGTGACACGGGTGACGGAACTCGTCCGGGCGGAGGGCGAGCTGCGCCCCCTGCGGACCTTCCTGCGCCAGCCCGCTCAGCAGGGCCGCCCGCCCGAACAGCAGCTGCGGCGCTTCTTCGGCACGAAGAAGGGACGCAAGATCCGCTACGGCCGCGTCCTCGTCGAGGCCCTCGACCCCGCCCGCGTCCCCGCCCCGCTGGACGACCTGCTCGCCGTCCTCTGACGCGCCGGCCGACGCCACGGGCCGCCGGCCCGGTGCGGCTCGGCCTGCGACCACGGGCTCCCTGCGGCCGGGCAGGACGACGTGATCGCGCAGGACGACCATGTGAACGCTTCACCCGCGCCCCGAGCACCCGACCCGCCGGCGTCGGCTAACGCGCCGTCACCAGCCCCCGGTTGCGCAGCACCCGCCGCTCCAGCGGGCTGAAGACGAGCAGGTCGATGGCGATGCCGACCAGCAGGATCAGGAAGATGGCCAGGAACACCTGCGGCATGCTGGAGTTGTTCCGCCCGTTCTCCAGCAACTGCCCAAGGCCCACGCCGAGATCGGGCGAGGAGGCGATGATCTCCGCGGCCATCAGCGAGCGCCAGGAGAACGCCCAGCCCTGCTTCAGGCCGGCGAGGTAGCCGGGCAGCGCGGCCGGCATCACGATGTGGCGGGCGCCGCTCAGCCCGGTCGCGCCCAGCGTGCGCCCGGCCCGCAGGAACAGCGGCGGGATCTGGTCGATGCCGGCGACCAGACCGTTGGCGATGGACGGGACGGCGCCGAGCAGGATCACGGCGTACATCATCGAGTCGTTCAGGCCGAGCCAGATCACGGCAGGCGGCACCCACGCCACGGACGGCAGCGACTGCAGGCCGGACAGGATCGGGCCGAGGGCAGCGCGGACGAACCGCACCCGGGCGACCAGCAGGCCGAGCGGCGTGCCGATGGCGAGCGCCATCAGGAAGCCGGCCAGACCGCGCGAGACGCTGGTCCAGATGTAGTCCAGCAGCGTGCCCCGCAGCCACGCGTCCGTCACCTCGTCCCACACCGCGGACGGCGAGGGCAGCTTGTAGTCGGGCGCGGCCCCCGACCACACCAGCAGCTGCCAGACCACCAGGACCAGCGCGACGGCGGTGACCGGCGGCAGCGCCTTGCGCAGCAGGGTCTCGCGCAGCGGCGTACGGGCGGTCTGCACCGTCTCCAGCGCGTCGAGTCCGGCCTCCAGCCCCGCCAGGTCCTGTGCGTCGCGCGTCTTTCCGGCGCCCACGCCGGTGTCCGTGTCAGTGCCGGCCATGGCGGCGGATCTCCTTGCGCAGTTCTTCGGTGATCTCGAGGGACAGCTCGGCGACCGCGGCGTCCTCGATCCGGCGGGGCTGCGGGATGCCGACGGTCCACTCACGGGCGATCCGACCGGGCCGCGAGGACAGCAGCACCACGCGCTGCGCCAGCTTCACCGCCTCGCGCACGTTGTGCGTCACGAACAGCACCGACAGGCCCGTCTCGCCCCAGATACGGGTCAGTTCGTCGTGCAGGACGTCACGGGTGATGGCGTCCAGCGCGGCGAACGGCTCGTCCATCAGCAGCAACCGGCTGTCCTGCGCCAGGGCGCGGGCCAGCGCCACGCGCTGGCGCATGCCGCCGGACAGCTCGTGCACCCGCTTGCCGTACGCGCCCTTGAGGCGGACGAGTTCCAGCAGCCGCTCCGCCTCGGGCCTGCGCTCCGGCCGGGGCACCCCGCGCAGCTTCAGGGCGAGTTCGATGTTCCGGCCCGCGGTCAGCCAGGGGAACAGGGCGTGCTCCTGGAACATCAGGGCGGGCCGGCCGTCCGTGCCGATCGAGCCGGCGGAGGGCCGGTCGAGGCCCGCCACCAGGTTGAGCAGCGTGGACTTGCCGCAGCCGGAGGCACCCAGGAGGGTGACGAACTCGCCGGGTGCGACGTCGAGCGTGATGTCGTCCAGCACGAGCTGCTGTCCGCGGGCCGTGCCCGGGACCGGGAAGGACTTCGAGACGTGCTCGACACGGGCGGCGTACGTCACCGCCGCGGCGTCCTCGGCAGCCTTGGCGACCGTGGTGGCCATGGTCGTCACCTCCTGGGAACTCATCGGGATACGGCAGTGGTCACTACGCGCCGAGGCCGGCGTCGTCGACCTCGGTCTCGCCCTCGGCCTTGAGGACCTTGTTGAGCGGCGCGAGGTCGTAGATGCCGGCCAGGTCGGGCTTCTCCAGCAGACCGGCCTTGACCGCGTGCTGCGCCTGGGTGTTGAGGGTGGCGGCCAGCGGGTCGTTCAGGAAGGTGATGGACTCCCAGGCCGGGTCGACGACCTCGGCGGGCAGCGCCTTGCCCGACAGCTTCTCCAGCGCCGCGTTCGCGGACGCCTTGGCCTTCTCGGGGTTGGCGTTGATCCACTCGTTGGTCTTCACCGAGCCGCGCAGCACGGCCTCCACGACGTCCGGGTGCTCCTCGAGGAACTTCTGCGACACGATGATGTTCGTGATCACGAACTTCTTGTCGGGCCACAGGTCGGCCTCGTCCAGCAGCACCTTCGCGCCCTCGGCGACCAGCTTGGAGGCGGTCGGCTCCGGCACCCAGGCCCCGTCGAGGGAGCCGGACTTGTAGGCGTCCGGGGTGATCTTGTTGTCGGTGCGGACCACGGAGACGTCGCCCTTGCCGCTCTCGGCGTCGACCTTCCAGCCCTGGTCGGCGATCCAGTTGAGGAACGCGACGTCCTGGGTGTTGCCGTGCTGGGGCGTGGCGATTCTCTTGCCCTTGACGTCGTCGAGGGACTTGATCTTCTTCGGGTCGACGACCAGCTTCACGCCCCCGGAGGCGGAGCCGCTGATGATGCGCAGGTTCTGGCCGTTCGACTTGGTGTAGCCGTTGATGGCGGGGGAGGGGCCGATCCAGCCGATGTCGATGGAACCGGCGTTGAGCGCCTCGATCTCGGACGGGCCGGCGTTGAACGTGGCCGTCTTGATCGTCGTGCCGCCCAGTTCCTTCTGGAGCAGGCCCTCCTGTACGCCCACCAGAGCGGTGGCGTGGGTCAGGTTCGGGAAGTAGCCGATCGTCACTTCGTCGGCGGAGAGCTTCTCGGCGCCGGCCGCGACTTCCGCCTGCTCGCCCTCGTCGGCGGAGTCGGAACCGTAGCCGCAGGCGGTGAGGACGAGGGGGAGCGCGGCTATGACGGCGAGGGTGCGCAGGGCGGAGAGCGGTCTTGCGGCAGACACGGAGTGTCCTCTCGGGGAAAAGGGCGATCAGGGAGGTGGGACGACGGAGCGTCGCCGGGCGACGCGTCGGTTGCGGGGGCGTCGCAAGGCCGACAGATGGCGCTGGACGTGCGGCCGAGGTCGATGTGGCGGCGCGTGGTCAGCAGAGGCAGCCACCGGTTCGCGTGCGTGAGCGCGCCCATGACCACCCCCGATCCCTAGTTTTCCTACCTGGTTGCTAGGGATCGTGGCAGACGGTGGCGTGCATCCCAAGGGGGTGTTCGTATTCTGGACAACTGGATCTCATCATCCGGGACCAAGGGTGAACCTGCACTTCAGAGGCGCACGATTGACGAGACGGGCGCAGGGCTGCTCAACTGATCACATGAACGCCGCGCCGCGTCCGGTCGCCCATGACCGCACGGACTTCGGTCGGGTGTGGTCCGCCGGCTGTCGCGGCTGACGCGACAGCCGGCCCGACCCGTCCCGCGCACCGGCGCCCAGGCGCTTTCCGCCTTCGCACCACCGCCCCGCCCCCTGTCCGGCCACACCGATGACGAGGACCGCCATGCCCGCATCCGCCGCCCGGCACGACGAAACCGCATACGACCGGCACAGACTGCGCCAGTGGCTCGCCGGCGACGCCCGGGCGGACGGCGTCGGCCGCCGCCGTCTGCTCACGCTGCTCGCCGCCACGGCCGCCGCGACCGCGCTCCCCACGCCCGGCCCCGCACGCGCCGACGGTCCCCGACGCGCCTCGGACGCGACGATCGTCAAACCGCTGCCGCCCGAGTCGTTCATCCTGCGCGGCACCAACGCCGAGACCCGCTGGGAGGCCCTGCGCGGGACCGGCCGCCTCACCCCGAACGACCTGTTCTTCGTCCGCAACCACACCGCCACCCCCCTGCTCGACGCCCACGACTGGCGACTGCGGCTGTGGGGCAGCGGACTGCGCGGGGCACCCGGCGAGGACCGGCCGGTGGAGTTCGGCTACGACGATCTGCGCGCCCTGCCCTCCGTCACCCGCACGGCGTTCCTGGAATGCGCCGGCAACGGCCGCACGTACTACGCCTCCCAGCAGGGCGAGGCCGTCACCGGCACCGCCTGGACGCTGGGCGCGGTCGGCGTCGCCCGCTGGCGCGGGGTGCGCCTGGCCGACGTGCTGCGCCGGGCCGGACTCTCCTCCCGCGCCGTGGACGTCCAGCCCCGCGGCCTGGACGCCGAGTACGTCAGCGGCGGGGAGAACCTCGGCCGGGTCCGCCGCCCGCTGCCGCTGGCCAAGGCCCTCGACGACGTGCTGCTCGCCTACGAGATGAACGGCGAGCCCCTGCCCCCCGACCACGGGTATCCGGTGCGCGTGCTCGTGCCCTCCTGGGTGGGGATCGCGTCGGTCAAGTGGGTCGGCGACATCGAGGTGTCGGCGCAGCCGCTGTTCTCGCCGTGGAACACCACGTTCTACCGGCTGTTCGGCCCCGCCCACCCGGAGGGCGGCAGCGCGCCCCTCACCCGGCAGACCGTCAAGAGCGCCTTCGAGCTGGTGCGCGGCGCGGCCTTCCCGGCGGGCGCCGGCCAGGTGCTGCACGGCCGCTCCTGGTCGGGCGCGGGAGCGATCGCGCGGGTCGACGTCAGCACCGACGGCGGCGCGACCTGGCGCCCGGCCCGGCTCCACGACCGCCCCCGCCCGGACAGCTGGACGCGCTGGTCCGTCCCCTGGAGGCCCGTCGCGCCCGGACCCGTCGAACTGCTGGCCCGCGCCACCGACACCGCGGGCCGCAGCCAGCCGGACGTCGCCGTGCCCAACGCCCAGGGCTACCTCTTCGACGCCGTGGTGCGGCATCCGGTGACCGTGTACTGACGGCCCCCGGCTGGCGGGGGCCGCTCTGCCCGCGGGCTCGACGACGACACCGAGCGGACGAACACCGGGCGGATGTGTGAACAGGCGGCGGGGGTGGCCGACATGGCACGGATCGGGGGCTGACGTGGCGGTGCCGGCGGAGCTGTACGGCCTGGCCGTCGGCCTGACGATCGCGGCGGTGACCGCGCCCGTGGGGGTCTCGGGCGCGGTCTTCCTGCTGCCCGTGCAGCTGAGCGCGTTCGGCGTGCCCAGTCCGGCGGTCACCCCGACGAACCTGCTGTACAACGTGGTGGCCGGGCCGGGCGCCCTGGTGCGCTACCGCAGCGCGGGGGTGCTGAACAGCCCGCTGACCCGCCTCCTGGTCGCGGGCACGCTGCCCGGCGTGGTCGTCGGCGCCGCGGTGCGGGTCTTCGCCGTGCCCGGGGCGAGCGTGTTCCGCCTGCTGGTCGCCGGGCTGCTGCTGCCGCTCGGCCTGTGGCTGATCGCCCGTACCCCGCGCCCGGGCCGCCCCGCCCCGGCGGCGGAACCCTCGCCCCGCTTCGTCATCGCCCTCGCCGTGGCCGTCGGGATCATCGGCGGCATCTACGGAATCGGCGGCGGCTCCCTGCTCGGCCCCGTCCTGGTCGGCCGCGGCATGCCGGTGAGCCGGGTCGCCCCTGCCGCCCTCGCCGCCACGTTCGTCACCTCCGTGGCCGGCGCGGCGACCTTCGCGCTGCTGTCCCTGACCGGCGCCGGCGAGGTCGCCCCCGACTGGCGCCTCGGACTGGCCTGCGGCCTCGGCGGTCTGATCGGCGGCTATCTCGGCGCCCATCTGCAACCGCGCCTGCCGGAGCCCGTCCTGCGCCTGCTGCTCGGCATCCTGGCCACGGCCTTCGGAGGGATCTACGCGGTTCAGGGCCTGAGCTGAAGGACGGGGCCGGTGCGGGGCACCGCAGCCCGTCGGCCGTCCGAGCCCCGTACCCCGCGCGGCCCGCCGTCACGACGTGTCCCGGGGCTCGACCGCATGCGCCGGACGGTCACGTTCCACCGTTGCCCAGGTGCTTTCCGAGTCCGGCCGGCCAGGCAGCGGTGACCTGGCGTCGACCGCCCGTGCTCAGCTGCCCAGGGCGAAGAAGTGCAGCGGCGAGTTCGGAGCGAAGCCGATCCGGCGGTACACGGGCGCGCCGGCCGCCGTCGCATGGAGGGTCGCGCGGGTCAGGCCCGTGGCGCGGGCGCCCTCGTACAGGGCCTTGCGGGTCACCGCCTCGCCGTAGCCGTTGCGTTCCCAGCGCGGGTCCGTGGCCACCAGCGCGACGAACAGGCGGCCGTCGGCCGCCACCGATCCGGCGCAGCTCACCGGGACGCCGTCCCGGAGGCCGAGCCAGGCGTGCACCTCGCCGCGCCACAGCGCGGAGCCCGCGAGCCCGTCGCGGCCGTCCTCCAGGGGCATGCCGTAGGCGCGGGAGTTGAGGTCCGCGTAGGCGCGCAGGTGTTCGTCCGTGGCGACGCGGACGAACGTCAGGTCCGGGTGCGCGGGTTCGGGCAGGGGCAGCAGGTCACCGGCCATGCCGACGCCCGTGAAGGCGTGCGCAAGACCGGCCCGCCCGGCCGCCGTCGGCAGGTTCGCGCGCGCCTCGGCGCCCAGGAGGTCCTCGAAGACCCACAGGAAGCCCGCGTGCTCCTTCGACCGCATCAGGTCCGCCGCCTGCCCCAGCCGCCGCTCCAGCAGGTCCGGGCCGGCTCCGGTGTCGGTGAGCGTGACGCAGTTCCAGAAGGCGAACCGGCAGCCCGCCCAGCGGACCGCGATGCCCGGCAGGTCACGGACGTCGGCCCCCGGGTTCCGGTCGAGCACCATGGCACGCCAGACCGTCGCGAGCTGCTCCATCGATTCCACCGCGTCGGCGGGGTTCCTCGTCACCTCGGCTCCTTCGTCCGTTCGTCGGTGAGTGCATGTCCGCCCACCGCACCGGCCAATCGTCACGGCGGCCGAAGGGACGCCCGCGCCGACTGCCGTCCGCCTCTCCGCGCCGCCGCCAGCACGGTGACCGCCACCCCGGCGACCGCCCACCCCGACAGCACCAGCAGCGCGGCCGTCACGTCGGCGCCCTCGAAGTAGGCGATCGAGCGGGCCGTCCACGTCCCGGCCCCCGGCGGCAGTGCCGGGCCGATCGCCCGCCAGAACGGCGGCAGCATCGGCAACGGGAAGGCGCCGCCCGCACTCGGGTTGCCGGCGATCACCACCAGCAGGATCGCCAGCCCGATGCCGACGACGCCGAAGACGCCCTGCAGGGCGAGGGTGGCCGCGCCCACCGCGAACGTGACCAGGGCGCCCAGACCCCACAGAGCGGCCACACCGCCCGGCAGCGCGTCCAGGACCGGCCCGACGATCACCGCGCCGCCGAGTCCGCCGACGACCGCGACCAGCGCCATCACGATCAGGCGGATCACCGCCCGGCGGGGGGTGGCGGGGCGGGCGCCGGTGCTGATGGCGAGGATCGACGCGCACAGATAGCCGCCGACGCACCAGCCCACGACCAGATAGAACGACGACAGCCCGTCGAAGTCCCGCGGCGAGGTCGGGGCCACGTCGACGGTCCGCACGTCGCGCCGCTCCGCGCCCTCGGCCCGGGCGACCAGGCCCTCCAGGGCGGTGGCGAGGACCGTGCCGCCGCCGGAGGCGACCAGCAGCGTGTCGGCGCCCCCGCGGGCTTGGACGACGAGGGCGCCGTCGATCTCCCGGTCCAGGATCTGCTTCCGGGCGTCGGCCTCGTTGCCCACCGGGCGCGCGTCCAGGGGTGATCCGGGCAGCCGGTCCAGCCGGTCCAGCCGGTCCGCCGTCCGCCCGGCCGCGCCCGAGGGCGCCACCACGCCGAAGGGGACGTCCTTCGGCGCCGGGTCGTGCAGCGCCCCCACGTACGAGGCGATGAACAGCAACTGGAGCGCGACCACGCCGAGCACGAGCAGCGTGGCCCGCGCCGTGACGGCGTCCGTCACCTCGCCGGTGAAGGAGCCGTCACGGCCGCGGACGCCTGGAATGGGAGACATGCTCCCACCGTCCGCGCCGTCGGCCGCGCGCGCAGGCGGGAGGGAGCCGAACGGATGCCGCGCCGCCCGCCGGGACGGGAGCGCCGACGAGGGGGTGTCAGCCCGCCGCGACGGTCGCCGGGCCGACCGGGGTGTCCCCGCGCAGGGTGATGCGGTGCATGACGCGATGCCGCGTGCCGTAGTCGCGGTTGGCGTAGTGGGCGGTGCTGCGGTTGTCCCACAGCGCGACGTCCCCCGGCTGCCACCGATGCCGTACGACGTGCTCGGGCTTGGTCAGGTGGGCGTACAGGATGTCGAGGAGACCCCGGCTCTCGTACTCCGAGACCCCCACGATGTGCGAGGTGAAACCGGGGTTCACGAACAGGCCCTTGCGACCGCTCTCCGGGTGCACCCGCACCACCGGGTGCTCCACCGGCGTCAGTTCCGTGAACACCTCGCCCTCCCACAGGTTGCCCCGGCCCTGCCGGCGCTGGGCGAGGTAGTAGCCGAACTCACGGCTGCCGTCGTGGACGGCGGTGAGCGTGTCGACGTACGCCCGCAGCCCCGGCGACAGCGACTCGTAGGCCAGCTGGCTGTCCGCCCAGTTGGTGTCGCCGCCGCTGGGCGGCAGCACCACGGCCCGCAGGACCGAGATCGCCGGCGGACGCTCCACGAACGTCACGTCCGTGTGCCACACGTCGGCGAAACCGTTGTCCTGGCTGTCCAGGGAGTACACCTCGGGGGCCACGTCGCCCGAGTCGTGGACGGGATGCCCGACGGTGACCTCGCCCAGGCGCCTGCCGAACTCGATCTGCGCGGCGTCGTCCAGAGTGTGCTGGCCCCGCACGAAGAGGACCTTGTACGCGACCAGCGCCTCGCGCAGCGCGAGGACCTGGTCGTCGTCGAGGCGGCCTAGGTCGATGCCGTGGATCTCCGCGCCGAAGCGGGGGCCGAGTTCGGTGATCGGAAGCTGCGCGAGCGCGGGCCGTTCGCGGAGGATGCTCATGGGGATGTCCTTTCGCCCGTGGGTTACGGGTGGTCGTGGTGGTACGGGTCGTGTGCCGGTACGCGGCTCAGGCCGCCGCTGCCGCCTTGACGGCGTGGGACACCTGGGCGCGCAGCTCGGCGAACTCCCGCGAGCCGCGCAGCCCTTCGGCGTCGACGTCGCCGCGGGGCAGGGTGACGGGCAGGTCCAGGGCGACGGTGCCCGGGCTCCTGGTCAGTACGACGATGCGGGAGGCGAGGAACACCGCCTCGTCCGCCGAGTGGGTCACGAACACCGTCGTCCGCCCGGTCAGGTCGGCCACCCGGCGCACGTCCTCCTGGAGCCGCTCCCGGGTCAGCGCGTCCAGCGCCGCGAACGGCTCGTCGAGCAGGAGCAGCGGATTCTCCGCGGCGAGGGCCCGGGCGATCGCGACGCGCTGCTGCTGTCCGCCGGAGATCTCCCAGACCCGCCGCTCCTCGGTACCCGCGAGACCGACCCTGGCCAGCAACTCGGCCCGTCGCACCGGCCATTGGGCGCGCTCCACCCCGGCGTAGCGCAGCGCCAGGTCGATGTTGCCCCGCACGGTCCGCCACGGGAACAGCCGAGGCGTCTGGAACACCACCCCGGACGTCTCGCCGGGCCGCGGGTCGGCGCCGGAGACCCGCACCGAGCCGTGCGTGGGCCGCTCGAAGCCGGCGATCAGCCGCAGCAGCGTGCTCTTGCCGCAGCCGGAGGCGCCCACCAGGACGACGAACTCCCCGGTGGGGACGGTCAGGTCGACCGGTCCGACGGCGGTGACGGTCTGTTCGCCCCTGCCGTACCGGTGGACGACGCCGTCGACACGGACGGACCCGGCGGGCTCGGCGGCCACCGCCTGCGCGGCTTCGGCGGTCTCAGGCGCGGACATCGGCCAGCCCCTTGAGGTAGAACGCCTCGCGGACCACGTCCTCGGAGGGCGCGGCGTCGATCTGCTTCTGGTCGGCCAGGAACCGGCCGGTGTCGGTGATGTAGCCGAGCAGCTTGCCCGGGCCGTCCTCGCCCCCCAGCCAGTCGGCGGAGGCCACCTGCTCGGGGGTGAGGAACACGCCCTGCGCCAGCTGCGCCTCGGCGTCCGCCGTGCTGATGCCCAGCTCGGCGGCCACGGCCCGCACCGAGCCGTCCGGGTCGGACTTGAGCAGCCTGAGCGCCTCGGCCTCCGCCTCGCGCCAGGCGTCGATCGCCCCCGGGTCCCTGGCGATGAGATCGTCCGAGACGACGGCCAGGTCGAGGGTCGGCTTGCCGGCCGCGCCGATCTCCTTGCTGCTGGTGAGCTGGGTGCCGGTCGCGCGCAGCTCGTCCAGCGTCGGCAGCCAGACGTAGGCCGCGTCGATGTCGCCGCGCTGCCAGGCGGCGAGGATCGGCTGCGGCTGCAGGTCGATCAGTTCGACGTCGGACGGCTTCAGACCCGCCGCGTCCAGTGCCGCGAGCAGGCTGTAGTGGGAGGTGGACGCGAACGGGGTGGCGATCTTCCTGCCCCTGAGCCCGGCGATGTCGGTGATGCCCGTGGCCCTGCGTGCGACGAGGGCCTCGTTCTCGCCCGCGACGTCGAGTATCCAGGCCACCTTGTAGGGGATGGGCGAACTGCCGGACACGCCGCGGACGAAGGGGCTGGAGCCCAGCGCGGCGATGTCGAGGGACTTGCCGAGGAAGGCCTGGTTGACGCTGGCGCCGGAGTCGAACTTGATCCAGGTGATCTCGTAGCCGGGCAGCGCCTTCTCCAGCAGCTTTCTGTTCTTCACCAGCAGATCGCCGCTGGGGAAGGCGAAGTAGCCGATCCGCAGCCGCTTGGAGCCGCCGGACGCCGACGCCTCGCTGTCCGAGGAGCAGCCGGTGACGGCCGCGGAGACGGCGGCGAAGGCGCCGGCGAGCAGGAGACGACGGGAAGGACCCTGGGAGACACGGGACATGACGGAGCCGTTCTGTGCGGAAGGAAAGGAAGGAAAGGAAGGAAAGGAAGGAAAGAAGGGCGGGAGGAGGAGAGCGAGCGGGATGGACGCAAAGGGGCCGGAGACGTTCTACGCGCGACCGCGCCAGGGAACGGCCGTGCGTTCCAGACGCAGCAGCAGGCCGTCGATGATCAGGCCGGAGACGCCGATGGCGATGATGCCGACGAGGACGACGGGGGTGTTGTTGTAGTTGGCGGCGTCCTTGACCATGCCGCCGATGCCGGGCAGTCCGTTGACCAACTCGGCGGCCACCAGGGAGGAGTAGGCCACGCCCACGGCCAGCCGGACCCCGGTGAGCGTCTCGGGCAGCGCGGACGGGACGACGACGTCCCTGACCACGTCCCACCGCGACGCGCCGAGCGCACGGGCCGCCTCGATCAGGCTCTTGGGCACCGCCGTGACGGCCGTGGTCGTGGACACCGCCACGGGCGGGAAGGCCGCCACGGCCAGCAGCGTCACCTTGGGTTCCTCGTCGATGCCGAGCCAGATGATCAGCAGCGAGAAGTACGCCAGCGGCGGCAGCGTCCGCAGGAAGGTGATCCAGGGCTCGAACAGCGAGCGCACCCAGCCGACGGTGCCCATGAGCAGCCCGAGCACCACGCCGGCGGCGATGCCGATGCCCGCGCCCAGCGCGATGCGCCGCAGACTGATGCCGAGGTGCTCCACCAGCGTGGTGCCGTTGTAGCCGCGTACGCCGTCGTGCGTGGTGGAGACGTCGATGAACGCCTCCCACACCGTGGCCGGCGGCGGCACCAGCGTCTCGCTCCACGTCCCGCTCGCCGCCAGCAGCTGCCACAGGCCGAGGAAGAGCAGGAGCGAGCCGAACGGCAGCGCGACGCCGCGCAGGCCGGTCCGCCGGTCCCGCTCCCGTGCCGGCGGACGCGGGGTGGAAGCTGTGGCGGTGGTTGACGGATTGTCATCTGCCTTTGTGGCAGGGGGAATTGCGGACACGGGCGTCCTCCAGGGGGCGCCGGGACACGAGCGGCTGCCGTCGACCGACATGGGCGGCCGGACCCGAGCGAAGGTGAGGGGTGACGAGGGGAGCGCACCCCTGTGTCAGGGTGCGGGAACCGCCCGGGCGCGGGGTGGCGTCACCGCACCTCGGGGCGTGTCAGAAAAGCCTGGTCGAGGCAGGCCGGGTCAGCAACAACACGAGCCCGGGCGTCGGCACAGGTCGATGACCAGGCGTCGCACCAAGGGCTCGGGATTCATGAGGCCTATTTGTACCGCAGCCGGCGCTCCACGCCAACAGGCGTCCACGTTCCGGAACGGATCTTTCCGCGCAGTAACCTCCTTCCCGTGTCAGCCTCCCGTCTGCACCGCGTCGCCGTCCTCGTGCTCGAGGGCGCGAAACCGCTCGATGTCGGCATCCCCGCACAGGTGTTCTCGACCCGTGCGAGCATGCCGTACGAGGTGAGGGTCTGCGGGGCGACCCCCGGCCTCGTGACCGGCGGCGACGGTCTGTCGTACTACGTCGCCGACGGCCTCGACGCGCTGACGTGGGCCGACATCGTCTTCGTCCCCGGCTACCGGTTCCCGGACCGCGACGACCCGCCGCCGGCCGTCGTGGACGCGCTGATCGCCGCGCACGACCGGGGCGCGCGGCTCGCCGCCATCTCGACGGGCGCGTTCGCGCTCGCCGCCACCGGCCTGCTCGACGGCAGACGTGCCACGACCCACTGGCACTACACGCAAGCGCTGATGACGAGGCATCCGCGCGTCCGGGTGGACGAGAACGTGCTGTTCGTCGACGAGGGCAGCGTGCTCACCTCGGCCGGCGCCGCCTCCGGCATCGACCTGTGCCTGCACATCCTGCGACGCGACCTGGGGCTCGCCGCGTCGAACCACGCCGCTCGCCGTCTGGTCGCGGCCCCCTACCGCAGCGGCGGCCAGGCCCAGTACGTGCCGCGCAGCGTCCCCGAACCGCTCGGCGAACGCTTCGCCGCCACCCGCGAGTGGGCCCTGCACCGGCTCGGCGAGCCCCTCACCCTCGACATACTGGCGCGTCAGGCCGGGGTGTCGCCGCGCACGTTCTCCCGTCGCTTCGTCGAGGAGACCGGCTACACGCCGATGCAGTGGGTGATGCGCGCCCGCCTCGACCTCGCCCGCGAACTGCTGGAGCGCTCGCAGCGCGGCGTCGAGCAGATCGCCGCCGACGTCGGCCTCGGCACCGGCGCGAACCTGCGCCTGCACTTCCAGCGCATCCTCGGCACGACGCCGAGCGAGTACCGGCGCACCTTCACCCGGCGCGAATAGCGCGCCGTTCGCCGCGCCGTTCGACGGCCGTGGCGTTGCGGCAACCTTGCGGCGGGGGGTGGCGGGATCCTTGTGAACCATGGCGATCACGCCACTGTCGACGGGCGCGCGCCGCGGGCGAACCTGATGGCGAAGGGAAGGGACACCATTCATGACTCGCATCGCCATCAACGGTTTCGGCCGCATCGGACGCAACGTGCTGCGCGCGCGCCTGGAGCGCGACAGCGACCTCGAGATCGTCGCCGTCAACGACCTGACCGAGCCCGCCGCTCTGGCCCGGCTCCTCGCCTACGACAGCACGGCCGGCCGGCTCGGGCGTCCGGTGACGGTGGACGGGGACGCCCTCGTCGTCGACGGCCACCGGATCAGGGTGCTGGCCGAGCGTGAGCCGGCGCAGTTGCCGTGGGCCGAACTCGGCGTCGACATCGTCCTGGAGGCCACCGGCCGCTTCACCTCGGCCAAGGCCGCCCGCGCCCACCTCGACGCGGGCGCGCGGAAGGTGCTCGTCAGCGCGCCGTCGGACGGCGCCGACGTCACGCTCGCGTTCGGAGTCAACACCGACGCCTACGACCCGGCCCTGCACACCATCGTCTCCAACGCCTCCTGCACCACCAACGCGCTCGCGCCGCTGGCGGCCGTGCTGGACCGGGTCGCCGGCATCGAGCACGGGTTCATGACCACCGTGCACGCCTACACGCAGGAGCAGAACCTGCAGGACGGGCCGCACCGCGACCCCCGTCGCGCCCGCGCCGCCGGGGTCAACATCGTGCCGACCACGACGGGCGCCGCCAAGGCGATCGGCCTGGTGCTGCCCGGCCTCGACGGAAAGCTGTCGGGCGACTCGATCCGCGTGCCCGTGCCGGTCGGCTCGATCGTCGAGCTCAACACGACCGTCGCCCGCGACGTGACGCGCGACGACGTGCTGGCGGCGTACCGCGCCGCGGCGGAGGGCCCGCTCGCCGGCATCCTCGAGTACTCGGAGGACCCGCTCGTGTCCTCCGACATCACGGGCAACCCCGCCTCCTCGATCTTCGACTCGGCGCTCACCCGGGTCGACGGCCGTCACGTCAAGGTGGTCGCCTGGTACGACAACGAGTGGGGCTTCTCGAACCGTGTGATCGACACGCTCGAACTCCTCGCGGCCCGCTGACGCGGGGACGCGCCGCCGACTCCCGGCCGCTTCGGCAGGCCCGGCCGTTCCGGACGTCCGACCCCCGGTCGTCCACGGCCGGGCCTCGCCGTTGTCCCGGAGCCGGGAGTTTCGTCGAACAGTGCAACCGGCAAGTTGCAGTTGCCCCCGAGCTGTGCAACCTTTGAGTTGCACGTCAATGGCAAGGGAGACACCTGTGAACGACGACGTCACGTACACGGAAGCAGAGCTGGTCGAGCTGGACCGGATCGCCCGGCAGATCGACATCGACGCCCCGGCCGAGCGGGTGTGGGAGCTGGTCGCGCGGCCCGGCTGGTACATCAACGACGGCGTGGTCGACCCGCAGCCGGATCTGCGGTACGAGGACGACGTGGCCGTGGTGCGCCATCCGTCCCTCGGCGAGTTCCGGTTCCGGACGGTCGAGCTGGACAAGCCCCGTTACGCGGCATTCCGCTGGATCGGGACGCCGACGCGGGACGAGTTCACGCCGACGACCCTGGTCGAGTTCTGGATCGACGAGCGGGACGGCGGCGGGGTGACCCTGCGCGTGGTGGAGAGCGGGTTCTCCGGCCTCGCCGACGACCCGGCGGCGTGGTTGAAGGAGCGCGAGGGCAACGACAAGGGCTGGCTCACCGAGCTGACCGCGGCCAAGACGTTCGTGGAGGGGAGCGGGGCGGCTCGGTGACCGCCGGGGTGCCGACGCGACGGGCCGCCGCTCCGCCACGCGAGCCGGACGCGCGGGCGTCCCCGCCCGGCGCTGTGGTGGCCGCCGGGCGGGGACGCACTCGGTGCGGTCAGAGGCCGGAGACGGCCGCGGGCCGGCGGAACAGGCCGAGCGGGACGGCCTCGGCCAGGGCGCGGTAGCCGGCGGGGTTCAGATGCAGGTGGTCGCCGGTGTCGTAGGCGGGCAGCAGGCGCCGGGGCGCCCGTGGATCGCGGACGGCCTCGTCGAAGTCGATCACGGCGTCGAACACACCGCCGGTGCGGATCCACCGGTTGACGGCCTGACGCGCGGACTCGTGGCCCCCGGCCGGGTCGTCGTAGCCGTTGCCGCCGAAGGGGGTCAGGGTGGCCCCGTAGACGGCGATGCCCTGGGCGTGGGCCCGGACCACGATCTGCCGGTAGGCCTCGGTGAGCTCGGCCGTGATCCGCCGTGCGGACTCCTCGGACGTGCCGGCCGTGCCGATGTCGTTGACGCCGTGGAAGACGACGAGCCGGTCCGCGCCGCTCTTGGACAGGACGTCGCGGTCCAGCCGGGCCAGGGCGTTGGGGCCGAGGCCGTCGCGCAGGACCCGGTTGCCGCCGGCGGCCTCGTTGACGACCGCGACGAAATCGTCGCCCGCACCCGACCGGAGACGTTCGAAGAGCTGGTCGGGCCAGCGGTCGTTGCCGTTGGTCGTGGAGCCGCGGCCGTCGGTGAGCGAGTCGCCAAGAACGACCGTCGTGGAGGTCCGCCGCCCCGCCCGCACCTCGACGCCGCTGAGGAAGTACCAGTGGTCGACCGCCGTGGCCCCCGGCAGCTCGCCGGCGGTGAGGTGGTCGCCGGCCAGCAGGTACGACGTCGTGCGCGACCCGGGGTGCGAGGTGATGCCCGTGGACGCCTGACCCTCGGCGAGGTGGAGCGTCACGGTCAGGTTCTCTCCCGGCCGGACGGCGAAGTCCAGCGGATCGGTGACCGCCTGGGCGCCCTTGGGGACGTCGATGCCCGGTCGCCCGCCGAACGTGACCGGGCGGGCGCTGCCGGGCACGACGGCGCTGACGCCGGCCCTCCCGTCGGCGGGACGGGCCACGGACACGCCCGTGATCGGCAGGTTCGTGCCCCCGAACGCGTTGGAGAACCGCAGCCGCAGACGCCGGCCGCCGACCGACACGCGCACCGTCTGGCGCAGTGTGGTGTCCGCGAGGGCGCGGCCGGTCCCGGTGAAGGGCGCGGGCGGCATGTTGTGCGGCTCGGTCAGCTGGGGCGTGGCCGACCAGGTGTGCACCCAGTGGGCGCCGGCGGCCGGCGCCGTCGCGTCACCGGACGGACGGCTCCGGGGCGCCGCGACCGCCGAGGGCGTGACGGCGCCGGTGACGGCCGCGGCCAGTGCGGAGGCCGTTCCGGCCAGCAGGGACGCACGTCTCATGACAGCCACCGGCTCTCCTGCGGGCCGAGGTAGCTGTACTTCAGGCCGCCGGTGTCGATCACGATCTTGTGCAGGACCACGGTGGGGTCCACCATCCAGAACTTCAGGACGTGGTGCCCGGCCGTGTCGACGTGGTGGACGGTCCGGGTCCGGTTGACGTTGTCCGCGGTGTTGCGGCCCCACCCGGTGTTCATGGTGAGGTCGCTGGCGCCGGTGGCGGCGACGACGTCCACGGTCTGCGGCGCCGCGTCGTCGAGGGAGACGGCGTAGTGCAGTCCGGAGCGGCCGGGCAGGGCCGGGTTGCGCGGCGAGACGTACGCCCAGACGGTGACGGGGCCCGTGGTGAAGAGGCTGATGTCGTACTCGAGCCGGGGGCCCCGGCCGGGGGAGCGGCGGGCGGCGGTGACGGGGAAGGGTTCCATGCCGTCGCCGGTGCGGGTGATGCCGGGGACGCGCTGCCAGGACACGCCGCCGGCGCCGACGGAGCGGGAGAAGTGCGCTGCCTCGACGGATACATGGCCACCCGCTTCGACGAACCCCTTGAGCCGGGAGCGCGCAGCGGCCGGACGCTCGATGACGGCCTGGACGGTGACCTCGGTCCCCTCCGACCCGGTGACCCTCACCGGGACGCGGCGGACGCCGCGGGGCGCCCGGTCCCAGTCCACCTTCAGGACGACCCGCTGCTGCAGGTCCACCGTGCCGCCGGGGCGGTCGGCGGTCAGCCACGGCACGCCCGTGTCGACGCGGTAGGTGAACGGGGCGGTCCCGCGGTTGAACACCTCGATGTACTGGGCGGGTTGCGTCTGGTAGGGGCTGAACGCGGGCAGCACCGCCTCGCCCGGCTCGTGCGGCCACCACTTGTCGGAGCCGTCCACGGCGACGCCCATCTCCGCCGCGGCGGGAAGAGCGATCCGCTTGACGGCGGGGTAGATCCGATCGGGCCGCGGCGGCTCCTGCCAGGCGGCGTCGGCCCCGTAGCGGGCCTTGTCGCCGTAGCCGATGTGGGTCTGCGTCTGGAAGCCCTTCCATTTGCCCCCGGCGACCTCGTTGTTGAAACGGTCGGCGAGCGCGAAGTCGTCGGCCAGCCGGGCCTCGGCGGCGTCGGCCAGGTCGTTGGTCGCGGCCCGGCCCTGGGCGGCGTAGAGGAGATTGGTGAACTGGGCCTGCCGCAGCAGATACAGGTTCGCGGTGGCCCGCACCGCGTAACCGACCAGCTCGAACCACGCGTCCTGTTCGCTCGCGGGCAACTCGGCGGCGATCCGGTCGGCCCGGCCGGCCAGGTCCTGCCACTCGCGGGTGACGCGGTCCATCTCCCGGTAGTCGGTCAGGCTGAACGGCGAGGCCTGGTCGTCGGTGACGATCGTGGACGGGTTCGCGGGGTCGCCCAGGGTCTGGCGGCGGTTGAGCAGTTCCGGCTTGCGGCGCGCCTGCAGGTGCTCGTACGTCCTGAGCACCTTCGCGATCTCGTCGGCGAACCGGCCGTCGAAGTTCTGCCGCGCGAACCGCAGATCCCACTCCGGCAGCCGGTCCAGGGTCCAGCGGTCGGGCGACCAGGCGTAGTCGAGGAAGAACTGGGTGGGCCGCTCGTTGCCCTTGACGTCACCGGAGTTGGTGACCCACAGGCCGTGGCTGCCGTAGGCGTACGTCTGGTGGAGCTGGTCCCAGATGTTGGGCAGGGAGTTGGTGTCGACCCACTTGTAGTTGCGGCTGGCCCCCACGTAGTCGAAGTGGTAGTAGAGGCCGTACCCTCCGCTGCGTCCGTCCTCGGCGGCGCCGGGGAGCTTGCGGACGTTGCCCCAGTTGTCGTCGGTGAAGACGACGGTGACGTCGTCGGGGGCGCGCAGCCCTTCGTCCCAGTACCGCTGCACTTCCTTGTACATGGTCCACACCTGCGGAACGGTCGTGACGTCCTTGCCGGTGACCTCGGCGAGGATCTTCCGCTGGGCGGCGATGATCCGTTCCATCAGCTCGATGCCGTCGCCGTCGCTCAGCGCCGTGTCGCCGTTGCCGCGCATCCCGAGGGTCACCACGCCCTCGAAGTCCTCGTCCACCATGCGCCGGATGCCGTCGCGCCAGTACGCCTTGACCGCCTCGGCGTTGTACCGGAACGACCACTCGCCGGTGCCGCCGTAGGGATCGCGCCCGGGAGTGACGACGACACCGTCCTTGTCGCGCACGGCGGGCACGGCGTGCCGGTTCCACTCCTCGATGCCGCGCATCATCGGCGCCTCGTGGGAGGTGCCCATCACGACGCCGTACGCCTTCGCGGTGGCGTGGTTGTCCGGGTCGTCCTCGGCGAAGGCACGGCCCCACACCGCCGGCCACAGGTAGTTGCCCTTCAGCCGCAGCAGCAGCTCGAAGATCTTCGCGTAGAACGCGGCGTTGAACCCGCCCGGATGCCCGGGCGCCTTGCCCTCGCCGAAGGTCGCCGGCGCCCAGGTCCCCAGGGCCGGGTTCTCGTCGTTGATGAAGAAGCCGCGGTACTTCACCGCCGGAGTGCCCTGGGTGTGCCGGCCGGGCCGGACGTACAGCGCGTCCCGGTGCACGGGCCGGACGTCGGCCCAGTAGTACCAGGGGGAGACGCCGATGCCCCGGGACACGTCGTAGGCGCCGAAGACGGTGCCGCGCTGGTCGCTGCCCGCGATCACGAACGCGCGCTCGACTCCAGGCAACGGCTTGTCCACCACGGTCTGCAGGGACGTCTCCCACTTGCCCTCGATACCGCTGACGTCGAGTTTCCCGGCGGCCACGAGCCGGTCGATCAGCGGGCTGCGGCCGATCGTCCCGACGATCGTGATCTCCCGCGCCGCCGGCGCCTCACCCCGGACGACCGCCGGCCGGACCCCGGTCACCCGCTCGATGTCGTCCCGCAGGTCGCCCACCACGCGCACGACGCCGGGCCAGTCGTCGTCGCTGACCACCAACGGCACCGCGCGGCCCGCCCGCACCAACGCCAACCCGCCCGGGACGGGAGTGAAGGAGATGTACGCGCCGGAATCAGTGGGACGCGCGGACCGCTCCACGACGCTCCCTTCGGCGGCGAGCGCCTCGCCGGAGGGGTCCAGCACCGAGCCGAGCGGGCCGGCGAGCGCGGCCGTGCCGACGGCCCAGCCGAGAACCGACCGCCGGCTCGGCGGCTGACTGCCGTTGTCGTCCATACGGGCATGCATAAGACATCCTCGCGTTCGAAAGTTTCCACTGATGGAGCGCATGGTGCGGAGGGGTTGACGGGTTCCCCTCCTCGAATGTGGTCACATATGTGGATAGGGCGCATGTGTGCGAACCTCTCGGGGGAATCTAGGGGTGCATTTCCAGCATGGTCAAGGTGTGTGCAGCGCAACGGTGTTGACGGATGCCTCCGCACATCGTCGAACGCGCTGCGAAACTTTCGACATGGGATCGGATGTCGAACCTCGCATCACAGGTCAACGCACGACGAGGCCCAGGGGCGCTTGCCCCGGGGCCTCGATCGGATATCTGTCGGCGCGCTTCCCGGTGTCCTCGGACGTGTCTGCCGCTCAGAACCGCGCGCCGACGTCCGCGCCGTTGCTCGGGCGCAGGAAGGTGGAGGACGGGATGGCGCCCGTCGCCGTCCTGGGGCCGGTGATGGTGCTCGGGTTGGTGCTGGTGAACGACCAGCTGCCGCCGAGGTTCCAGGAGTTGCCGCTGCCCGTGGAAGCCGGGCCGAGCGAGGCGTTGGCGCCGTTGGCCACCGCCAGGTTCTTCGTCAGCGTGCTGGAGGAGCGGCTGAAGTCGAACCCGGCCTTCGGGTGGTCCCACGCCGTGCAGTGGTCGATGGTCATCCTGCCCGGGTTGTCGTTGTCGACGAAGCCGCCCGCGGAGTTGTCCCACGCCATGCTGTTGCGCACGGTGTGGCCCGCCGCCACGCCGTTGCCGCCCATCTTGAAGCCGTTGCCGTCGCCCTGATAGTCGGGCAGGTTCCACCGGTTGTAGCCGTTGCCCCACGCGAGGGTGTTCTCGACGAGGATCGGCGAGTCGGCGAACATCCAGAAGTCCAGACCGTCGTCCGCGTTGTTCCACAGGCGGGCTCCGCGCAGCACGTTGCCGGCGCCGGAACCCTCCTTGATGGCCAGGCCGTCGGCGCTCTCGCCGTTCTTGCGCGGATCGCGGTTGCCGTGACTGTCCAGGTTGAGGATCTGGTTGTGGCTCGAGGCGCCCTGGAGGTGGAAACCGGACTCGTAGTTGTCCCGGGTGACGAGCCGGTCGAACACGTTGTGGCCGGTGTCCAGGCCGAACACGCCGTAGGGGCCGTGGACGATCTCCAGACCGATCAGCCGCCAGTGCTCCCCCTCGATGTGGACCGCGCCGCGCTCCGCCCGGGGAATGCTGGATCCCACGGCCCCCGGCGTGTACGGCATGTTCTCGCCGTCGACGACCACGCGCTCGCCGTTGTAGTTGCGCAGGGTGATGGGTTGGCTCGCCGTGCCGCTCTTGAGCAGTTTGATGTTGGCGCTCGGTGCGTACGTACCGCCCCGGACCTGGATCGTGGTGCCGGCCTGCGCCAGGTCCACCGCGCGCTGGATGGTCCTCAACGGGGCGGCGAGCGTCCCCGGGTTGCTGTCGTTCCCGTCGCCCGCCACGTACAACTCGCCCGCCAGGGCCCGGGCGCCGGTCTGTGCCGCAGGGTCCCCGGGGACGCCGTGCGCGCCCACGGCCGAGGACAGGACGAGCAGCCCGGCCAGGACGCCGGCGAGGCCGGTGGACAGGGTGGGGGGTGCCAGGCGCATGGTCGTCTCCAGGATGCCAGGGTGCAGAGCGCACGCGGAAAATGCGGGGGAGCGGGCCTTGTGACGGATCGTTGGAAATCGCTTTCTGCGTGAAGCTAGGGTGGCTGCCCTGGGTGCGTCAATAGACCTGTACGTGATTTACGTTCATGTATGCGAACTCGGAAGGGTGACGGCACGTCCTTGGCGTGAGGGAGGGGACGACTTCACGAGCCCTGTGGACGCATGACTTCCGGCCGGGGTCCGCCGGGCGGCGCGCCGCCAACGCCCGGAACGCCGACCGTGCCGCCCTGCACGACGGAGCCTAGGAGTCCGACAGCCACGCCAGCATGCGGCCCCGTGACCAGCAGCGGCCCAGGGCCTCACCGCGCGGGGCCGAACCGTCGAGCACCGTCAGGCCGATGATGCTGTGCCCGGAAGCGGGGCGGTCGCCGAGGGTCGGTACCGTCGGCGCGACGCCGACCCCCTCCACCGACACCCACGCCACCGAGCGGCCGGCCGCGGCTTCGGCGAGGCGGTCCAGGAAGAGCCGGCGGTCCTCTGCCGGGATGCGCGACAGTGCCCAGGTCGTGGTGACGACGGGCAGGGCGTGCGCCGGCACACGGGCCACGGCCTCGGGCGTCATCTCCACGACGTCGCCGCGCAGCAGCGACGCCGGGGCCGTCGCCGCCAGCGCCATCTCCGCTTCGAGCCGCGCGGCACGCTCCGGCCGGCCCGGCCAGACGCAGGCGCGCAGCCATCGGACGTCGTCCGCGTCGGTCACGTCGACCGGGTCGGCGTCGACGCCCACGCGGGCGGCGACCTCGGGCATCGCCGTCGCCGGAACGGGCCGGTCTCCCACGAGCGACGCCGGCATGTGCACGGGGGACGAAGGGTCGCCCAGCGACCGTCCGTCGCCGTAGGTGATGCGCACGCGGTCGACGTTCAGATTGAGCGCGGCCGAACAGCCCACGTCGATCAGCCCGATCGCGTCCGCACCCACCCGGCGTGCCGCCTCGGCCACGGCCGGGTACAGCACCGCGCAGCGGCCGGTCTCGTCGGGCCGCGTCCGCCGGCGCCGCACGGCGACGGCCACGACCGAGTCGGCCTGGCGCAGCAGCGTGTCGATCGCCGCGTCGGCGGCGGCGTCACCGTCTTCGGCCGCATAGGCCGCGGCGAGCGCCGGGGCGCGTCCGGCGAGGGCGAGGTCGTGCAGCGCGGCGAGGATCAGCGCGGGCTGCCGCCTGCGTCCGGGCGCCGTCCCGATCGCCTGCAGCGCCTCGGCGGACTCGCTCAGCGCGACGGCGACGCGCTCGTACAGCGGCGAGATCCCGGCGGCGTCGACCTCGCCGAAGCGTCGGTACGCGTGCGCGAGCGTGCGGGCCGTGCCCACGGGTGCGCCTCCTGCGGTCGGCTGTGCCGGCCCGGCGATTGTAGCCGGGGAGGGCGGAGCCGACCGCGGCTGGGACGGCCGGCGGACGGCTCTCTGCACCGACGGCGCGGTCCCGGGCGGCTCTCTCTCGATCGACCTTCAGGCGAGGGCCGACCGGCGGCGGACCGGCCGCACCCGGACCGGTCACTGGGCGCCGCTCCAAGAGCCGCCCGACGCCGCCTCGACGGCGAGGGAACTCGTCGACGGCCTGGAACGGGGGGGTGAGGCAGCGGGTGATGAGCACGGCGGTGCCGGCCGGGTAGGGCTGACGCGTGGTGACGTCCGTGCCGTCGACGGTGATCGCGAAGTGGCCGCCGCGGTCGTGGTCCGGCAGGGCCGCGAAGAGGCTCGGGGAGTCGAAGCGGGGTGCGCAGATCCACTCGACCCCTCGGAGGAGACGAGGGCCGCGGTCTGGAGGTCGCCGACCATGCCGTGGTCGGCGATGGGCGGACAGCGGCGCATGGCAATCCCTTCCGGGCCCGGCCGCGTCGGCAGGCGGCCCTGCGGCCATCTGCACGGCCATGCGCGCGGCCGTGGGCCGACGCGGTGGGCCGGTGCCGCCGGAGCCTCAACGCACCGTCGGCTCGGAGCGGTACGTGGCCAGCGCCCAGATGACGAAGACGTCGATGGCCATCATGACCACCGACCACACCGGCGCGTACGGCAGGAAGAGGAACTGCGCGATCAGGCTGAGCGACGCGAGAGCGATGCCCGCCGCCCGTGCCCACGCCGCGCTGGAGAGGATGCCGCCGCCGACGAGCGCCACGATGACGCCGAGGATCAGCAGGATCCAGCCCCAGCCGGTGAGGTTGATCTCGTAGACGTAGCTGCCGATCCGGGCGTAGACGTCGTCCTCGGCGATGGCGGCGATGCCCTGGAAGACGGCCAGGACGCCGTTGAGGAACAGCAGGACGCCCGCGAAGGTGGCGCCGCCCGCGGCCCAGGAACCGCCGGTGGCCGCCGGTCCGTGGCTGCCCGTCGGCGGTCCGGTGCGTGGCTGTGTCGTCATGGGGGACACTCCGTTCTCGGGGGCGGACCGTGCCGTTCCGGCCGTCCGCACCGGTCACCTTCGACCCTCGGGCTCGCGCGGCGATGCGGCCACGAGGGCTACGCCGTCCGAGTGAAGTGTCAGGAGGGCGTCCGGAGCCGTCGGTGTCGAGGACGGGGAAGCGGGGGGTCTCGGCGTGCGACGGGCGGGCGGTGGCTCTTCACTGAGGTGGCAGCGATCGCAGAGCAGGCGGAGGCGGCATGGCGGGACGGGTGGGCCACGGCGCGGTGTCCGGCGCCGTGCGCCGATGGGCCCCGTCTGCCGAGGCCGGAACCGGGCCGCGGTGCTGACGAGGGGATGGTCCACCATGTCCGGTGCCGGCCGGGCGGCCACTGCGCCGCTCCTGGTGGCCGCGGCGGCCACGGGCTACTTCCTGCTCCCCCTCGACCGGCTGGGCCATGGCCGTCCGGTGCTGAGCTGGACGCTGTTCTGCGGGGCGCTGGCGGTCATCGCCGCGCTGATCGTGCGGCAGATCCGTGACGTCCTGCTCGACAGGCCCGGCACCCGCTCCGGACTCGTCATCGCCGTCCTGCTGTCCCTGTCGGTGCTGGTCTTCGCCGCCGGGTACTTCGTCCTCGCCCGCCGCCCGGGCGCGTTCACGGGTCTGGAGACACGTGTGGACGCCCTGTACTTCACCCTGGTGACGCTGGCGACCATCGGCTACGGCGACATCACCCCGCGCGGGCAGGCGGCGCGTGGGACGGTCGTCGTGCAGATCCTGTACAGCTTCGTCTTCCTCACCGCCGCGGCGACCGCGCTGAGCCGCCGGGTGTGGCGGCTGACGCAGGCCCGGCTGAGCGGCCGCACGCGTCATTGACCTCCGCCGGCCGCGCCGGCGCCCCGCGGTGCACTGCGGCGCGGACCCCCGGACGACCGCTGCCCCCGAGCCCGCCCGGACGGCGTACGTCACCAGGTCTCCGACTTCGTCGACGACAGGGACGGCCGCGTCGCGCCGCCGCGCAGCTTCAGTGCCAGAAGCGGGAGCAGGAGGACGGAGAGCATCGCCGCGCCGACCAGCGCGGCGGCCTCGTCGGTGCCGAGGACCCCCTGCTCGACGCCGATGGTCGTGATCGCCGCGACGAGCGGCACGCAGGTGGAGGAGAAGAGGGCGAGCGCGGGCCGGCCGCGGGGTCCGGGCCCGTGCGGCGCCGGTACCCACACGGGCCCGCCCCGCCGTGGAACCAGGCCGGCGGGAACTGCGCGGCGATCGGTCTGCCCGCCACCGTGGCGCCGGCCGGTTCGCGGTCCGGCAACGGCAAGGGCTGGGGTGTCTCGTTCATCGCGGCCGACCGTACGGCGCCCCCGTGGATCGCCTCGGGCGATCCCCGCCGGCCCCGGACCCGGGCCGGGGTGACTGTCCGTCCCGGGCCCGAGCGGCTCGAAGAACGTACGGGGTCACGTTTCCGCCGACCGCCGAGTCGACTGCCCGGGTGCGCCGGCCCGTTGGAGTTCCTCCAGCCGGGCCGCCATGTACGTGCGCGCGGGTTTGCCGCTCGCCGTGCGGACGACGGCGCTGTGCGGCACCTGCAGGACGGTCTCCGGGGCCACGGTGAAGTCCGCGGTGATGCGGGCCGCGAGGCGGTCGGCGTCGATGTGCCGGCCGCGCTCCGCCACCACCACGACGGCGAACGACGCGCCGTGGGGCAGGACGACGCACTCCGCGACGCCCGGCTCGGCCGCCGCGACCTGTTCCACGTCCTCGGCGAAGACGTTCGCGCCGTTGACCGATACCCGGTCGGAGCGCCGGCCGTCGACGTGGAGCAGGCCCGCGTCCAGGTGGCCCAGGTCGCCGGTGTCGAACCAGGTCGTGCGGTGGTCGGTGGCGCCGTCGTAGCCGTTGAACAGGGAGTCCCCGCGCAGCTGTACGCGGCCCGTCTCGGCCTCGGCGCAGTCGCGCCCCGCCTCGTCCACGACGCGCAGGCCGAGGCCGGGCACCGGGGTGCCGAGGCAAGCGGTGGCGACCGCGCCCCGGGTGCGGAAGGCGCTGCCGGGGTCCGTGAGGCGGTGGTGGGTGGCCATCAGGACCGCTTCCGCGAGGCCGTAGCAGAACACCAGCGCCGACGGGTCGAAGCCCCAAGGAGTGGTGGCGTCGAGGAACGTGCGCACCGATTCCCGGCGGATGGGCTCCGCCCCGCAGAAGACGGTGCTCCAGGTCCGGAACAGGCCCGGGTCGAGTTCCCCCCGCGCCGCCGCCTCCGCGATCCGCGCCGCCAGGTACCGCAGCATGAAGTCGGGAAGGGCGCTGTGCACGCACGGTGCGTCCCGCACCAGGCGCAGGGCCGCCAGAGGTCTGCGCAGGAACGCCCCCGGCTCCTCCAGGACCAGATCGGCGCCCTGTACGAGCGCGGTCAGTACGCCGATCAGGCCCATGTCGTGGTGGAGCGGCAGCGCGATGATGCCGGCGTGGCCCGGCCGCATGCCGGAGACGCCGCTGATCGCCCCGATGTTGGCGAGGACCGCGCGGTGGCTGAGCGGGATGGGGCGGGGCATGCCGGTGGAGCCGCTCGTGTACTGGACGAACGCGAGGTCCTCCGGATGCCCCGGCGCCGGGCCGGACGGCGTCGACAGGACCGGTTCCAGGGTGAGTTCGCGCAGGCCGGGACCGGAGATGCGGAAGGCGTGACGTGTGCCCTGCTGCCGGGACACCGCGGCGAGGTACTGCTCGACCACCGCTCCGGGCACGCGGGGCTTGACCGACACCGGGACCGCGCCCAGGTGCATCAGCCCCAGCAGCGCCAGGAGGCTCTCGCGGGTGCTGCCGATGCGGAGCATCACCCGGTCGCGGGGGCGTACGCCCTGCTCGGCGAAGCCGCCGGCCGCCGCCGCGACCTGCTCGGCGAACTCGGGATACGTGAGGGTCTCCCGCCGGGCGGAGGTGCCGAAGGTGACGGTCGCGCCCGTGCGGTGGGCCTGGGCGGCGAGCCGCCCGGGGAGGGTGTCCGCGGCCGTGTCCACGGTGTGCGCCGTCACGCCGTGCTCCCGGAGCCGCCGCCGTCGAACATCGAGTCCAGGTCGACGCGGTGGACGCGCTTGGTGAGCCGGTCGACGAGGCCGAGGCGGACCCTGCCCCTGGCCGCCTTGGTGCCGTCGGGGAGTTCGACGTCCTGGGCGAGGGTGAAGCTGTAGGCCGTCCGGTCCGCGAGGGAGGTGCGCACGACCAGGCGGCCGACCGGGTCCCAGTCGACCGCGTGCAGGTAGTCCAGTTGGAGCTGGAGCACCACGGCGACCACGGTGTCCTCGCGCGCGTCGACGCCGTGGGCGAGCCCCCACTCCCAGCGGCCGGTTTCCAGGAGTTGGGGGTACACGCTGTTGTTCAGGTGCCCGGCCCAGTCGAAGTCGTTGGGGCGTAGGGCGACTTCGCAAGTGTGTTCCAGCACCGGCGGTGGTGTGGCGGTGGTCATGAAGGGTTGCCTCCGCTCGTCGTCCCGATCGTCGTCGTTCCGCTCGTCGTCCCGTGCGCGGTCGCAGCCTGCGCCGTCGTCGCGTGGGGCTCGGCCAGGAGGACGACCACCGCGCCGGCCATGCCGCCGCTGTGGCTGATCGACAGCTCCGCCGCGATGTTCCGTTCCCGGCACCAGCGGCCGACGTCCCCGTGCAGCCGGAGCCGGGGCTGCCCGGCGGGGCCGTGGCCGACCTCGATCTCCGGGAAGGAGCACGCAGGCGCCCCGCCCATGGAGCTGAGCGCCTTGATGAAGGCCTCCTTGGCCGACAGCAGCCCCGTCAGGGACGCGTCCGGGTCGGGACGCGAGCGGCAGTGCGCCCGTTCCCCGGCGGTGAACACCGCACCGCTATCCCGCAAGTGCGGCCGGCGCGCCAGCTCCGCGACGCACTGCAGATCGAATCCGGTCGACATCGTTCGTGCGGAGGCTGGCGAAGTAGGCACGCTTCAGGTCCTCGTAGGATCGGGTCTCGATGCCGGTGACTTCCCGCACCAGGGCGAACACGCTGCTCAGCTTGCGCGAGTGCACCGACCCCTCGTGCAGCGCGTCCTCGCCGAGGGCGAACTCGTCCTCGGTCCGGATCCGCTCCCACCAGTTGACGAAGCCCTGGCGCTCGGTCTGGGCCTCGCGCGCCGAGCCGAACGTCTCGCCGCCGTCGGGGCGGATCCAGGTGTACGCCATCGACAGGACGTCCTTGACGGGGTAGACCCCGGACTCCACCAGGGCCTTGGCGAAGGAGGCGAAGTACTGCCGGTGCTGCACCTCGTCCTTCATGATCGTGTGGAAGACGTCGTGCACCAGCTCGTCCTCGCTGGTGCGCGCCGCGTGCTGGTACGACACGCAGGCCTCGATCTCCACGCACGCCTGGAGGATGCAGACGCGGGCGTAGTTGTCGGTGGGGAAGGCCCCGCGGTGCTCGACGACCTCCTCCGTGTCGATGGCGTCGATGCCCGCCATCTCCATCAGGCGCCCGAAGGCGACCTCGTGGTGGGCCTCCTCCTCCAGCCAGTAGCGGGCCGACCAGGCGGCGGCGATGTGCAGGACGTCACTGCCCAGCGGGTTGGACTCGCGGATCTCGTTGGCCAGTTTGACGCCGTCCACGGCGAGCCGGATGCCGGCCGGCTGGGTGGTCAGCTCGGCGCGGGCGGCGTGCCACAGGGCGGCTTTGTCGCTCTCGCCCGGACGCGTCAGGCGGCGGCCGTCGAACAGCTCGTCGGACGACCAGCGGCGCTGCTCGTGGTAGCTCTGCTGGACGCGCAGCACGTCGGTGATGGTGGCCCCGGAGCGGAGCTCCTTGACGATGTCGGTCATGATCAGCATGTGTCTCGCCTTCCGGCCGGGAGGGGCGGGGGAGTCGTCCGTTCAGGAGGAGCTGGGCGCGAGCTGCCTGGCGAGGGCCTGGAGGACGTCCTCCGCGGTGTGGTCGAGGGTCATCGTCGGCAGTTCGACGTCCTCGTCGAAGCCGGTGTCCGCGAGCGCGCCCGCGAACGCGTCCAGCAGGTCGATGGAGTTGATCGCGCTCGGCGAGGCGACGAGGACCGCCGACAGCGGCTGCCCGGCGAACACCTCCGCCTGCGTCAGACCGAGACGCCGTGCGACATGCTGCTTGAGGTCGGTGAGCAAGGTGTCTCCCTGTGCGTGTCGGGCTGGAGGGTGTGTCCGGGCCGCGGCTACTGGACCGTCGCCGCTGACCATTCCGGCGACCGGCCGAGCGACGTGAGGACGAGGTCGAGCGAGCTCGCGCCGGGCGTCGTGGGAAGGGCGGGACGGAAGAGGGGGTCGGGCACCAGCCGGCGTTCGTCGTCCGGCACGCGCAGGGCGAACGCGACGGCGGCGTCGGCGACTTCCTCGTCGAGGTCCAGGGGCAGGCCGAGGGTGCGGGCCACGTCCCAGCCGTGGACGACGTAGTCCAGGAAGTGGAACCCGATCGCGACCGAGGCGGGGAACCGCCGGGCGGTGCTGATCTCCGGGAGGGCGAACTCCCGGGTGAGCACGCCGTGCTGGGCGAAGGCGTCGATGGCGGTCCAGGCCGCGGCCCGGTACGTCGTCGACGGGTCCTCGCCGAGCGCGGCCGGATGCCAGGCGGTCGGGTCGTCGCCGCTCCCGGCCGCGGCCGCCGCGAACCCGTGGTGCTGGCCCGCCATGTGGGACACGAGCTGGTGGAGCGTCCAGCCGGTGCACGGAGTCGGCAGGTCCCAGTCCCCGGGGCCGGCCTGCTGCACGAGGCGTACGGTCTCCAGCACAGCCGTCCGGTCGAGCTTCCGGATATCCATGCGGGCCCTTTCGCGAGTGATGGTCCGAGCCGGGACATTAGCACGACCGTGCGTTTAGTTTTAAGGGTGTGGCTCGAAAAGAAGGGCCCGGCCGCTGTCGGCGGCCGGGCCCTCGGTCGTCGATCGCCAGGTCAGAGGCGTTCGGCCGGCTCCGCCGCCCGGGACTCGATGAAGTCGGCCAGCCGCCGCACGCCCTCCACGATCTGATCGGCGGTCAGCGCGCTGCAGGACAGCCGCAGACGCCGCTCACCGCCGCCGTCCGGGTAGAAGTCGCTCATCGGCGTCCACAGCACACCGAAGGCGCGGGCGGAGTCCTCCAGGGCCTTGGCGTCGGCGACGAACGGGACGTCGACGACGAGGAAGAAGCCTCCCGTGGGCTCGTTCCAGCTCAGGCCCAGCTCACGGCGCCGCTCCGGCGGGAAGTGACGCTCCAGCTCGCCCAGCAGGGTGGCCAGGTTGGTGGCGTAGTGGGCGATGGCCCCGGCGTTGGCCTCGCGCAGCCGGCAGTCGCACTCCACGAGCAGTCCGCCGATGACGGCCTGGGCGACGGCCGAGGTGTTGACCGTCGTCATGCTCTTGATCTTGGAGAGCTCGTCGGCGAGCAGCGAACGCCGTCCGGCCGGGCCGACGACCTCCTGGTCGGCGACGACGTAGCCGACGCGCGCGCCGGGCAGCGCGGTCTTGGCGAACGAGCCCAGGTGCAGCACCCGTCGCTCGCGGTCCAGCGACTTCAGCGTGGGGCGTGCGGAGCCGGACCGGACGAAGAACCCGTAGGGATCGTCCTCCAGGACGAGCAGATCCTCCTCCGCCGCGACCTCCAGCAGCCGCTGCCGCGCGGCGACGCTCATGCTGGTGCCCGACGGGTTGGCGAAGTCCGGGACCACGTACAGCGCGCGCGGCCGCCTGCCCGCCCGGCGCAGCCCGCGCGCGGCGGCCAGGAAGGCCTCGGGGTCGGGGCCGTCGGCGCCCTCCGGCACCGGGTGGGTCGCGATGTCGAGCAGCCGGGCGGCGCCGGTGATGCCGACGTAGCAGGGGGAGCTGACCAGGAGCGTGTCCTCGGGGCCGGCGAACAGCGCCCGCAGGGTGAGCAGCATGGCTTCCTGGCAGCCGGTCGTCACGACGATCGACTCCGGCGGCACGTGGATCTGCTCGTCGTTGGCCAGGGTGCGGGCGATCAGCTCGTGGATGATGCCGTTGGTGCGCCCGTACTGGAAGAGGTGGGTGCGGACCCGGTCCTTCGACCAGCCGCGCGCGTGTTCCAGGTGGTCGGTGTACGAGCGCAGGTGGCGGGCGAGGTCGTCGGTCTCGAACGCGCCCTCGGACGGCCTGCCGGGCGCGAAGGACAGGGCTTCGGGGAAGCGGGCGACGACCTCGTTGAGGAAGTTCATCGCGTCGAGCACCGGGTCGGTGAGCGAGGCGTGCAGGTCCTGGAGGGCGAGCGCCGGGATGGCGGTGGTGTCCGTCACGGCTCAGCCCTTCGTGGCGGCGTCGGCGAAGGCGGTGCGCAGGTGGGCGGCGGCCTGCTCCACGGCCCGGCGGGCCGCGTCCAGCGTGCCGGACATGGTGAAGAAGCCGTGCGCCATGCCCGGGTAGCGGGTCGACTCGGCGGGCACCCCGCTCTCCCGCAGCCGCCGGGCGTAGCTCTCGCCCTCGTCGCGCAGCGGGTCGTACTCGGCGGTGATCACCAGCGCGGGCGGCAGCCCGGAGTGGTCGGGGGCGCGCAGCGGGGAGGCGAGGGGGTGGGCGCCGTCCTCGGGGGCGGCGAGGTAGTTGTCCCAGTACCAGTGCACCGACTTGTCGTTGAAGAGCAGCGGGTCGGTGTTCTCCCGCCGTGACGGGGTGTCCGCCAGGTAGTCGGTGTTCGGGTAGACGAGCAGCTGGGTCAGGATGCCGGGGCCGCCCGCGTCACGGGCCATGAGCGTCACGGCCGCGGCGAGGTTGCCGCCGGCGCTGTCGCCGGCGACGGCCAGCCGGCTCGTGTCCCCGCCGAACTCCGCGGCGTGCTCGGCGGCCCACCGGACGCCCGCGAAGCAGTCCTCGGGAGCGGCGGGGAACTTGTGCTCGGGCGCCAGGCGGTAGCCGACGGCGACGGTGAGACAGCCGACGGAGTTGGCGAGGCTGCGGCAGAGCGCGTCGCCGGTGTCCAGGGAGCCCAGGGTCCAGCCGCCGCCGAAGAAGTAGACGAGCACGGGCAACGGCCCCTGGCCAGCCGGACGGTAGACGCGCACCGGCAGCGGGCCGCCGGGGCCGTCGACGGTGAGGTCCAGCACCTGGTCCACCGGCTCGGGCGTGCCGGCCCCGGCCTGGATGGCGGCGAGGTCGGCGGCTCTCGCCTCCTCCAGCGTCATCGTGTACAGCGGGCGCACGCCCTGCGCCGCGCGACGGTCGTACAGGGTCTGCAACTGCGGATCAAATGGCATGGTGCCTCCGGTCCGGGCCCGCGAGCACTGTGGTCACGGGCGGTTCAAGGGTGTCGGGCAGCAGCGACGGGTCGGTCGCGGCGTCGCGCAGCCGGCTGATGATGCCGTCGGCGGCCCTGCGGTAGCAGGTGAAGTTTCCGTGCAGTACGGATTCGGCGTTGGCCATTTCCAGGAGGGCGACGAGCTCGAAGGCGAGCTGGGCCGAGTCCGTGGCCGGGCGGATCTCGCCCGCCTCCTTGGCCTCGTCGATGGTCTGCTCGACGAGGGTGAACCAGTTGCCGTGCGCGCTCGCCACGGCGTCGTGCACCTTGCCCTGGCGGGCGTCGTACTCCGCCGAGACCGAGTAGAAGAAGCATCCGCCGGGGAAGACGCGCTGTTCCGAGTAGAGGAGCCAGTTGCCGCACAGGCACCGCAGCCGGCCGAGGCCGGCGGGCAGGTCGCGGGTCGGCTGCACGACGCGCTCGATGAAGACCTTGACGGCGGCGCGCACGGTGGCGAGTTGCAGCTCCTCCTTCGACCCGAACAGGGCGAACACCCCGCTCTTGCTGAGGGAGAGCTCGCCCGCGAGGCGGCCGAGCGACAGGCCTTCGAGGCCCTCCACCGACGCGATCCTGACGGCTTTGTGGAGGATCGCCCGCCGGGTCTGGTTGCCGCGTTCGATCCGTCCGTCCGTGCCTGTCCCTGCCAAGGGACACCTCCTAGTCACCTCCCGTCGAGGTCGTCCGCCGTTCCCGGTCGGCCGGATACCGGAGTATGTGGACGACCGTGCGGACATGTGGGAGAGTTCGGTTAGTGTACGCCCGTGCGGTTAGTTGGGAAGCACGGCAGAGCGCGCGAGAGCGAGCGAGAACACGGGGGTGTTCGCAGTGGTGCCGATGGCGCTTCACGAGTACGAGGCGGCCGCGAGGAAGCGGCTGCCGGGTCCGGTGTGGGACTTCCTGGCAGGCGGGAGCGGGACCGAGTCGATGCTGTCGGCCGGCCGCGAGGCCCTCGACCGGCTCCGGCTGCGGCCCCGCTGCCTCGTCGACGTGTCGGACTGCGACCCCGGCGCCTCGGTGCTGGGCGCGGACCTCGCGGCGCCGCTGGGCATCGCGCCCATGGCCTACCACCGGCTCGCCCACCCCGACGGCGAGGTGGCCACCGCGCGCGCCGCCGGCGAGGCGGGCGTGCTGTTCACCGTCAGCATGTTCGCGAGCCGCACCCTGGAGGACATCGCCGCCGAGGCGACGGGGCCCCTGTGGCTCCAGCTCTACTGGCTCAAACGGCGCGAGCCGATGATCGCCCTGGTCCGGCGGGCGGAGGCCGCCGGGTACCGTGCGCTGGTCCTGACGGTCGACGCGCCGAGAGTCGCCCGCCGTCCGCGCGACGCGCGCAACGGCTTCGCGATACCGGAGGGCGTCCGCGCGGTGAACGTCGACCCCTCCGTCATGTCGGCCTCCCACGTCGGCGCTTCGCGGGAGTCCGCCGTGGCACGCCATTCCCGGGAGCAGTTCGACGCCACCATCACCTGGGAGGACCTGGCCTGGCTGCGCGAGCGCACCAGTCTCCCCCTCGTGCTGAAGGGCCTGCTGACCGCGGAGGATGCCGAGCTGGCCGTGAAGCACGGGGTCGACGGCATTGTCGTGTCCAATCACGGAGGGCGGCAGCTCGATTTTGCGCAACCTGCGGTGGAAGCGCTCCCGGAAATTTCCGAGATCGTCGCGGGGCGCTGTCCCGTGATCTTGGACGGTGCGGTACGGCACGGTGCCGATATCGCGAAGGCGCTCTGCCTGGGCGCCGATTTCGTTTTTGTGGGGCGTCCCGTTCTGTGGGGACTCGCACATTCCGGAAGCGTCGGCGCGTCCGCCGTCCTCCGGACGCTCACGGAGGAGTTCGAGGAGGTCATGGCCCTTATGGGGGTGCCTCGGGTTCCGCTTTTCGGCCCGTCGGGGGTTACCCGGCGGTGAAATCTCTTTGACCCTCGGGTCACCCCCATTCATCTGCCCCTCGGGAAATGAATGGGGGTATTCGGCATGCTCGAGAACAACTCCGCAGGTCATATGGTGACGTGCAACACTTCATCGCCTTTACTTGCTTACTCGCAGGTAGTGAGCAACGATGAATCTGCTGCCACGGGGTGAGTACGGCGGCAGGACCGTATCGGTTTTTCGATGGGTGGGGATTTCAGTGGGGGAAGCGGTACCGAAAAGGACCGTTTGCAGTGAAGGCGCCTGGATCGACGACATACTGCTCGAGGGGGACAGTCGCAGAACCGCCCTCCACCTGGGCAGGCCCGTGAGCCTGGCGGAGCTGCGCCGGCTCGTCGCCGAGGAGCAGGAACGTCTGCGGGCCGCCGGACTCGTGCCGGGCGGCACGCTCGCCGTGCGGATACCCCCTTCCCTCGCCTGCATCGTCGCCATGCTCGCCGGGTGGCGCACGGGCGCCCAGGTCGCGCTCCTGGACCACCGGCTGACGACCTACGAGGTCGGCAAGGCCATCGCGCGGCTCACTCCGCAACTGGTCGTCGAACCCGTCGAGGAGGCCACCGGCCGGCTGCGCGGATACTTCGAACTGACCACCCGCATCACCCCCCTGCACGGCGGCCGCCCGGCCGCCTCGCCGCACGCGCTGCTCCAGCTCAGCTCCGGCTCGACCGGCCCCTCCAAGGTGATCGGCCGCACGGTCGGCAGCCTCCTGGAGGAACTCGACCGCTACTCCCGGCTCGACGGCTTCCCCCGCCGGGGCGAACGCACCGTCGTGCTCGCCTCGGTCGTCCACGTCCTCGGCCTGATCGGCGGACTGCTGCACGGACTCGCCTCCGGATCCGAGGTCGTCCTGCCCGGCACCCAGACGGTCGACGGCATCCTCAAGGCCGTCGCGGCCGGCGACGAGCCCACCACCGTCCTCGGCGTCCCCTCGCAGGCGGCGCTCCTCACCGCGCCCCAGACCCCGCCCCGCCTTCCCCAGCTGCGCCGCATGATCGTCGGCGGCGAACTGGTCAGGACGGACGTCTGGGAGCGGTTCACCCGCAACTACCGCGCCGACCTGGGCGTCATGTACGGCATGACCGAGGTCGGCGTCATCGCCACCGACCTCACCGGATCCACCCGCCCCGGTCTGACGCCCGCGCCCGGCATGAGGGTGCGCGTCGACGACGGACAGATCCTGCTCGGCCTCCCGGCCACCCCGTACGTGGGCCCGAGCGACCCGACCCGCTTCGTCGACGGCTGGCTGCGCACCAAGGACGCCGGCAGCATCGACGAGGCCACCGGCCTGCTCACCGTCCACGGCAGGATGGACTCGCAGGTCTCCATCGGCGGCCTCAAGGTCGACCTCGCCGAGGTCGAGGAGGCCCTCACCGCCATGCCCGGGGTCACCGACGCCGTCGTCGTGCAGGGCACCGGCATCGAGGCCTTCGTGACTGTCACGGACCGGGCGGCCTTCGACGGCCTCCCCGCCCGGCTCGCGGCGCGCCTCGCGCCGTACAAGCGCCCCCGCACGCTGCACGACCTGCCCGACATCCCCCGTACCGTCACCGGCAAGCCCGTGCGCAACGCAGAGATCCTGCGCGCCGCCGTGCGGTCCGCCGCCGCGCCGGACGACTCAGGCCGGGGCTCCGGTGACCCGGTGCACCTGAACGCGGACACCGCCCTCGCCTGAACCGCCCGCGGCGTCACCGCACAGCGCGACGCCGACGACATGGCGGCCGTCGTCCACCAGGACCGCGCAGGACGCGAGACCGCCGTCGTCGGGCAGCGGGCGCGGAGCCCGGGCGCCCGGACCCGGCGGCCAGCACTCCTCGACCGGCATACGACGGCTCATGCCGCCGCCGCGCAGTCCGCGGCCCAGCGCCTTGCCGACCGCCTCCTTCTGCGTCCACAACCACAGGAAGGCGACGGAGCGTTCCGGCTCGGGCAGCCCGCCGATCCAGGCCGCCTCCGCGGGATGAAGCCACGCCCGGGCCATCGACTCGGCGCGCAGCCGCCGCACCCTCTCGACGTCGACGCCCACCGGAACTCCGCCGGTCAGGGCGATCGCCACCGCTCCCCGCGTGTGGGCCACGCTCACCCGCACACCTGCTCCGGCCCCGCCGAGATACGGGCGGCCGCCGGGTTCGTGCTCCACCCAGACCCCGGACTCCGGGACGCCGAGCATTCCGGCCGCGTTCCGCAGCAGCAGGGCGCGCGCCAGCCGGCGCTCGTTCCCGTCCGTGGTGCACCACAGCACCGTCACCGTGTCCGGGTCCAGACCCGGGCGCCCATCCATGAAGCAGGAGTCAATCAAATGTCCGCTGAAGTCGAGAAGTTCATCATCGAGGCGCTGAAGAACATGAACTACGACGTGTCCGACGTCACCGGCGACACCCCGCTCGGCCCGGCCGGCCTGGACCTCGAGTCGCTCTCGGTCGCCGAGATCGCCATCCAGGTCGAGGACACGTACGGAGTGAAGTTCGAGGAGGACGAGATGGAGACCGTCGCGCTGCTGACCGTCTCCGGTCTCGTCAAGGAGATCGTCGACCGCGCCTCCTCCGCCGCCGCGACCAGGTGACCCCGCGGCCGGCGACGGCCTGACACGCGCGCACCCTCCCGGCCCGGGCGCCCCGGCGCCGGGCGGGAGGGGCGCGGAGCGAAGCCGTACGCGAAACGGCCGCCCCGCGACCGAGCCGTACCCGAAGGCCGTGACGGGCGAACCGTGCACCGGGGCCCGACCGGCGCGGCCGGGGACGAGGAGCCGTGACCGGCGCGGCCGTACGAGACAACCGTGACGGCGCAGCCGTACGCGAAGACGAGACACAAGGCCCGAAAGAGGGACCCCGGGAATGAACCCGAAGAACGAGCGCGCGGAACTCGCGGCCGATCAACGGCTGGGCGTGGGCAACGTGCTGACCACACTGATCGAGCGGGGCACCCGCCTCGACACTCCGACCCTGACCTTCGACACCGAGGTGGACGGCCACCCGGCCTGGCAGGCCCTGACCCTGGCGCAGCTCGGCGAGCGCGTCGCCGCCCGGGCCTCGGTGCTGCACTCCCTCGGGGTCAGGCCCCGCGACGCGGTCGCCGTCTGGGTGACGGACGGCGCCGACCAGGTCCTCGGCTACCTGGCGCTGGTCCGCCTGGGCGCGATCCCCGCGCTCGTCAACGGCAGGGTGCCCGCCGAGCAGGCGGCCGAGTACATCAGGCGGCTGCGTGCCGTCGGGGTCGTCGCCGACGTGCCGCACTGGGACGCGCTGTCCTCGGCCAGCAACACCACGCCGCTGCTCGCGGACCCCGCCGACCTCGGCAAGGGCGACCCCGACGAGGCCCCCAGGCCCTACCGGCACCACGGCAACGAGCCCGTGGTCATCACCCACTCCTCCGGGACGACCGGCCTGCCCAAGGCCGTGATCCACTCCCACCACAGTCTGTTCGCGGCCATCCGCCACCGGCTCTCGCTGCCCAAGGGCCAGGGCCTGGACCGCATGCTGGGCGCCCTGCCCTCGGCGCACGCGGCCACGGTCATCGCCGTCAACCTCGCCCTGACCAACCGGGCACAGCTGGCCGTGATGTCCCGGCAGACCGGGTCCGCGGTGCTCGACGCCATCGAGTCCTGGCAGCCGGCCAGCGTCCTCGGCTTCGCCGCCACCTGGTCCGAGCTCGCGGGCGAGGACCTGTCCCGCCGTGCCATGGACTCGGTGCGCACCTGGTGGAACACCGGGGACTGCGCGCACGAGGCGCACATCCGCAAGCTCATCGCCACCGGCACGCGCGAGTCCGTCACCGCGCAGGGACGGGTGCAAACCCGCGGCTCGTTCTTCGTGGACGGCCTCGGCTCCTCGGAGATGGGGCACTCCCAGTTCCACATCACCCACACCCCCGACACCAGCCGCTACGGCCGCTGCATCGGCAAGCCGCACGCCTTCTCCGACGTGGCGGTCGTCGACGACGAGGGCGAGCGGCTCGGCGTCGGCGAGGTCGGCCAGCTCGCCATCAGCGCGCCCACGCTGTCGCTGGGCTACTGGAACGACTCGGTGACCACCTACCGCACCCGCCGGGACGGCTACTTCCTCACCGGCGACCTCGTCTACCGCGACGAGGACGGCTACTACTACCACGTCGACCGTGCCGTGGACGCGGTGGACCTCGGCGACGGCCACCGCCTCTACACCATGCTCTGCGAGGAGCGGGTGCTGGCGGACTGCGCCGACGTGCTGGAGTGCACCGTCGTCGCCGTGCCGAGCGAGGGCCGGGTCGTCACGTCGGTGCTGCTGATGCTGGACCCGGAGGCCGACCAGGAGGCCGACCGCACGGCGCAGGTGCTCGCCGCGCTGGATCCGCGGGTGGCCGAGACCGTCGACCGCGTGGTCGTCGTCAGCCCGGACCGCATCCCGCTCGGCGCCACCGGCAAGGTGCGCAAGTTCCTGCTGCGCCAGCGGTTCCTCGACGGCGAACTGCTCGGCCGGGAGTCCTCCGCGAAGCAGGTGGCCGCATGACCGCCGCGCTTCCCGGCGCCGTCATCACCGGCCTCGGCACCTTCACCCCGCTCGGCCGCGGCGCCGCCGACACCTTCGACGCCCTGTGCCACGGCAAGTCGGGCCTGCGGCGACCGCCGGAGGGACATCTGCTCGACGGCACCGTGGGCACCGCCGGCATCGCCCCGGACATCGAGGCGCGGGAGGTGCTGCCGCCCAGCGAGGGCCGGCTCGTCGACCGCTTCGCCCTGATGGCGCTGGCCGCCGCCGACGACGCCCTCGCCGACGCGGGGCTCGTGGTGGGCGAGAACGCCGACCCGGAGCGGGTCGCGGTCGTCGTCTCCAGCGGCGCCGGCGGTCTGACCACGTACGAGGCACAGGCCCACGAGCGGGTCGGGCGCGGCCCGACGGCGGTCAGCCCCTACCTGCTGCCCGGCATGCTGCCGAACATGGCGGCCGCCCGCATCGCCATCAAGCACGGCATCCGGGGCTGGAGTTCGGCCGTCTCCACGGCCTGCGCCGCCGGCGCCCACGCCGTGGCGGAGGCCGCCCGGCTGATCCGGTACGGCGAGGCCGACGTGGTCGTCTGCGGCGGAGCCGAGGCCCCGCTCAACGCGACGTCCGCGCTGGCGTTCGCGCACGCCCGGGCGCTGGCCAGCGGCTGGGACGACGACCCCGAGGCGGCCAGCCGCCCCTTCGACCGCCGCCGCAACGGCTTCGTCCTCGCGGAGGGCGCCGGGGTGCTGGTGATCGAGCGCGCCGACCACGCGGACGCCCGCGGCGCGGCGGGCTACGCCGACCTCCTCGGCTGGGGCTCCACCACCGACGCCTTCAAGCCGACCGCGCCGCGCCCGGACGGCGAGGGCGCCGCGCAGGCCATGCGCGGGGCGCTGCGGACCGGCGGGCTGACGCCCGACGACGTCGGCTACATCAACGCCCACGGCACGGCCACCAAGCTGGGCGACGTCGCCGAGACGAGGGCCGTGCACGCCGTGTTCGGGGACCGCTCCCCGGCCGTCAGCAGCACCAAGTCGATGACCGGCCATCTGCTCGGCGGCTCCGGCGCCGTGGAAGCGGCCGTCTGCGCCCTCGCCATCGCGCGCGGCGCGCTGCCGCCCACCCACAACCTCACCGACGTCGACCCGGCCTGCGACCTCGACCACGTGCGGGGCGAGGCCCGGCGCGTGCCCGTCCAGGCTGCCATCTCCAACTCGTTCGCCTTCGGCGGCCACAACGTCAGCCTGCTCTTCGGCACGGCCAGCACCCGCAGCAAGCGACACCACGAGGGAGACCACAAGTGAACATCGGAGCCGTGGACCACGTCGAGTTCCACGTCGGCGACGCCCAGCAGTCCGCGTTCTACCTCTGCACCGCGTTCGGCTTCCGGCTGCGCGGCCAGGCCGGCCCCGAGACGGGCCGGCCGGACAGCCGCTCCCTGCTGCTGAGCCAGGGCGGCATCGACATCGTGCTCACGTCCGCGCTGACCCCCGACCACCCGGCGGCGGCGTACGTGTCCCAGCACGGCGACGGCGTGGCCACCATCGCCTTCGAGGTCACCGACGCCGTCGAGGCGTTCGAGACGGCCGTCGAGCGGGGGGCGACCCCGGTGGAGCGGCCCGTCGTGCACAGCCGCGGCGGAGCCGAGGTCGTCACCGCCTCCGTGCTCGGCTTCGGAGACGTCGCGCACCGTTTCGTGCAGCGCGCCGGCGACCGCGCCGACTTCCTGCCCGGGACGATGGACATCTTCGCCGCCGACCCCGACGAGAGCGAGCAGCTGCTCCACACCGTCGACCACGCGGCGATCTGCCTGCCCGCCGGAGACCTGCGGTCGACGGTCGCCTTCTACGAGAAGGTCTTCGGCTTCAGCCAGATCTTCGAGGAGTTCATCGAGGTCGGCGAGCAGGCCATGGACTCCAAGGTGGTGCAGAGCCCGTCCGGCAAGGTCACCTTCACGCTCATCGAGCCCGTGACCGACCGCAAGCCCGGCCAGATCGACGCCTTCCTGGCCCGCCACGGCGGTGCCGGCGTGCAGCACCTCGCCCTGCTCACCGACGACATCGTCACCGCCGTCCCGGCGATGGAGGCCCGCGGCGTCACGTTCCTGGACACGCCCGGCGCCTACTACGACGAGCTGACCGAGCGCATGGGCGAGCCCGACCTGCGCGTCGACGACCTGCGCCGCACCAACGTCCTGGTCGACCAGGACCACTGGGGGCAGGTCTTCCAGATCTTCACCCAGTCCATGCACGTACGGAAGACCTTCTTCTGGGAGGTCATCGACCGGCACGGCGCCCGCACCTTCGGCAGCGGCAACATCAAGGCCCTCTACGAGGCCGTGGCCCGCGAGAAGGCGCCGGCCTGACGCCGCGGCCGGCGTCCTTCGTGCCTGCACCTCTCCACCGTCCGCAACCGCAGCACTCGAGGAAGACCATGACTGATCAGGACACCGCACCGTTCACGCTGACCGAGCAGGAGCGCGCGCTCCTGCCCACCGACGAGGAAGTCCACTTCTACGCCGAGCACGGCTGGTACCTGTCCAAGAAGATCTTCACCGACGAGGAGGTCGACCTCCTGGAGTCGGCCAGCGAGCGCTTCTACGCGGGACACCGCGACCGCACCCTGCCGGTGCGCCCGCCCAAGCTCGCCTACTGGGAGCCCGGGCACGGCCCCGTGCAGCGGCACAACGACTACATCCACTACGAGGACGACACGATCGGCCGCATCCTGCGCAAGCCGCTGCTCGGCGCGGTGGCCGCCCGGCTCACCGAGGCCGAGGAGATACGGGTCTTCCAGTCCACCCTGATCTACAAGCCGCCGGTCGCCGGTGAGCAGTCCAACATCGTGCCCTGGCACTTCGACCGGCACTACTGGGCCACCTCCACCTCCGAGCGGATGCTGACCGCGTTCATCCCCTTCCACGACTGCGGCGAGGAGATGGGCACGATCACGATGGTGGACGGCAGCCACCGGTGGAAGGAGACGGCCGCCAACGACGAGACGTCCCTGCACTTCGCCGAGCGCGACCGCAGCGAACTCGACCAGATGCTGGACGAGAACGCCGCGTACAACGGCGTCGAGGTGCGCAAGGTCCCGATGATGATCCCGAAGGGCCACGTCAGCTTCCACCACTGCCGCACGTACCACGGCAGCGGCGCCAACGTGAGCGACCGCCCGCGCCGTGCGATCTCCTTCCACCTCCAGGACGGCGAGAACCGCTACCGTCCCTTCCGCCGCTCCGACGGCACGGACGTCACCTACAACCACGACGTCGTGGTGCGCAAGACGCCCGAGGGGACGCCGGACTACAGCGACCCCGAGTTCCTCCCCGTGCTGTGGCGCAGCCGCTGATGCGCAGTGCCGCGGTGGTCGGAACCGGGCTGATCGGCACGTCGATCGCGCTGGCCCTGCGGGCCCGGGGCATCACCCCCCACCTCCTCGACGCCGACCCGGACGCCGCGCGGACCGCGGCCGACCTGGGCGCCGGCGTGGTGGGGGCGCCCCGCGCACCGGTCGACCTGGCCGTCATCGCCGTACCGCCGCAGCATGTCGCCGCGTGTCTGCACGAGCAGCAGGCGCGAGGGCTGGCCCAGGACTTCACCGACGTGTCGAGCGTGAAGGTGCGGCCGCTGGAGGAGGCGGCGCGGCTGGGCTGCGACCTGACCCGGTTCGTGGGCGGCCACCCGATGGCGGGCCGGGAGCAGTCCGGCCCGCTCGCGGCGCGGGCCGACCTCTTCCGGGGCAGGCCCTGGGTGCTCACCCCGGCCGGCAGCGCCGGCGACCGGGCCGTGGTCCGGGCGCGTGAACTCGCCGAACTGTGCGGGGCACGGCCCGTCGTCATGGAACCCGACCAGCACGACCGGGCGGTGGCCCTGGTCTCGCACACCCCGCACCTGGTCGCGAGCCTCCTCGCGGCCCGGCTGCTGCACGGCGACGAGTCCCATCTGCGGCTGGCCGGCCAGGGGTTGCGGGACGCCACCCGGATCGCCGCGGGCGACGCCGACCTGTGGACCGACATCCTCAGCTCGAACGCGTCGGCGGTCGCGGAGGTGCTGACGGAGCTGGTCCTCGAACTGGACGCGGCCGTGGACGCCCTGCGGGAACTGGCGAAGGCCCCGTCGGAACCCGGCACCGCCGGGGCCCACCTCAACGACGCCCTGGCACGCGGGGTGCGGGGGCGCGGCCTGATCCAGGAGCGCGCTGCCGGCGGCCTGAGCCTGACCGGTGTGGCCGTGGGGGCATGAGACGGGTCCGGGGCGCCGGTGCGCCGTCGGTCCGGTCCACGGCGGCGGCGGGCGACCGCGGCCGCACCGGTCCCCGTCGCCCCGCCCTCCGCGCCCCCGCCCGCCGGCGGCGCGCGCTTCGGATCGCGCCGGTCCCGGGTCGGCACCCGCAACCGGGAGTGCTTTCCGGCCAATTCCCGCAGGGGGCGTCCGGCGCATATGCCGAGGGAAGCCGGACGCAGCGATGTGGATGATTCGTGACAGGCGCGGCGAAACGCGTCCGGTCCTGCTTGCGGACGTCCTCGAGCCGCCGCACGGCGCCGGGCGAGAGGGCGCCCGCCGGGAGGACGGACGGCTTCCCCGTGCCCTAATCGGTCGGGCCCCTCTTTTAACTGAACGCACGATCGTTTAGTTTTACGGGGCGGGTGCGGCCGCTGCGGACGGGCGACGGCGGCGCATCAGACGAAGGGACCACCTCGCATGACGACCGCCTCACCCCACTCGTCGGACACCGGTCCGGCCAGAACCAAGCAGCCGGAGGACGCCGGGCAGGCGCAGCAGTCCGCCGCGGCCACGGCCAAGCTCGCCCTCCTCGTCGCCTCGGGCGCCACCTTCCTCGCGGTGCTCGACACCACGGTCGTGAACATCGCCTTCGCGGACCTGCGCGTCGACTTCCCCGACGCCTCGCTGTCCCAGCTGACCTGGGTCGTCACCTCGTACACCGTCGTCTTCGCGGCGCTGCTCGCCGTGGCCGGCCGGGTCGCCGACGTCATCGGCCGCAAGAAGCTGTTCCTGTGGTCCACGGCCGTGTTCATCGTGGCCTCACTGCTGAGCGGGCTCGCGGCGGGCGTGCCGATGCTGATCGCCGCCCGTGCGCTGCAGGGAGTGGGAGCCGCGGGACTCATCCCCTCGGCGCTCGGACTGGTGCTCCAGCACACGCCCCCGGCCCGCCGGCAGGTGGCCGTCGGCGTCTGGGGCGCGGTCGGCAGCATGGCCGCCGCCGTGGGCCCGAGCCTCGGCGGACTGCTGGTGGACGTCTGGGGCTGGCGCAGCGTCTTCCTGATCAACCTGCCGATCGGGCTCGCCATCCTGGCCGGAGCGGCCAGGCTCACCACCGACGCGCCGAGCGGGCGCAGGCTGCCCGACCCCGTCGGCACCCTCGCCCTGGCGCTGGGCGTCGGCGGAGTCGTCTTCGGCGTGACCCAGGGCACCGAGTGGGGCTGGGGCAGCGGACGCGTACTCGGCCTGCTGATCGGCGGCGTCCTGGTGCTCGGGCTGGCCCTGCTGCTCTCCCGGCGGCACGCCGCGCCCGCCCTCGAACTCGACCTGTGGCGCAGCCGTGCCTTCGCGGCCACCAACGCGACCTCGGTGCTCTTCGGCGCGGCGATGTACTCCTATCTGCTCAGCTCCCTGCTGTTCCTCAACGCGGTGTGGGGCTACTCCGAGCTGAAGGCCGGTCTCGCGGTGACGCCGGGCGCCTTCGCCGCCGCGATCGGGGCGACGATCGTGGGGCGCCGGGTCGGTCCGGCCGCCCAGTGGGCCGCCGTCGCCATCGGTTCCGCGCTCTTCGGCGCCTCGTGTGTCGCGATGTACCTCCTCCTCGGCCCGGAGAAGCAGTACGCGGCGGTCTGGCTGCCCCTCGGCATCGTCGCCGGCATCGGCATCGGCGCGGCCCTGACCGCGATCTCCAACGCGGCCACGGCCTCGCTGCCGCCGCAGCGCTTCGCCTCCGGCACGGGTCTGCTCATGACGACCCGGCAGATCGGCGGCGCCCTCGGCATCGCCGTCCTCGCGGCGATCCTCGCGCGCTTCGACGTCCTCGACGACGAGGGCTATCTCCAGGTGTTCCTCGCCTGCGGCATCGGGGCCGTGGCGGCCGCCGTCACGGCGCCCGCGATCCGGTCCCGGTTCGCGCCGAACACGTGACCGTCAGGCCCGGCGGGGGTCGACGGCTCCCGCGACATTGTGAAGAAGAGAGCACGATGCCCCCCATCGATCGATCCGACCGCACGGTCGCGCGAGCCGAGCACTCCCTGCTCGCGGAACTGCAACCGGTGGTGGAGAGCAACCTCCACCGTCACCTGGCCGTCGCCAAGGAGTGGTTCCCGCACGAGTACATCCCGTGGAGCGAGGGCCGTACGTTCGACGGCCCGCTCGACGGGCAGCCGTGGAGCGACGAGGAGGCCACGCTGCCCGAAGTGGCCCGCACGTCCCTGGTGGTCAATCTCCTGACCGAGGACAACCTGCCCGGCTACCACTTCGCGGTGGCCGAGTTCGGCAAGGACGGCGCGTGGGGCACCTGGGTCGACCGCTGGACCGCGGAGGAGGCCAGGCACGGCACCGCCCTGCGCGACTACCTCCTGGTCACCCGGGCCGTCGACCCCAGGGCCCTGGAACGAGCCCGGATGACGCACATGTCGGGCGGCTACGACCGCCCCGACGGCTTCAGCGCGCTGCACGCCATCGCGTACGCCGCGTTCCAGGAGCTGGCCACGCGCATCTCGCACCGCAACACCGGGCAGGCGAGCACGGATCCGCGCTGTGACGCGCTGCTCGCGCGGATCGCCGCGGACGAGAACCTGCACATGGTCTTCTACCGCAACCTGGTCGAGGCCGCGTTCGAACTCGCGCCCGACACGGCCATGCGGGCGGTCCGGGACGTCGTCGTCGGGTTCGAGATGCCGGGCTCCACGATCAGGGACTTCGGCCGCAAGTCGGCGGAGATCGCCATCGCCGGCATCTACGACCTGCGCCTCCACCACGACAGCGTCGTCATGCCCGTCCTGCGCAAGCTGCGGGTCTTCGAGCGGGACGGCCTCGGCGCGCCGGGGGAGGCGGCACGGGAGGAACTCGCCCGGTTCGTCGCCCAGCTGGACGAGAAGGCGACCTCCTTCACCGACCGCCGCGAGGGCATCAGGGCGGCGCGCGCGAAACGGGAGGCCGCCGCGGCCTGAGCCGGGGCGGCCGGCGGGCACGGCGAAGGGGGCGGCCGGAACTCGGCCGCCCCCTTCGTGGTGGGCGGAACGGGCCGCCGGGGTTCGGGGCCGCCGCACCGCGAGCGCCGGCAGGAGGTCCCGGAGCGGGAGCAGGTGCGGGTCCGGTCAGGAGCAGGTGGCGCGGGGAGCCTCCTCCTCCGGGAGCGTGTGCCACTTGTCCGGCCGTCCGAGCCACTCGTCCGGGCCGGCGAGCGGCACCACGTCCGTCGTGGCCAGGGGCAGCCGGGGAGCGAGCCGGGCGTTCCACTCGAGAGCCGGCGCCAGCTCGGGCGGCAGCTCGTCCTCCGGGTAGATCGCGTCGGCCGGGCAGGCCTCCACGCAGTTGCCGCAGTCGATGCACTCCTCGGGGTCGATCACGAGGAACGCGCCGGCCTCGCGGAAGCAGGCGACCGGACAGTAGGTGACGCACTCGGCGTACTTGCAGTGCACGCACTGCTCGGTGACGACGTGGGTCATGCGACGCCCTCCCGTCGGGCACCGTGCGCGCCGGCCAGCTCGGGGTGTCCGTCCACGAAGCGGTGCCCGGCGGCGAGACCGGTCCCGTACGCCTCGGCGAGCCCCTCGGCGGTCGCCGCGGCGTAGTCCACGCCCAGCTCCTTGAGATCCCGGTCCGGCTTGACGACGAGGACCCGGGCCCCGTCCAGCCCGGAGCCGTCGACGATCTCCTCGGAGGCGTAGAGGTCGCGGAAGAGCGGGAACGGGTCGGAGCCGATCGCGATCAGCACGTCCACGCCCCGGGCGGCGACCTCACGCGCCGGGCAGGAGCAGGTGTACGAGGCGTCCACGTACGCCTCTCCGTCGACCTCGGCGGGGACCGACCAGGCGTGCAGCATGCGCGTCGAGGCGTAGGCGACGGCGTCGTAGTTCTCCGGAGTCAGGCGCGGCCGGCCGTCGCCGGGCTCGGCGTGCGTGGAGAAGACGACGGGGGCGAGGTTGCGCTCCACCCAGTCGCGGTTCCCGGTGAAGACGTCGCGCAACAGCTGCCGGCCCAGGGCCTTCGCGCCGGGACCCTGTGTGGTCTCGGCGGCGGCAGCGTCGGTGACCTTGCTGGTGGCCAGCAGGAACTCCGGGGCGCCGGGCCGGAACAGTCCTTCGCGCAGGCCGGGGCCGTACTCCGCGATGCTGTCGAGGACGACGGTGCTCATGCCCTTGTCGACGGAGGCCGCGGCGGCGCCCAGCCAGTAGTCCACGCCGACCCCTCGGGCCCGGCCCGTCGCGGCGAGGCCGCCGGAGAGCCCCGAGGACGAGGCCGTGCCGTACACGTCGGCGCGCAGGCCGCGCTCCTCGAAGGCGGACAGCACGCCGTGGCCGTAGACGCCCTTGAGCATGCCGGAGGCGACCGCGACGCCGAGGCGCATCCCGGGCCCGGCACCGCTTCTGCCTTCCACGTCGGTCATGGCCGGTCCTCCTTCCCGGGCCGCGCCGCGCCGGCCGGCTGCGGGGGCCAGTCCTTCAGGAGTTCGGCGTCGATCACCGCGTTCAGATGGTCCTTGAACCACTGGTTCGGGCCGGGCTGCCGGTCCGCCGCGGTCCGAGGGGGGCGGGGGGCGGGGTGCGAGAGCGTCATGGCGTCCTCCAAGCGGGAGTGCTGACCTTCGCACATTAGCACGACCGTGCGTTTACTTTTCTAGACCCGTACGCAAGACTGCTCCTAAATATGAGCGAACGATCGTGCTACTATCTCGCTCCGAAACGATCTGGAGGCACTGCCATGGATCCCGCGACGGAGGCCGTGGACCCGGTCCGGAGTGCCGAGGGGGAGCGGTTGTTCGACCTCTTCCGGCGGCCCCAGGGGCGCAGCAGGCCCCGCCCCGACGAGCGGGCGGTCATCGACAGCGCGCGCACCGGCGAGCTGGACGTCGACGGCAGGACGGTCGTCACGTATTCCTGGGGCGACGGCGAGCGCCCGGTGCTGCTCGTGCACGGCTGGGAGTCGCGCGCTTCGCGCTACGCCAAGCTCGTCACCCGGCTCGTCGAACTCGGCCACAGCCCGGTGTCCTTCGACGCGCCGGGACACGGCGAGTCCGAGGGCGACACCACGACCCTCCTCGAGTACCGCGCCGTCATCGACCGACTGCACCGCTCGCACGGGGACTTCGTGGCCGTGGTGGGCCACTCCTTCGGCGTGCTGGCCTCCCTCCTGTCGTTGTCCGGGGGGGTGCGCGGCGAACGGATGGTGGCGATCAGCTCCGTGCCCGACTTCGGCTATCTGGTCGACTCCTTCTGCGCCCACCTGGGACTGGAGCCGCACCGGGAGAACGAGCTGCGCCACCGTCTGGAGCGGGACCTCTACCCCGGCGAGGACATGTGGACCCGCTTCTCCGTCCTCCACCTCGCCTCGCGTCTGCCCGTCCCGCTCCTCGTCGTCCACGACGAGAACGACGAGGCGGTGGGCGCGGAGCAGGCGGAGCGCATCGCCGGGGCCCTCGGCGGACGGGCGCGCCTGGTCGTCACCCGCAGGCTCGGGCACCGGCTGATCCTCGGAGCCCCCCGGGTCGTCGACGAGATCGCCCGGTTCGTCACGGGCGAGGACCCGGCCGCCGGCGAAGCCCCCGACCCAGCCGTCGCACGAGCCCCCGGCCCCGCCGATGCCCAGGCCCCGGCGGCCCGTGCCGACGTCCGAGCCCGCGCTGCCGCCCCCGCCGAGCGCAGGAGCGAGGTGGCGGCACGATGAGCGGCCTTCTCGCGGGCAAGCGCGTTCTGGTCACCGGCGTCCTCATGGAGTCCTCGATCGCCTTCCACACCGCCCGGATCGCCCAGGAACAGGGCGCCGAGGTGGTCCTCACCGGATACGGCAGGCTCGGCCTCGTCGAGCGCGTCGCCAGGCGGCTGCCGCGCCCGGCCCCGCTCGTCGAGCTCGACGTCCAGGACCGGGCGCACCTGGAGAGCCTCGCCGACCGGATCCGGGAGCAGGTGGGGGCGCAGGCGCGCCTCGACGGCGTCGTGCACTCCATCGCCTTCGCCCCGCAGGACGCCCTGGGCGGCAACTTCCTGGCCACCGGCTGGGGCTCCGTCGCGACCGCCGTCGAGGTCTCGGCGTACTCCCTCAAGGCGCTCGCCGTGGCGTGCCTGCCGCTCATGGAGGAGCGCGGCGGAGCGATCGTGGGTCTCGACTTCGACGCGAGCACGGCCTGGCCGGCGTACGACTGGATGGGCGTGGCCAAGGCGGCACTCGAGGCCACCTCCCGCTACGTCGCCCGCGACCTCGGGCCGCGCGGCATCCGCTGCAACCTGGTGGCCGCGGGGCCGGTGAAGACGATGGCGGCCAGGCACATCCCCGGGTTCGAGACGTTCCGGGAGGTCTGGGAGACCCGGGCCCCCCTCGGCTGGGACGTCTCCGACCCGGAACCGGCGGCCCGCGCCGTCGCCGCCCTGCTCTCCGACTGGTTCCCCCGGACGACGGGGGAGATCGTGCACGTGGACGGCGGTGTGCACGCGATCGGCGCGTGACGGCGGCCCGGCGGCCCGCTCGGGTGAACGGGCCGCCGCCGCACGGTTCCGGGCGTGCGGCGCGGCGCGTCAGGGGGCGTCGGGCAGCAGCGCCGGGTCGGTGGCCACCGCGCGCAGGCGGTTGAGCACGGCGGTGGCCGCTTTGTCGTAGCACGCGAAGTCGTTGTGCAGGACGGACTCGGCGTTCGCCATCTCCAGCAGCGCCACCAGCTCGAAGACGAGCTGCGGGACGTCCGCGTCGGCCGCCAGCTCGCCCGCCAGCTGGGCCTCGCGCGCGGTCTGCTCCATGTACGAGACCCAGTTGGCGCGCGCCGAGGCGAGCGTGTCGTGGACCTTGCCCTCGCGGGCGTCGTACTCGGCGGAGACCGAGTAGAAGAAGCAGCCGCCGGGGAAGACCCGCTCGCGGGAGTATGCGAGCCACCCCGTGCACAGGCGCCACAGCCGGCCGATGCCCGCGGGCAGGTCACGGGCCGGCTGGACCACATGCTCCAGATACACGGTGATCGCCGTGCGGATGGTGGCGAGCTGGAGGTCCTCCTTGGAGCCGAACAGCGCGAACACGCCGCTCTTGCTCAGTTTGAGGTCGCTCGCCAGTTGTCCCATGGACAGCGCCGCCAGGCCCTCCACGGAGGCGATGTCCACCGCACGTCTGAGGATCATCTGCCGGGTCTGGTTGCCGCGCGCGATCCGGCCGTCGGCCTGCGTCCCTGCCACGCCCATGTGCACCTACTCTCCTGGCACCGGACTTCTCGGTTCCGTTGAGGCGACAGCAATCATAACCAATGAGCGGACGTTCGTGCGGTTAGCGTGCGCGAAACCGGAACGACTCAGTCCAGCGCGACCGCGCGGGGGTCCGCCCCGTCGGCCGGGCGCGGGTCCTGGGCGATGAAGTCCAGCACGGTCCGTACGACCTCCGGGTCGCCGAGGATCCGGCGGTGACCGAGGCCGTTCGTGACGACCAGCCGCGCCCGGTCGCCGAAGGCCCCGGCCAGCCGGCGGCCCTGCGTCACCCGGATCCGGGTGTCGTCCTCGTCGTGGATCACCAGCATCGGCGAGCGCACGATCCCCGTGACGTCCGTGATGGAGAAGGGCACCTCGGCGGGAGGCAGGTCGGGGAAGAGGTTCGTCCGGATCTCGTCGTGCAGCCGCGCCTTGAGCCGGTCGCGCACCTTGAGCTCGGTGCAGAACTCCTCGACCAGGTAGTCGAAGTCGCAGACGCCGCTGATGGTCACGATCTTCCGCGCCGTCACCCCGTGCTTGAGCCCGTAGAACGACCCCAGCACCCCGAGGGAGTGCGCGATCAGGCACTCGAAGGCGCCGTACCGGTCGTGCAGCGCGGAGACGATGTCGCGGTACTCCAGGATCGTGGTGCCGCGGCCGTTCGCGTCACCGTGCCCCGGCGCGTCGAAGGCGATGACGCTGTGGCCGCGGTCGAGCAGACCCGGGACGAAGGCGGACAGCCGGGAGGCGCGCGACTGCCAGCCGTGGACCAGCAGCACGGGGCGGCTGCCGTCGCCCCAGCGGTAGGTCACCGCTTGCTTGCCGCCGCCGACGTCCACGCGGTCGACCTCGGCCTTCTCGAACAGCTCGCGCTCGGCGGACCGCAGCCCGCTGCGTGCGAGCGGCATGTGGAACAGGGTGAACGCGCCCTTGCCCGCCAGCCGTCCCGACACCAGGGCGGCGGTATTGAGGACGGTGCTCGCGACGGCCTCGGTGGGTTTCATGCTCGAGCTCCTCGGTAGGCATCAGGGGCCTGATATATTAGCACGAACGACCGTGCAGTTTTCAACGGTCCTGACCGCCCGCTTCGACCATCCATCCGCTGTACCTGCCCGCGAGGAGACGCCATGCCGGCCGCCATCTGGTTCGCCCCGTGGAAGCCCGGACCGGCGGACCGTGCCGCTCCGGACGACGAACCGGGCGGCACGGCCGTCGTGAGCGTCACGGACTTCGTCCCGCACCGCCCCTGGACCTCCTTCGGTGTCAACGCCCGCGGCGCCGCCCTGCGCCGGAGCTGGGGCGACGTCGAGGGGGCGGTCGGGCTCTGGCTGTGGAGCGTCCCCGGTCTGCTGCGCCCCCGGTCGGGCTCGGTCTCCGTATGGCGCGACGAGCGGCACCTGCACGCCTTCGTGGCCCGTCACGACCACGTGCGCATCATGCGCGCCTACCGGGACCGCGGTGACCTGCACTCGGCGACCTGGCGGACGGACCGCTTCGACAAGAGGGAGACCCTTGTGGCGGCGCGGTCCCTGATCCGGGAATGGAGCGCGCAGCCCGCCCCCCGGTGAATCCTTCCCCGCGCGGTCCCGACGGCGGCGGGGTCCGGCGCCCGCTCGACGGGGCGCGGGACGAGGCGTGCGGCCGGAGAGGTGTGCACGGCGCGGCGCACGCGGACCGCCGGGGGTGTTTTCACTCGCCGCCCGGGACACCGGAACGCCGGTCTGCCGCAGCAGGGTTGACGGGTAAATGACAATGATGGGTTGATGGTCCTTGTGGGAGCGCTCCCATGCCGCTCCCATCCCCACACGAAGAAGGGACCGCCATGAACAGACCCCGTTCGTCGAGTCCGCCAGCCCTTCCTCTCCTCGGTCTCCTGGCCGCCCTGGTCCTCTCCCTGGGGATGCTCCTCGCCCCGAGCGCCGCAGCCGCACCCATGGTCGGGGCGACCGCGGACCCGGTGCGCGTCATGCCGCTGGGCGACTCGATCACCGGCTCGCCCGGTTGCTGGCGGGCGGTGCTGTGGAACCGGCTGCTGAGCGCCGGGTACACGGACATCGACTTCGTCGGCACCCTCGGTCCCCAGGGCTGCGGTCAGGCGCACGACGGGGACAACGAGGGCCACGGCGGCGAGCTGGTGACCAACACGGCCGACCGGAACCTGCTCCCCGCGCGGCTCGCGTCGACGCAGCCGGACATCGTTGTCATGCACTTCGGCACGAACGACGTCTGGAGCAACATCCCGCCGGACCGCATCCTCGCCGCCTACACCAAGCTGGTCGAGCAGATGCGGGCCGCCAACCCGGACATGAGGGTCCTCGTCGCGCAGATCATCCCGATGAACCCCAGCACCTGCGCGGAGTGCGCCCAGCGCGTCGTCGCCCTGAACGCGCGCATCCCCGACTGGGCGCGGGCGACGAGCACCAGCCGCTCCCCGGTGACCGTCGTCGACCAGTGGACCGGCTTCAGCACGGCAGCCGACACCTACGACGGCGTCCACCCCAACGCGTCCGGCGACGACAAGATCGCCGCCCGCTGGTACCCGGCCCTCGCCGCGACGCTCGACGCGGGGGTGCCGGGTGGGCCCGGCGGTCCGGGCGGCAGCGAGCCCACCTGCACCGCGACGTTCCGGGCCGTCTCCGTCTGGCGGGGCGGACACCAGGGCGAGGTGACGGTGAGCAACACCTCCGCCTCGGCCGTCTCCGGCTGGACCGCCACCGTCGTGCCGTCGGGCGGCGCACGGCTCACCCAGGTCTGGAACGGCAGCCTCACCACCGCCGCCGACGGCACCGCCACGGTCACCAACCTGGCATGGAACGGCACGCTCGCACCCGGAGCGAGCGCCACCTTCGGCTACATCGCCACCACCTCCGACACGGCCGGCGTCCCGTCGGCGACCGTCGGCTGCACGGCCAGGGCTGCCGTCTCCTGACAGCCCTTCACCTCATCCCTCGTCCCGTCACCGTCATCCCTCTTGTGGAGCCGCCATGAGATCTTCCACCGCAACCGCCCCTCGCCTGGCCACCGTCCTGGCCGCCATGGCGGGGCTGCTCCTGTCCCTGCTCGCCCTGGGCACCCCGGCCCACGCGGCGCCCACCGGCTTCCGCGTCGAGAACGGCCGCCTGCTGGAGGCGTCCGGGAACGACTTCGTGATGCGCGGCGTCAACCACGCGCACACCTGGTATCCGGACCGGTTCAGCTCCCTCTCCCACATCAAGGCCAAGGGAGCCAACACCGTCCGCGTCGTCCTCTCCAGCGGTGACCGCTGGACCCGCAACGACACCACGGACGTGGCCAACGTCGTCGCCGAGTGCAAGCGGACCCGCCTGATCTGCGTCCTGGAGGTGCACGACACCACGGGCTACGGCGAGCAGAGCGGGGCCGTCACGCTGTCGCGCGCCGCCGACTACTGGATCAGCGTGCAGAACGCCCTGCTGGGCCAGGAGAAGTACGTCATCGTCAACATCGGCAACGAGCCGTACGGCAACACCAACTACACGAACTGGACGGCCGACACCAAGGCGGCCATCCAGAAGCTGCGCGGCGCGGGCTTCCAGCACACGATCATGGTGGACGCCCCCAACTGGGGCCAGGACTGGTCCTTCACCATGCGCGACAACGCCGCCTCGGTGTTCGCGGCCGACCCGGACCGCAACACGGTCTTCTCCATCCACATGTACGGAGTCTTCGACACCGCCGCCGAGGTCGGCGACTACCTCAACCGTTTCGTCACCGCGAAACTCCCCATCGTGGTCGGCGAGTTCGGGCACGACCACTCGGACGGCAACCCCGACGAGGACGCGATCCTGGCGGTGACGCGGCAGCTCGACCTCGGCTACCTCGGCTGGTCCTGGAGCGGCAACGGCGGCGGGGTCGAGTACCTGGACATGGTCACGAACTTCGACCCGAACCAGCTCACCCCGTGGGGGCAGCGGCTCTTCAACGGCCCGAACGGCATCGCCGCCACGGCCAAGGAGGCCGCCGTCTACTCCTCCTCCGGCGACACCGTCGCACCGACCGCTCCGGGAACCCCCGCGGCGTCGGCGGTGACCTCCTCGTCCGTCACCCTGTCCTGGTCCGCCTCCACCGACGCGGTCGGCGTCACCGGCTACGACGTGGTCCGTGTCGCCGGCGCGGAGGAGACGGCCGTCACCAGTACGACGGGCACCTCCACCACCGTCACCGGGCTCACCCCGGCCACCTCGTACACGTTCGCCGTGTACGCCCGCGACGCCGCCGGCAACCGCTCGCAGCGCTCCGGCACCGTGGCGGTGACCACCTCCTCGGGCGGTTCCACGGCCGCGTGCACCGTCGGCTACAAGGTCACGAGCCAGTGGCCCGGCGGTTTCCAGGGCGAGATCGTGCTGCGCAACACCGGTACGTCGGCGATCAACGGCTGGACGCTGCGCTGGACCTTCGCCGACGGTCAGCGCGTCAGCAACCTGTGGGGCGGCACGGCCGTACAGAGCGGCGCGGAGGTCACGGTGACCTCGGCCCCGTACACCGCGTCCGTGCCCGCGGCGGGTTCCGTCACCCTCGGCTTCACCGCCTCCCGGGGCGCCACGAACTCCAGCCCCACCGCGTTCACCCTGAACGGTTCCGCCTGCTCCACGGCCTGACCGTCCGGTGCCCCGGCCCGCACACCGGGCCGGGGCCCGCTTCCCGCCGCGCCCCCGCGTCCCGGTGTCACGGTGTCCCGCACCGCCTCGTCCGGGACGACGGACGGCCGCGCTGGGCCGATGGGCCGATCCCTGGGCGTGAGGGACGCGTCGCGGGGGATACGGGTCGGTATGCCAGCAGTGAGAGATCAGCGACCGGCGACCGCCCCGGGCGGCCCGGCGCTCAAGAAGGCCCTGACCACGCCGCTTCTGTACTTCTTCATCCTCGGTGACGTCCTGGGCGCCGGGGTGTACGTCCTGGTGGGCCAGGTCGCCGCCGACGCGGGCGGAGCGGTGTGGGCGCCACTGGTCGTCGCCCTGCTGCTGGCGATGCTGACCGCCGCCTCGTACGCGGAGCTGGCCACCAAGTACCGGCGGGCCGGAGGGGCCGCCCACTACGCCACGCGGGCCTTCGGGCCGTTCGCCGGGTTCCTCGCGGGCTTCTGCATGCTCGCCGCCGGCGTGGTCTCGGTCGCCGCCCTGGCCCGCGGGTTCGGCGGCGACTACCTGTCGGCCTTCGTGTCCCTGCCCGTCGGTCTGGTCGCCGTCGTCTTCCTCGCCCTGATCGCCCTGCTGAACGCACGCGGCATCAAGGAGTCGATGCGCGCGAACGTCGTCGCCACCGTCGTCGAGGTCGGCGGGCTGCTCGTCGTCGTCGCCCTGGGCGCATGGCTGCTCCTGCGAGGCGAGGGCGACGCCGGGCGGCTGACGCGGCTGGGCACCGCGGAGCACGGGGCGGCCGCCGCGATCCTCAGCGGGTCCGTCCTCGCGTACTACTCCTTCGTCGGCTTCGAGACGTCCGTGAACGTCGTCGAGGAGACCCGCGACCCGCGCCGCTCCTACCCCCGTGCCCTGTTCGGCGCCCTGGCCACCGCCGGCGCCGTCTACGTCATGGTGGGCGTCGCCGCCTCGGCGGCCGTGCCGACGGACCGGCTCGCCGCGTCCAGCGGGCCGCTGCTGGAAGTCGTCAGGGAGGCGGGCGGCGTGCCCCCGCTCCTCTTCAGCGCCATCGCGCTCGTCGCGGTCGCCAACGGCGCCCTGCTGACCGGCATCATGGCCTCCCGGCTCGCCTTCGGCATGGCCCGCGACGGACTGCTGCCCTCGCCGCTGGCCAAGGTACTGCCCGGCCGTCGTACGCCGTGGGCGGCCATCGCCGCCACCACGGCGCCGGCCATGTTCCTCGCGCTGACCGGCAGCGTCACCGCTCTGGCGTCCACCCTGGTCCTGCTGCTGCTCGTGGTCTTCTTCATGGTCAACGTCGCCGTGCTGGTCCTGCGCCGCGACCCCGGCACGTCGGCGCACTTCCGGGCTCCGACCGTGCTGCCGGTGCTGGGCGCCGCCTCGTGCGTCCTACTCGCCACGCGGATCGAGGGGCAGGTCTGGCTGCGCGGGTCGGCCGTCCTGGCCGTCGGCGCGCTGCTCGGCGCGATGGCGGCGACACGGCGTCACCGGCGCCGAAACGAGCCGGATCGGGCGGACGCGCACGGCGGGGCCGGTGGCGCCGTCCGGGACGAGCCCTGACCGCCGGGTGCCGGACCGGACCGGTGCCGGCACTGGCGATATCGACCTGGCCGGCTACGGCGGCGTGACGGTGTCGTAACCCGGGCGGCGTCCGGGCCTCGGGGAGGCGCGGTACGAGAACTGGTGGGAGTGCGGCCGCCCACGGCCCGCGGTGGGCTGTGGGCGGCCGTGCCCGAGGAGAGGGCGTCTGCCGTCAGCGCTGCAGTGTCAGCAGACCCGGACGGTAGGGCAGCAGGCCGTAGTCGCCGCCGGAGTTGGGGCTGCGCCCCTGGTACAGCAACTGCAGATTGCAGGGGTCGACGGTCATGGTCTGATCGGCGCTGGTGCGGAGCAGTTCGCCGTGGCTGATGTCGTTGGTCCAGGTGGCGCCGCTGTTGGCCTTGCCGGCGAAGGGATTGCTCTCGGTCGCGGCCTGGGGCGTCCACGAGCCGTTCAGGCTGGTGGCCGTGAACGAGCGGAAGTAGCGGCCCTGCGAGCCGATCGCCTCGACGATCATGAGGTACCGGTTCTGGCCCTGCAGCTTGTAGACCTGCGGGGCTTCGAACAGGTTGTTCGTCGTATCGCTCATGACCACGGTCGAGGTCGTGCCGAAGCTGCCCGGGAAGTTCCCGATCGGCATGCTGGCCCGGTAGATCTTGCCGTTGTCACCCGCGAAGAACAGGTACATGTTCGTCCCGTCCGCGATGAGCGTCTGGTCGATGGGCCCGGTGCCGGAGCCGGTGATGGTCCCGGAGAACAGCGGCTGCTCGGCCGACCAGCCGTTCGGGTTGGTGGGGTCGCTCGACGTCCGGTAGGAGAAGGCGGTCCTGCCCCACTGGTAGGCGAGCACCCAGACGTTCTTCGGCGCGAAGTGGAAGAGCGTGGGCGCGACGGTGGAGGACGACATCGCGTTCTGGCTCGCCGAGGCCATCTCCGACCAGTTGGTGAACGGGCTGAAGTTCATCGAACCCCAACTCGTCCCCGTGTCGTGCGTCGTCGCGTAGACCAGCTGCCTGCCGTTGTACGGGGCGACGGTGAAGTCCTTGAGCGAGACCCATCCCGGCCTGGGCTGTGCCAGCGCACCCGTCGACGACCAGCGGTAGCTCGACGGCAGATCGCACGTGCCGGGATTGCCGGCGCCGACCTTGACGAGCTGCCACTGCTGGTTGGCGCCGCCCCAGTCGTCGTACTGGACGATGTTGGCGTTGTCGGCGGTTGAGGCGCCCTGCACTTCGAGGGCCTTGTTGCTGTGGCGCGAGACGAGCCTCACGTAGCCGTCCGAGCTGTCGGCCAGCCGCCACTGCTGGTTGGCGGCGTTCAGGTCGGTCCACTGGACGATCGAGCCGCCGTTCGCGGTGGACCAGTTGTGCACGTCCAGCACCTTGCCCGAGTGGCGGGACTTGATGCGGTAGTAACCGCCCCCGGCGTCGACGAACTGCCACTGCTGCTGTGCCTGGTCGTTCCTGGTCCACTGGGTGATGCGGGCGCCGTCGCTGGTGGCCATGTTGTAGACGTCCAGCGCCTTGCCGCTGTTGCGGTTGACCAGCACGTACGAGGCGTTGGGGTCCACGGTCGCCGCGGCGGCCGGCTGGGCGCCGAGGAAGGTGGCGGCGAGCAGCAAGGGAACGAGGGCGGCGAGTAAGCGTTTCAGGCGGATCGGGGACGGTCGGCGGAACCGCATCAGAGGGCACTCCTTTGGGGGCAGGCGTGAGTGAGGTGGCCCGGTCCGAACCACGCAGCGGGCGGCCGGGGGCAGGGGACGGCCCCGAAACGTTTCGAAGGGGTCTCGGAGGCGTCGAGGGCACAAGCTAGGAACGACTGAGCCGTTCGGTCAAGGCCTGCCGCAGAACTGCCCACGCAGCACGCCTGCTTCGGCTTCCGAAAATTTCGAGTGGCGGTCGTAAATTTTTCTGCGAGCAGTATTGACGGTTCATCGTCAACGCCTCAATCATCCTGTCTGGGAGACCGGCCAAAGTTCGATATGTCGAACGAGGGTCTTGGGTGAGCTGCACTGCCACGGCAGGTCCACGCACAGCCGGTTCCCGGCCCGCCCCGTCCGACCGTCCAGCGGGAGCGGACGACGCATCACCCTGCGCTCCAGTCCTTCTGTGATTATTTTGGAGGCACAGCCCATGGGCTCCTATGCCCTTCCCAGAGCCGCTATCGGCCGGAGGATCCGCGGCCTGCTGATGACGTTGGTGGTCGGCGCCGTCGGCACGGCCGCCGCACTGACCGCGCCGCCGGCCGCACACGCCGCCGAGACCACGCTCGGCGCCGCGGCGGCGCAGAGCGGCCGCTACTTCGGCACCGCCATCGCCTCGGGCAAGCTGGGCGACTCGGCGTACACGACGATCGCCAACCGTGAGTTCAACTCGGTCACGGCCGAAAACGAGATGAAGATCGACGCCACCGAACCGCAGCGTGGCCAGTTCAACTTCACCGCCGCCGACCGCGTCTACAACTGGGCGGTGCGGAACGGCAAGCAGGTGCGCGGCCACACCCTGGCCTGGCACTCCCAGCAGCCCGGCTGGATGCAGAACCTGAGCGGCAGCGCGTTGCGCCAGGCGATGATCGACCACATCAACGGCGTGATGGCCCACTACAAGGGCAAGATCGCCCAGTGGGACGTCGTGAACGAGGCGTTCGCCGACGGCTCTTCGGGAGCCCGGCGCGACTCGAACCTGCAGCGCACGGGCAACGACTGGATCGAGGTCGCCTTCCGGACCGCGCGCGCCGCCGACCCGGCCGCCAAGCTCTGCTACAACGACTACAACGTGGAGAACTGGACCTGGGCCAAGACCCAGGCCATGTACGCCATGGTGCGGGACTTCAAGCAGCGCGGCGTGCCGATCGACTGCGTCGGCTTCCAGGCGCACTTCAACAGCGGCAGCCCCTACAACGCGAACTTCCGCACCACCCTGCAGAACTTCGCCGCTCTCGGCGTCGACGTGGCCGTCACCGAACTCGACATCCAGGGCGCCTCGGCCACGACCTACGCCAACGTGGTCAACGACTGCCTGGCCGTCCCGCGTTGCCTCGGCATCACCGTCTGGGGCGTGCGCGACATGGACTCCTGGCGATCGGGGGACACGCCGCTGCTGTTCAACAACGACGGCAGCAAGAAGCCCGCCTACACCGCGGTGCTCAACGCACTCAACGGCGGCTCCACACCTCCCACGGACCCCCCGCCGGGTGGCGGACAGATCAAGGGCGTCGCTTCGGGCCGCTGCCTCGACGTGCCCAGCGCCAGTACCACCGACGGCACCCAGGTCCAGCTGTGGGACTGCCACAGCGGCACCAACCAGCAGTGGACGCACACCACCGCCGGCGAGCTGAGGGTCTACGGCAACAAGTGCCTGGACGCCGCCGGCACCGGCAACGGCGCCAAGGTCCAGATCTACAGCTGCTGGGGCGGCGACAACCAGAAATGGCGCCTCAACTCCGACGGATCGATCGTCGGCGTCCAGTCCGGCCTCTGCCTCGACGCCGTCGGGGCCGGAACCGCCAACGGCACCCTGATCCAGCTCTACACCTGCTCGAACGGCAGCAACCAGCGCTGGACCCGCGCCTGACGGGAGCCCCTGCCAACGACGGGGTCCGAAGGTTCTTCGTCGAGTCGGCGATCCGTTCGCACCGAGGAGTGGGGCCAGGCCGATCCTGGCCCCACTCCTCTTGTACGTCCGGCCGCCCGGCACACGACGAGGCGGCCGGACAACCGGCCTCACCTTCCAGAAGAAGCCGAGTTTCCGCGGGCTGTAGGAACAGAGGATGTTCTAAGTCTGCTGGTAGTGGTCCAGCATCATGCGGTGGGTCTCGCGGCCGATGCCCGACTTCTTGTAACCGCCGAACGCCGCGGCGCCCAGCGGCGCCACTCGTCCTCCAGGACCGCCCTGCGCCGCCGTAGGCCACTGCGCTGTGCCATGCGTCCTCCTCCGCCGTCCGCCGTCCGCCGTCCGAGGTATACGCCCGGGAGGGCCGCCTCGCGGTATGTGCGTGATGCGGTGTGTCCGCGATGACGCCGCACCGCGGCCCCGGCGTCAAGGCCGCGGGCCGGGCGGGCCGTGCGGCGTCAGGACCGAGGGCGCGTCGCGGTCGTCCCGGACGTGCCCGTCACCGCGTCGAGGGCCGCCGTGACCGTGGCGTGCAGCTGCTGTGCGTCGACTCCCGCGCGGGAGCGGATGTTGACGCCGTGCGCGAGGAGGGCCAGGAACTCGGCGGCGGACGCCGGGTCCACTCCGTCGGCGAGCTGGCGCAGCCCTTGTGCCGTGCGCAGGGCCGAGTGCAGGGCGTCGCGCAGGTGCGCGTGCTGGCGGTCGAGTACGGCGCGCAGTGCGGGTTCGGTGTTCTCGGCGCCCGCGTGGGCGTTGGAGATCATGCAGCCCCAGCGGGCGTACGCCCCGGTGCAGCGGGACTCGATGAGGTTCGTGAAGAACTCGGTGACGGCGGGCAGTCCGCGGTCGTCCGCCGCCAGCCGGGCGAGGACCGGGCGGGAGCGCTGCGCGACGTAGCGTTCCAGGGCCGCCAGGTACAGCTCCTGCTTGCCGCCGAACGTGGCGTACAGGCTGGAGCGGTTGAGGCCGGTCGCGTTCACGACGTCCTGGATTCCCGTCCGGGCGACGCCCCGGCGCCAGAACAGCCGGACCACCGTGTCGAGGACGGCGTCCGGATCGAAGTGCTTGGTGTCCGGCATCCGCGCCCATCCCGCCTCGTCGATCGGTCTCGCCGTCCTGCCGCCGCGCCGGCGTCGAGCCATTCCGGGACGGCGGTCCCAAGATAACTCTCCGGCGTTGACTCGGAGTGCGCTCCACCACCTATCTTGAAACGGTCGTTCCAAGTTCATGCCGCCAAGTCCCTCCGGAGGGAACACCCGTGAGCGTCAACGCCGAACTGCGCGCCTTCTTCGACAGCCGTCAGGAGCACATCCCCGCCGAGATCCGTGCCATCCTCCAGCGCGGGGTCGATGAACTGGCCGAGTCAAGGCAGGCGGAGCGTGCCCTGACCGTGGGCGCCAAGGCCCCGGCCTTCACGCTGCCCTCGGCCACCGGGCTGTCCGTCTCGCTGACCGAACTCCTCTCCGGCGGACCGGTGGTGCTGACCTTCTACCGCGGCTCCTGGTGCCCGTACTGCAACATCACCCTGCGCTCCCTGCGGGAACACCACGACGCCGTCATCGCCCGCGGCGCGCGGCTGGTCGCCGTCTCCCCGCAGATCCCCGACGAGTCCCTGTCCCTCGTGGAGAAGCACCAGCTCGCCTTCGACGTGCTCAGCGACGTCGGCTGCGACACGGCCAAGCAGTACGGTCTCGCCTTCGACATGCCGGAGGATCTCGCCGCCGTGCACGAGAAGTTCGGCATCGACCTGGCCCGCTCGAACGCCGGCCACCCGCGCACGCTGCCCATGCCCGCGACGTACGTCATCGACCGGGAGGGCGTGATCCGCTGGGCGTTCGTGCACCACGACCACACCGTCCGCGCCGAGCCGGCCGACGTCCTTGCCGCGCTGGACGGCCTGGACCGCGTCGGCTGACGGCCGCTCACTCCTCCCGGCGGTCCCAACCCGCCCATGGAGTCGGGCCGTTGCCCTCGCACCAGGCGATCAGGGCCCGCCCGTCCACGCACACGATGCCGCACTGTCCGGCGTACTCCAGGGCAGGCGCCGTGAAGTCGCCGGTGGTGACGACGACGGCGAGGTCGGCCTCGTGGACGGTGAAGCAGGTGCCTCCGAAGCGCTGGAGGTCCTGTGAGCCGACCTTGTTCTCCTCGCCGTAGCGCTTGCACTGGACGACCAGCCGCCGGCCGTCCGGCGCGAGCGCCACCACGTCGGCGCCCAGGTCTCCCGCCCCGCCGACCACCTCGACCTGCGAGCAGCCGTCACGCTCGAGCAGGCCGGCCACGGCCTGCTCGAACTCCTCCGGGCTCAGGGCGTCGTGGGCGAGGACGCCGTCGGCGGCGCCGGGCGGTGACGGCGGGCCGGACGACCCGTCCCGCGGGAGGACGGCCGTGTGCTCCAGGTCCTCCAGCGCCGTCGTCGTGCCCCGCTCCAGCGCCTCGGCGGCCCGCCGGGCGAGCCTCGCCGCGGAGCGTCTGCGGAGGCGTCCACGTCCGTGACCGACGGCCGCTGCCAACCCCACGGACAGCAGGGCTCCGGTCCACACGGGACGCTGCTCCAGCGCATCCGCCGCCGCGCGGCCCGCCAGCCCCAGGGCGATGAGCACGGTCGCCAGCAGGGCGAAGAACACGGCCGTGGAGCGCAGGTCGAAGCGGCGCCCGCGATGGATCGGCCGGGTGCGGTGCTCGGGACTGATCATGCACGCCGATTGCCCTCGATCGGGACTTTCACCCGTGCGAGTGATGAGCCGACCAGCGCGCTCACATGCGTCGACGTTCAGGTAAGTGAACGACGATCAGTGACGCAACCGTTGACGCGCCCATGGCAAGCGCTTACCGTCCAGGAAAAAGCGCTGCGGTTCACAACGGGGGTCGTGCGCCCCTCGTCGGTCGAGCCCACCACACCGGGAGACATCAACGATGCACCGCACACCCGTTCTTGCCTGCGTCGGCCTGCTGGCCGGCACGCTCGTCGCGCTGTCCGGGAACACGGCCCAGGCGGCGACCACCCGTTACGAGGCCGAGAGTTCCCCGGCGGTCTGCACCGGGAGCATCGACTCCGACTGGTCCGGCTACTCGGGCACCGGATTCTGCAACGCGAACAACACCGTGGGCGCGTACGCGCAGTTCACCGTGAACGCATCGGCCGCCGGCACGGCCACGCTCGGCATCCGCTTCGCCAACGGCAGTTCCACCGCCCGACCGGCGAACCTCACCGTCAACGGCGGCGCGGCCACCACCCTGTCGTTCGAGGGCACCGGAGCCTGGGCGACCTGGGTCACCAAGACGGTGACCGTCCCGGTCGCCTCGGGCAGCAACACCATCCGCCTCAGCCCCACCACGTCGGGCGGCCTGCCCAACATCGACTACGTCGACGTAGAGACCAGCGGCACCACCACCCCGCCGCCCACGTCCTCCGCCCTCTACGTGGCGCCGGGCGGCACCGACGGCGCGGCCGGCACGGAGGCGGCCCCGACCACGCTCACCTCGGCCATCAGCCGGATCACCCCGGGCGGCACGATCTACCTGCGCGGCGGGACGTACCGCCACTCGCAGACGGTCACCATCCCGGCCGGCAACAACGGCACCGCGAGCGACCGCACGGAACTCCTCGCCCACCCCGGCGAGACCCCCGTGCTCAACTTCTCCGCCCAGACGGAGGACCCGGCCAACCGCGGCCTCGCCGTCAACGGGTCCTACTGGCACGTCAAGGGCCTCGTCGTCGAACGCGCCGGCGACAACGGCATCTTCGTCGGCGGCAGCAACAACATCATCGAGCGCACGGTCACCCGCTACAACCGCGACACCGGCCTCCAGCTCTCCCGCATGCTGTCCACCACGCCCCGCGAGCAGTGGCCTTCCAACAACCTCATCCTGAGCGCGGAGTCGCACGACAACGCCGACTCGGACGGCGAGGACGCCGACGGCTTCGCGGCCAAGCTCACCACCGGGAGCGGCAACGTCTTCCGGTACGCCGTCGCCCATCACAACATCGACGACGGCTGGGACCTCTACACCAAGTCGGACACGGGCGCGATCGGGCCGGTGACCATCGAGGACTCCCTCGCCCACACCAACGGCACGCTCAGCGACGGCTCCCAGGCCGGCAACGGCGACCGCAACGGCTACAAGCTCGGCGGCGAGAACATCAAGGTCGACCACGTCGTCCGGCGCAGCATCGCCTACCGCAACGGCAAGCACGGGTTCACGTACAACAGCAACCCCGGCACCATGACGGTCTCGGACAACGTCAGCGTCGACAACGCCGAGCGCAACTTCAACTTCGACGGCGGCACCTCGGTGTTCCGCAACAACACCTCCTGCCGCAGCGGCAGCGGCACCAACGACCGGATCATCGGCAGCGCCGACGGCTCCAACCAGTTCTGGTCGGGCTCGAACGGCTCCCGCTGCTCCTCCTACGCGGGCACGCTGAGGTGGTCCTTCGCCTCGGACGGCCGACTGGTCGTCACCTTCGGCTGACGCCGACGCCGTTGAACGCCCGGCCCACCCGGCAGTCCGTCCGGGCGGGCCGGGCACCGGTGCGGCGCCGGCCAGGGGCACCGGCGCCGCGGCGGCCACCGTCGAGAGATCGCGGCCGAGGTCATGGCGCCGACCGGAACGCCCTGCCCTGCGGCGTCAGCGTGCCGCCCGGCCGGAACAGCGTGGTCCCGGGCCCCGACTCGTCCGTCCCGAGCCCGAACCAGGCATAGCGCTGGAGGTAGGGCAGCCCGGCGAGCATCTTCGTGGCCGACGTCAGGAAGGCCGCCTGCTCCTCGTCGGCCGGGTGGCGCACGCCCTGCGAGAAGTCGATGAGCGCGAACTCGGTCAGCCAGATCGGCTTGCCGTACCGCCGGTGCACGGCGTCCAGGTAGCCCCGCAGCTGTTCCACCGCCGCCTCGGTGCGGAAGTCGGCGCCGTACCAGTGCAGGGCGATGAAGTCGACGCGCAGGCCCCGCTGTTCGGCCCCGGTCATGAACCGGTCCAGCCAGCCACCGGGCCGGTCGCCCCCGTAGGCCACGGCCGGGCTGCCCAGGACGCTGCCGGTCGACTCCAGGCGGGGCCACAGGTCGAGGGCCTGTTCCACGCTCATGTTCGCCTGGGAGTCGAAGTCGGGCTCGTTGAAGCCGAGCAGGTAGGGACCGGCGGCCTTCGCCTCCGCGAGGGCCTGCGGGGTGACGCTGTCGGCTCCCCAGATCATCGGCACGAAGTCGGCGCCGCCGGCGGACGTGATGCCGGGGTGGCGGGTGGACCAGGTGTAGTACCAGCCCGCCCCGGACTGCCGCAGCGCGTCCTGCGCCCGGGAGAACGACCACACTCCGACGCCCTTGCGCTGCGTGGACACCACCGGCGACGCCGCTTCGGGCGCGTCGGCGGCCTTCGGCGCCTCGGACTTCGACGCGCGGGGCGACGCGCTCGCCGAAGCGGACGGCTTCGCCTTCCGCTCGGTCGCCGAAGGGCTGGGGGAGACAGGCGCGCTGCGCTCCCGCGCCGTCGCGGACGCGGACGCCGGGCCGGCGGCGGGCCGCGCCCCGCTGTCGGGCGCCGCCGTCGGGCCGCCGTCCCGCGACGGCGTCAGGACCCACGCACCGACGACGACGGCGGCGGTGGCCATGGCGGCGACGACGGCACGGCCGTGCCGCGCGCGCCCCGCGGTGCGGCGCCGGCGCCCGGGCCGCACCGACCGGGACCGCGGCGGGGCCTGCGGCGGCGCTACGGAGGGCGACGAGGCGGACGCGTGGGCGTCGGCAGGTGGGACATCCGGCGCGGCCTCGGCCGGTACGGCGTCCGGCGCGGCCTCGGCGGCCCGTGCGGCGCCCATCGCGGCCTCGGCCCGTACCGCCTCCAGCGCGGTGTCGTGGAGCCCTGCCGGCGGAACCAGCAGCGGCAGACCGACCAGCAGGCGCGCCACCGGAAGCAGCCCGTCGCCCTGCTCACCGCACCGGCGGCAGTCGCGCAGGTGCCGGGCGATCCGCTTGCGCCACAGCGGACTCGGCCGCGCGTCCCACGTCCGCGTCACCTCGGCCAGCTCCGCGCAGACCGGCTGCGCGGCCAGTGCCCGCACCACGGCCCGCCCGGCGTCGAGCTGCTCCTTGAGCCGCTGGATCCGCACCGCCGTGTGCCGGCCGGACAGCCCCAGCGCCTCGCACACCTCGGCACGCGTCAGCTGACCGGTCTCCTCCAGCCACCACAGCGAGAGCACTTCACGGTGATCGCCGTCCAGCCAGCGGGTGGCCTCGACGACCTCCCGGCGGTCGTCGCGCAGTTGCAGCCGCAGGACGGTGAGCGACGCGAAGTCCGAGGCCGGGTCGGCGAGATGCGCGGCCACGTCGATCGGCTCCTGCGTACGCCGCTGCTGTTGCCGGCCGCGCATCCAGTCCCGTATCTGCCGCACAGTGATGGCCACCATCCAAGACCGGTACGCCGTGGGGCGTTCCAACCGGTTCAGGCTGCGCACCACCCGCAGCAGCGTTTCCTGCACGACGTCGTCCACGTCCTGGTGGCCGTCCAGCGCGCGCCCGACGAGGTTGTAGACGAGCGGCAACGACTGCGACACCAGCCCTTCGACCGCTCGTGGATCGCCGGCGCAGGCAGCGGACACCAAGGCGGCGCCGGGGTCGTGCCCGTGGTCTGTGCGCATGGAGCGTCTTCTTCCTCTCTGATGCCCTGGGGCGGTACCCGGGCCGGACGATCGTCGTCCGCCCACTATGGGAGACGGCGGAGCGCCCGCGCGACAACGGAAATCGCGCCGCACGCCCTGCCCGCCGTCCGACCCGGCCCGCCCCGTGCGCGGTCGGGCCCGGCCCCGCCCCGGTTCGCCCGGCCCCGTCCGCGAGCAGGCCGGGGACGGTTCACGCATACTCTGGTGCCGGAAGAGATCGACGGCGATGTGCGCGACGAGACGGTGAGGTGGGCGGATGCCCGGCGAGCGACCGGAACTGTACGAGGTCTTCGACGAACGCTTCCGCACCGGCAGGTGCACCGCCGGCGACTCCCGGCTGGAGGTCCTCTTCGACGGCTGCCGCTGGGCCGAGGGTCCGTTGTACGTCCCCGCCGGGCGCTACCTGCTCTGGAGCGACATCCCCAACGACCGCCTGCTCCGCTGGGACGAGACCACCGGCGAGGTCGGCGTCTTCCGCTCGCCCGCCGGTCACCCCAACGGCAACACGCTGGACGGCCAGGGCCGCCTCGTCACCTGCGAGCAGGGCAACCGCCGGATCACCCGCACCGAGCACGACGGCTCCGTCACCGTCATCGCCGAGCGCTACCGGGGCAGGCGGCTCAACAGCCCGAACGACGCCGCCGTGAAGTCGGACGGCTCGATCTGGTTCTCCGACCCCGACTTCGGCATCATCAGCGACTACGAGGGCCACCGCGCCGAGAGCGAGATCGGCGCCCGCAACGTCTACCGCGTGGACCCGGCCGACGGAGAGGTCCGCCTGGTCGCCGACGGCTTCGACGGACCCAACGGCCTCGTCTTCTCCCCGGACGAACGCCGGCTCTACGTCTCCGACAGCCGCGCCAACCACATCCGCGTCTTCGACGTCCGCGACGACGGCACGCTCGGCGAGGGCGAGGTCTTCACCGAGTGCCGCCTCGGCAAGTTCGACAACATCCGCTTCGACGACGCCGGACGCCTCTGGGCCGCCGCCATGGACGGCGGCGTCCACTGCTACGACCCGGACGGCACCCTCCTGGGCCGCCTCCTGGTCCCCGGCGTGGTCGCCAACATCCGCTTCGGGGGACTCCGGCGCAACCGCATGTTCATCGCCGCCGACACGACGCTGTACTCCCTCGTCCTCTCGGTCACCGGCACCCCGCCCCTGCCGACCGCCCGCCGGTGACCCGGCGGCGCGCAGGAGCGGAAACGACGAGCGTCGGACGAGCGGGAATCGAGAAGCGCCGGACCCGCGCCCTTGCCTAGGCTGACCGGCGAAACCAAGCCCCCGCAGCCGGTCGGACACGCGCCCGGCGAGCAGCGCACGGCCGCGCAGGCGGCCCCGCCCGACGGATGGAGACAACGATGAGCAAGGCCACGAGGACGGACACACGGCCGCCTGCGCGGCACGCCGCCGACAGCCACGACATGATCCGTGTGCACGGGGCCCGCGAGAACAACCTCAAGGACGTCAGCATCGAGATCCCCAAGCGCCGGCTGACGGTGTTCACCGGCGTCTCCGGCTCGGGCAAGAGCTCGCTGGTGTTCAACACGATCGCCGCCGAGTCCCAGCGGCTGATCAACGAGACCTACAGCGCCTTCGTCCAGGGCTTCATGCCGACGCTGGCGCGCCCGGAGGTCGACGTCCTCGACGGCCTGACCACCGCCATCACCGTCGACCAGCAGCGGATGGGCGGCGACCCGCGCTCCACCGTCGGCACCGCCACCGACGCCAACGCCATGCTGCGCATCCTCTTCAGCCGGCTCGGCGAGCCGCACATCGGCCCGCCCAGCGCCTACTCCTTCAACACGGCCTCCGTCCGGGGCAGCGGCGCGATCAGCGTCGGCTCCAAGCAGGCGGTGAAGGCGACGTTCACCCGCACCGGCGGCATGTGCCCGCGCTGCGAGGGCCGTGGCACGGTCTCCGACATCGACCTCACCCAGCTCTACGACGACTCCAAGTCCATCGCGGAGGGCGCGTTCACCATCCCCGGCTGGAAGTCGGACAACGTGTGGACCGTCGGCCTGTACGCCCAGTCGGGCTTCCTCGACCCCGACAAGCCGATCCGCGACTTCACCGAGCGGGAGCTGCGGGACTTCCTCTACCACGAGCCGACCAAGGTGAAGGTCAACGGCGTCAACCTCACGTACGAAGGACTGATCCCCAAGATCCAGAAGTCGTTCCTGTCCAAGGACAAGGAGGCGATGCAGCCCCACATCCGGGCCTTCGTGGAGCGCGCCGTCACCTTCACGACCTGCCCCGACTGCGACGGCACGCGGCTCAGCGAGGGCGCCCGGTCCTCGAAGATCCAGGGCATCTCCATCGCCGACGCCTGCGCGATGCAGGTCAGCGACCTGGCCGAGTGGGTCCGCGGCCTCGGTGAGCCGTCCGTCGCCCCGCTGCTCGCGGCGCTGCAGCACACCCTGGAGTCGTTCGTGGAGATCGGCCTCGGCTACCTCTCCCTGGACCGCCCCGCGGCCACCCTCTCCGGCGGCGAGGCGCAGCGCGTCAAGATGATCCGCCATCTCGGCTCCTCGCTCACCGACGTCACCTACGTCTTCGACGAGCCGACCGTCGGCCTGCACCCGCACGACATCCAGCGGATGAACAACCTGCTGCTGCGCCTGCGCGACAAGGGCAACACCGTGCTGGTCGTTGAGCACAAGCCCGAGGCGATCGCGATCGCCGACCACGTCGTGGACCTCGGCCCGGGCGCCGGCACGGAAGGCGGCGCCGTCTGCTACGAGGGCACGGTGGAAGGCCTGCGGGCCTCCGGCACGATCACCGGCCGCCATCTGGACGACCGGGCCGCGGTCAAGAAGTCGGTCCGCAAGCCGACCGGCGCCCTGGAGATCCGGGGGGCCGACGCGAACAACCTGCGCGACGTCGACGTCGACATCCCGCTCGGCGTGCTCTGCGTCGTCACCGGCGTCGCAGGTTCCGGCAAGAGTTCCCTGGTGCACGGCTCGGTCCCGGCCGGCGCCGGCGTCGTCTCGGTCGACCAGGGTGCGATCAAGGGCTCCCGGCGCAGCAACCCGGCGACGTACACGGGACTGCTCGATCCGATCCGCAAGGCGTTCGCCAAGGCCAACGGCGTGAAGCCGGCCCTGTTCAGCGCCAACTCCGAGGGCGCCTGCCCGACCTGCAACGGCGCGGGCGTCGTCTACACCGACCTGGCGATGCTGGCGGGCGTCGCGACGACGTGCGAGGAGTGCGAGGGGAAGCGGTTCCAGGCGTCGGTGCTGGAGTACCGGCTCGGGGGCCGGGACATCAGCGAGGTGCTGGCGATGTCGGTGACCGAGGCGGAGGAGTTCTTCGGCACGGGCGAGGCCCGCACCCCGGCCGCGCACAAGATCCTCGACCGGCTCGCCGACGTCGGGCTCGGCTACCTCACCCTCGGCCAGCCGCTCACCACCCTGTCCGGCGGCGAGCGCCAGCGGCTGAAGCTGGCCACGCACATGGCCGAGAAGGGCGGCGTCTACGTCCTGGACGAGCCGACCACCGGCCTCCACCTGGCCGACGTGGAGCAGCTGCTCGCCCTGCTGGACCGGCTCGTGGACTCCGGGAAGTCCGTCATCGTCGTGGAGCACCACCAGGCGGTCATGGCGCACGCCGACTGGATCATCGACCTCGGCCCCGGCGCCGGCCATGACGGCGGCCGGATCGTCTTCGAGGGCACCCCGGCCGACCTGGTCCGGGCCCGCTCCACCCTCACCGGCGAGCACCTGGCGGCGTACGTCGGCGCCTGACCCCGGGTGAAGGGCAGGGCGGGGAGCCCGTGCGGCACGGCGGTCAGGTCCGTGCCGCACGGGCGGCTGTGGGCGAGCGCGCGCCGGGCCCGGCGTCCGCCGTCCGGTCCGGCCGACGGTCCCTCAGCAAGATCTTCATCAGTCTTCTAGGGATCGCGCCGTTCGCCGGTGGCGGTGATGCGGGAGACGGCCTCCAGGGTGAGGGCGCGGTCGTGCGGTGCGGCGGCGAGCGCCCGGTGCAGGGTCAGGCCCTCGATCAGCGCGTCGAGCTGCCGGGCGGTGTCCGGGTCGAAGTGCTTCTCCAGATGGACCCGGCTGCGGCGCATCCACTCGTGGGTCAGTTCCCGGTAGGCGGGCCGGCGCGCGGCGAGGGTGTACAGCTCCTGGGTGACGGCCAGATCGCGGCGGCTTCCCTCCGACAGCGCGTGCACGAGGTCGGCCACCGCCTCCCTCGCCTCGTCGCGGGTGGCCGGGGCGGAGAGGTACGCGTCGAAGACCGCGACGATGTGGTCGGTGAAGCGGCCGAAGGCCTCCCGGAGCAGTTGGTCCATGCCGTCGAAGTGATACGTCATCGACCCCAGCGGCACCCCGGCGCGCGCGGCGATCTTCCGGTGGGAGACCCCGGCGACGCCCTCCTCGGCGATGAGGTCGAGCGCCGCCGCGAGGATGCGCTCGCGGCGCTGCGGATCGGCGTGCCCGGTGGCCATGGCGGGGTGTTCACAGAGTGCGGACCGGGCGGGCCGGGTTGCCCACGACGACGACGTTCGCCGGCACGTCCTTGGTGACGACGGCCCCGGCGCCGACGACGGAGTTGTCGCCGATCGTCACGCCGGGCAGCACGACGGCGCCGCCGCCGAGCCACACGTTGTCGCCGATCGTGATCGGCTTCGCCGCCTCCAGCTTGTCCCGGCGGGGCTCCGGCTCCAGCGGGTGGGTCGGCGTGAGCAGCTGGACGTTGGGCCCGATCTGGCAGTCCTCGCCGATCGTGATCGCCGCTACGTCCAGCGCCGTCAGGTTGTAGTTGACGAAGGTGCGCGCGCCGATCGAGATGTTGCTGCCGTAGTCCACGTACAGCGGCGGCCGTACGTGCGCCTCCTCGCCCAGGGCGCCGAGCAGCTCGGCGAGGACGGCCCCGGCCGCGCCGGCGTCCTCGGCGTACGCGGCCTGGTAGCGGGCGGCGAGCCGCACGGCCCGCTGCTGCCGGCGGGCGATCTCGGGATCGTCCGCGATGTAGAGGTCACCCGCGAGCATGCGCTCGAGGTTGGTGCGGGGGTCTTGGGCGAAGTAGTCCGTCGTCGACATGCGTACGATCGTACGCTCCCAGGGTCCGGCTGTCCCGGATTCGGCCGATCTTGGGGGTCAAGTGCCCTGCGTCCACTGGTAGGTTGACGTGCCATGCGCATCATCGTCACGGTCGAGGGCGACGACTCCGGAAGCGGCCACGAGCTGCGCCGCTGGCTGACGGCCGAACCGGAGATGCGGGGCCGGGTCCGGCCGGCGGACGCGCCGCCGCCCGGCGCCACGGGCGCCGTGTCCGACACACTGGTCGCCCTGGTGGAGCCCGGTGGCATCGCCGCGGTGTTCGCCGGCGCCCTGGTCGCCTGGCTCCAGAGCCGCCGAGGCACCCGGACCGTGACGATCACCCGCCCCGACGGCACGCGGATCACCGTCACGGCCGCCCAGGTCAAGGCCCTGGACGCCCGCCGGGCGGCCGACCTGGCCCGCGAACTGGCGGCCGCGGTCGACGCCGCCGCCCCGCCCGGCGACGATCCGGCCGGCCCGGACGCGCGTCCCCGCGCCCGGAACGCCGACGACGCTCCCCGCCCGGACGCCGACGACGGCCGCCCGCCCGCCTCCTGACCCACCCGGTCCCGCCCCGCGCGGACCTGCGCGATGCTCGTCGGCGTCCGGGCGGGCAGGGGCACGCCCGCAAGCGTCGGTGTTCGTCGCTCCCGACGGTCCGCACCGTCCCGCGCCGTCCACCCGGGACGGCAGGCCGGGGTCAGAACGACGTGATGACCACCCGTGCCGTCCCGGGGTCCTTCAGCGCGGCGTAACCGGCGTCGATCTCCTCCAGGGCGATGCGGTGGGAGACGAGGTCGTCCAGGTTCAGACGGCCCCGCAGATAGAGGTCGGCGTGGCGCGGGATGTCGCGTCGCGGGTTGCCCGAGCCCATGATCACGCCCTGGACGCGTTTCTGCTGGAGCAGCAGCTGGGGCAGGGACAGCCGCAGCTCGCCTCCGCTCATCGCCAGTCCGACGACGTACACCGCGCCGCCGAGGGCGGTCATGGCCAGCGCCTGCTCCGTCGTGGCCGCCGTGCCGACCATGTCGAAAGCGTGGTCCACCCCGCCGCCGGTCAGTTCGCGCACGGCCTCGGCGGCGTCCACGGCCCGGGAGTCGACGGTGTCCGTGGCGCCGAAGGCACGCGCACGGCCGAGTCTGCCGTCCTGGACGTCGACGGCGACGATGCGTGACGCGCCGGCGATCCCGGCCGCGGCGACCGCGTTCAGTCCGACGCCTCCGACGCCGATCACGGCGACGCTCTCGCCCGCCCGGACGCGCGCCGTGGTGAGAACGGATCCCACGCCGGTCAGCACCCCGCACCCCAGGAGCGCCGCGGGGGCGAAGGGCACCTCGCGCGGGACGGCGGTCAGCTGGTGCTCGTGCACCAGGACCTGCTGGGCGAAGCCGCCGAGCCCCATGCCCTGGGTGAGGGGCAGACCGGCGCGGGCGAGCCGGGGACCGTGTTGCGGATCGCGCGTCGTCGCCCCTGGATTGCCGCACTGGTACGGCCTGCCGTCCAGGCACGCGGGGCAGCCGCCGCACCACTGGACGAGGCAGCCGACCACATGGTCGCCGACGCCGAAGTCGGACGCCTGCGGGCCGAGGGCGGTGACGACGCCGGCGATCTCGTGGCCCAGCACGACCGGCGGCTCGTAGCCGGGCAACGGGTGGGCGGCGAGGGTCAGATCGGTGTGACACAGGCCGGACGCCCGTACGTCCACCAGGACCTCACGGCCGACCGGCTCGGCGATGTCGACGTCGTGGACGGCGAAACCCCCGCCCACGACGTCCACCACTGCTGCTTTCACGTTGTCAGCTCCCTGCGCGAGGCGAAACGGGCAAGCCCAGGGTGTCCTGTCGTCGGCGGCGGGACCAGAGGGCGCACGGGCCGGGCCGGACGTGCCCCCTCACGCGCCGCCCGCGCCCGCGCGCTTCGCCGCCTCTCGCGCCTCGCGCTCGAGCCGGCCCCGGTACTCCTCCCACCAGGCCGCATCGTCGGAGGCCAGGCTGTCGTTGTGCTCGCCCAGTCCCACGGCGCCGTCCAGGAGCTCGCGGAGGATGTCCGCGTGTCCGGCGTGCCGGTGGGTGTCGGCGACGACCCGCACCACCGCCTGATGCAGCGTCACCTCGTCCCTGCCGTCGGGCCACCACGGCACCCTGCCGACCGTGTCCAGCGCGAGCGCGTCGATCGTGGCGTCCGAGTGCGCCCACGCCCGCCGGTACAGGTCCACGACGAACTCGCGCGACTCGTCGGCGGTGGCCCACATGTCCCCGTTGGTCTCGGCGGCGTGCTCCAGCCAGGGCAGCGGCTCCCCGGACGGCCGTCCGAACGTGTCGCCGAGGTAGCCCAGTTCGCAGGTGGCCACATGCTTGACCAGGCCCAGCAGGTTGGTGCCGGTCGGGGTCAGCGGGCGGCGGACGTCGTACTCCGGGAGCCCGTCGAGCTTCCACAGCAGGGCGTCGCGCGCGGACTGGAGGGAGGAACGGAGGTCGGCCTTGGGATCGGTTGCCTTCATGGGGGTTCAGTCTGCCCGGTGACCGGCCCGGCTTCGAACGGCCGGCCGGTCACCGGCGATACCTGCCGACCAGGACTCCCGCCGCCTCACCAGCCCCGTCTCGCGTAGGAGGTGTTGCGCGGGGCCGGCGGGACGTACGCGGCGCGCAGCCCGGCGACCAGGGCGCGCCGCAGCGCGCGGTCCTCGTCGGTCTCCAGTGCCATGTCCAGCTGGACGATGTCGACCCCGGCGGCCCGCAGCAGCCCGATCCGGGCGGCGACGGTCTGCGGCGAGCCGACGAACGCGCCGGCGAGAGCCCGGTCGACATAGGCCGGCAACCGGTCGGTGCGGCCGCGTTCGCGGTCCCGGTCGAGCTGGACGGCGTCCAGCCGGCGGGCGGCCTCCGGGCCGGAGGCCGCCCGCAGGACGTCCGCGCGGATACGCCGGGCCCGCGCTTGGGCGGCCTCGTCGGTGGGGCCGGCGACCACGGTGACATGCCGCCAGATCTTCAGGGTCCTGCCGTGCGCCGCCGCCGCGGCGCGCGCCCGCGCGATGTGCCGGCGGGTCGCGCTGAGCGGCAGGGACGGCACCGCGTACACATCGGCGTGCCGCGCCGCGAGTTCCACGCCCTCCGGCGACGAGCCGCCGAACGACAGCAGCTCCGCGCGGGGCCGCGGCGACAGCCCGGAGCGGGCGCCGCGCACGGTGTAGAACTCGCCGTCGTGGTCGAAGTCCTCCCGGGCGTGCAGGGTGCGCCGGAACACCTCCAGGTACTCGCCCGCCCGGCGGTAGCGGTCCGCCTTGCCGAGCAGGTCGCCGTCCCGTGCGACGTCGGCGTCGCTGGAGCCGACGATGACGTGCGCGGCGGCCCGCCCGCCGGACAGCCGGTCCAGGGTGGCCAGTGTCCGCGCGGCCACCGTGGGGGCGGTCGTGCCCACCCGGTGGGCCACCGCGACGCGCAGTCTGCCGGTCGCGGCCAGCGCCCAGCACGCCACCAGCCACGGGTCCGGCCACGAGCTGGACTGCACGACCAGCGCGCTGTCCAGCCCGTCCTCCTCGTTCTCCCGCGCCGTGCGCGCCACGTACTCCGGGTCCGCGTCGCGGTCGCGCGGGTCGGGTGCGAAGCGCAGGGCCTGCCGCTCCTCGGGCGTGGCCCCGGGCACGGGGGCGGCGCGGACGCCGCCGCGTATGTCCAGCTCCATGACGGACGCCTCCGGTACGGGGGTCAGCGGGCGGCGGCCGGACCGAGCCGGGCCAGGGTGTCCAGCAGCCTGGCCCGGCTGACGAACACCTCCGGCGGCAGGGACACGTACAGCTGGATCGTGGTCACGCCCGGACGGTGGTAGCGCAGGATGCGCTCCCGGCACTCCTCGGGCGAGCCGCTGATGAACAGCCCGTCCACGACCTCGTCGGGCAGTGCCTTCTGCGCTCCCTCGATGTCGCCCTCGGCCCAGCGGGCGTGCGATTCGGCCAGCAGGTCGCCGTTGCCCAGCCACTCGTGGAACTTGCGGTACGGCTCGCGGTTGAGGATCCAGGCGAGGAAGGGCCGGGTGGCCCGGTGGGCGTAGTCGGTGTCCTCGGTGGGGCACACGAACACCTTCACGACCAGCTCCTTGCCCGGCGGCTGCGGCCCGACCGCGTCGAGGACCTTCGGCACGTCCTCGGGGAACAGCAGGTTGGTGATGGCGCCGTCGCCCTCGCGGAACCCCAGCCGCAGCATGCCCGGCCGCAGCGCGCCCAGGATCACCTTGACCGGGTCGGCCGGCGGGTGCGGCAGCCGGTAGCCGGTGATGGAGAAGGTGTCGAAGTCGCCCGCGATGTGCTCGCCGCGCAGCGCGCGGGTGACGAACCGCAGCACGTCCCGGGTCCGCTTGAACGGTTCGTCGAACGGGATGCCGTTGATGTCCGTCACATGCGCGGGCACCGAGGCGCCGATGCCCAGCAGCAGTCGCCCGGGGGCGAGTTGGGCGAGCGTGGCGGCGGTCTGCGCGAGGACGGCGGGGCCGCGGGTGTGCACCGGGACGATGCCGGTGGCGATGCGCAGGCTCGGCGACCAGGCGGCGACGGTCGCCAGCGGGGTGAAGGCGTCGGTGCCGCCGCCCTCGGCGCTCCACACGTCCGTGTAGCCGAGGTCCGGCAGGCGCTCCACCAGGAAGCGGTGGCGGTCGATGGTCAGTCCGGGCAGCGGCAGGGTGACGCCCCACTTGGGCGGCAGACCGGCGGCGGGCGCGGGGGAGAGGGTCATGGGGTCACCCAAACGGTAGTGAGGTCGATGAACCAGGACTGCGGCTGCACGAGGCCGCGCACCTTCGGCGAAAGCGCCCTGGGATTGAGGTCGTTGACGACGAACAGCCAGGGCGCGTCCGCCGTGACCAGCTTCAGTGCCTCCCGGTAGGCGGCCTCGCGTTCCGTCCGGTCGGTGCTCGCGCCCGCCGTCGCGAGCAGCTCGTCGACCTTCGGGTTGCCGTAGTGCCCGGTCCAGAACGGGCTGTCGGAGCCGATGAACAGCGGCAGCAGCGCCTCGGACTGGAACAGCGTCGTGGACTGCGCGATGGCCTGCGAGCCGCGGGCCACCTCACCCTCGGCCTCCGCGCTGATCAGCGTCGACCAGTCGGTGGTGCGGATCTCGGCCTTGATGCCGACGGCGGCGAGGTCGCGCTGCACGGCCTCGGCGATCGGCACCGGCACGAGGTTGCCGGATCCGCCCGTGGGCACGGTGACCGAGGTGCTGAAGCCGTCCGGGTAGCCGGCCTCGGCGAGCAGCTTCCGGGCCTTGGCCGGGTCGTGGCCGTAGGCGTCGTTCGCCGGGTCGTGGGCGAACGTGCCGTGCGGAGCGGCCTGCCGGGCGGGGCGCGCGGTGCCGTGGAGCAGCTCCTCGGCGATGGCCTCGCGGTCGACGGCGTAGTTGGCGGCCCGGCGCACCCGGGGGTCGCTCCAGGGCTCGGCGGACGTGTCGAGGATCCAGTACCACAGGTGGTCGTAGCTGTTGGTGACGACCTCGGCGCCGTCGGCCTTCAGGCTCGGGATGTCGTCCGGGTTGGGGTACTCGATCCAGTTCACCGAACCGGAGCGCAGGGCTGCGGTGCGCGCGGCGGCGTCCGGCAGGGCCTTCACGACGAGCCGGTCCAGCCTGGGCGCGCCGCGCCAGTGGTCGTCGAAGCGGGCGAGTTCGATCTGTTCGCCGGGCGTCTGCCGGACGAAGCGGAACGGCCCGGTGCCGACGGGGTGTTCGGAGAACTTCGCGGTCCCGGTCTTGCGCACGGCGGCGGGGCTGGCGATGAGGACGTGGGCGAGGTCCTGCGGGAAGTGGCCGTTGGGCTTCTCGGTGACCAGCCGCACGCGGTCCTCGGCGAGCTTGGTGTACGCGGTGATGCCGCCCGCGTACTCGCCCGCCGCCGCGCCGAGGGCGTCCGTGTAGTACGGGCTCTTCTCGTCGAGGTAGCGGTCGAGGTTGAACAGCACCGCGTCGGCGTCGAAGGCGGTGCCGTCGTGGAACTTCACGCCCTTGCGCAGGGTGAACGTCCAGGTCCTGTCGTCCTCGGCGACCTTCCAGGAGGTGGCGAGGGCGCCGGTGATCTCGGCGGGGCCGTCGGCGCGGGACAGGTCGTAGCGGGTGAGGCCTTCGTACAGCTGGAAGCCGACCAGCCGCTTGCCCTCGTATCCGGCGCCGCCGATGACGGTGTCGGGGTTGGGGAGCTTGCCCGTCGCGCCGATGACGAGGGTGCCGCCGCGCTTGCCGCCGCCCGCGGAGTCGTCGGCGGCCGTGCCGTCGCCGCAGCCGGCCGCGGCGAGCGGCAGCAGCAGCGCGGCGGCGAGGCCGGCGGCCCGCAGGCGCAGGCCCCGCCGCGCCGGGCGCGTCGTGCCCCGCAACTGCGGATCCTGTCTGTGCGGGCGGTGGTGGGACGGTTGCTGATGGTGCGTCATGGAGTCCTCGTCGGGGTGGTTCACGGAGCGGACGGTTCGCCGACCGGAGTCGGCGTGAGGGGCGCTGGGGCGCCGGCGTCGGCGGCGAGCAGGGCGCGGGTGTAGGGGTGGGAGGGCGCGGCCCACAGGGCGGCCGTCGTGCCCTGCTCGACGATCCGGCCCTCGCGCAGGACGACGGCCCGGTGGGCGAGACGCCGTACGACGGCCAGATCGTGGGAGATGAACAGACAGGCCAGGCCCAGGCGTTCTTGGAGCTCGCCGAGCAGGTCCAGGATCTGGGCCTGGACGGTGGTGTCCAGGGCGGAGGTCGGCTCGTCGCAGACGATCAGGTCGGGGCCGGTGGCGAGGGCGCGGGCGATGGCGACGCGCTGCACCTGACCGCCGGACAGTTCGCGCGGGTAGCGGCGGGCCAGTTCGGGCCGCAGCCCCACCTTGCGGAAGAGGTCGGCGACGATCTCCGGGCGTTCGCGGCGGGGCGTGCCGTGCACGCGCAGGGTGAAGGCGACCGCCTCGCCGGCGCGCAGCGCGGGGTTGAGGGACCCCCGCGGCTGCTGCGGCACGAACTGCAGCCGCGCCCGCACGCGCCGTCCGGTGGCGCCGCCCAGCCGGTACGGGTCGTGGCCGTCGAAGCGGACGGCGCCGGAGTCGGGGGCGAGCAGGCCGAGCGCGAGGCGGGCCAGCGTCGACTTGCCGGACCCGGACTCGCCGACCAGGCCGACCGTCTCCCCGGCCGCGACGTGCAGGCAGACGTCGTCCAGGGCGAGCCGTTCGCGCCGGTAGCGCTTGGACACGCGGTCGAGGCGGAGCAGGTCACCGGTCATCGCGGGCTCCAGGCTGTGCGGCCACCAGCGCGGCGGCGTAAGGGTGTCGCGGCGCGCCGAGCAGCTGCTCCACGGGGCCGGTCTCCACGATCCGTCCCTCGCGCATGACCGCCACCCGGTGGCCGGCCCGGCGGGCGACGCCGATGTCGTGGGTGACCATGAGCAGGGCGATGCCGCGTTCGGCGACCAGGTGCGTGAACAGGTCCACGACGCGGGCCCGCACCAGGGCGTCCAGCGCGGTCGTGGGCTCGTCCGCGATCAGCAGGCCGGGCCCGCAGGCGAGGGCCAGGGCGATCACGGCGCGCTGGCGCAGCCCTCCGGACAGTTCGTGCGGGTGGGCGCGGGCGACCCGCTCCGGGTCGGCGACGCCGGCCTCCTCCAGCGAGCGCAGCGCCAGCGGGCGTGCGGCGCGCCGGCCGTCGGCGATGCGGTGGCGCAGCAGCACCTCGGTCAGCTGCGACCCGATCCGGCGCAGCGGGTCGAGGCCGGCGTCGGGGTCCTGGGGGACGTAGCCGACGCGGCGTCCGCGGACGTCGGACAGGGCGCGTTCGCCGAGGCCGAGCAGGTCGGTGCCGGAGAGCCGGACGGCGCCACGGACGCGGGCGCCGCGTCCGGGCAGCCCCAGGACGGTGCGGGCCAGGGTGGACTTGCCGCTGCCCGACTCGCCGAGCAGCACCAGGGCCTCGCCGGGCCGCACGGTCAGGCTCACCCCGTCGACGGCGCGCACCTCGCCGCCGTCCCCGGTGTGGGTGACGGTGAGGTTCTCGACCTCGAGCCGCTCGGGCGCGGCGGCCGGTGCGGGGGCGCTCATCGGCCCGCCTCCACGGGGAGGGTCCGGCCGGCGCCGGTGCCGCGGCGCAGGGCGTCGCCGAGGGAGTTGAAGACGACGGAGACGACGAGGATGGTGACGGCGGGCAGGACGGCGACCTCCGGGTGGGTCAGCAGGCCCGGCCGCAGCTCGTCGAGCATCGCGCCCCATTCGGCGGCCGGCGGGGGCACGCCCAGGCCGAGGAAGGACAGCCCGGCCGCGTACACGATGGCCAGCCCCACCAGGGATGACGAGTAGACGAGCAGGACCGGCGCGACGACCGGCGCCACCTGGCGCAGGGCGACGGCGAGGGGCCCGGCCCCGGCGACGCGCGCGGCCTCCAGGTACTCGGCGGTGCGGATGCGCCGCACCTCGGCGAAGGCCACGCGGGTCACCGCCGGGGTGAGGACGACGGACAGGGAGACGGCGGTGGCGAACAGGCCGGGGCGCAGCACGGTCGCGACGGTGATCGCGAGGAGCACGCCGGGGAAGGCGTAGAGCACGTCGAGCGTGCGCAGCAGGGCGTGCTCGGTGAATCGGCCGCCGAGCCCCGCCGCGATGCCGAGCAGGGCGCCGGCGACGGTGGCGACGGCCACCGGGAGGATGCCGCCCAGCAGCGAGGGTCCGGCGGCGACGAGCAGCCGGCTCAGCACGTCCCGGCCCTGGGTGTCGGTGCCCAGCGGATGGCCGGGGCTGCCCGGCGGCAGCAGCCGCTCCCGCAGGCTCCCGGCGTCGGGGTCGTGCGGTGCGAGCAGCGGACCGGCCACGGCCACGAGCAGCAGCAGGGCCGCGAGGGCCGCCGGGACGAGCAGCCCGGGACGGGGAAGGCGAGCGAAGGGGGACCGGGAGGACGTCACAGCGCACCCCGCAGCCGGGGGTCGACGAGGGCGTGCGCGGTGTCGACGAGGATGTTGACGCCGACGAAGGCGACGGCGACCAGCAGCACTCCGGCCTGGATGAGCGGCAGGTCGCGGGCGGTGAGGGCGTCGTAGAGCAGCCTCCCCACCCCCGGCCAGGCGAACAGGGTCTCCACGAACACGACCCCCTCCAGCAGATAGGCCAGTTGGAGTCCGCCGATCGTCAGCAGGGCCGGGGAGGCGTTGTGCACGCAGTGCCGCAGCACGGCCGGGCGGCGCAGGCCCCGGGCACGCAGCCCGTCGGCGAGGTCGGAGCGCAGTACGGCCCCGAGGGCTGCGCCGAAGACGCGGGCGGTCAGCCCGAGGGGGACCAGCGCGGCGGCGACGGCGGGGAGCACGAGATGGTGCAGCCGGTCGGCCGTACCGCCCCCGGCGAACACGTCCTGCGTGCCGCCGGCCGGGAACCAGCGCAGCCCCACGGCGAAGACGGCGATGAACAGCAGCGCCACCGAGTACTGCGGCGCGGAGACGGCCAGCGTGCTCAGCGTGCGCGACAACCGGGCACCGGCACCGTCGGGCCGGGCGGCGCCCAGCGCGCCCAGCAGCGTGCCCCCGGTCAGCACCAGCAGGAAGGCGGCGCCGGTGAGGACGAGGGTGTGCCCGAGCGCCGGCAACAGCAGCTCGCCCACCGGACGTTGCGCCGAGATGGACACGCCGAGGTCGCCCTGGAGCGCGTGCCGCAGCCAGTGCCCGTAGCGCACGGGCAGCGGCTCGCCGAGGCCGAGTCGTTCCGTGAGCCGTTCCCTGGCCTCGGCGGGCGCGCCCGGGCCGAGCAGGGTGGCCACGGGGTCGCCGGGGACGAGGGCGACGGCGGCGAAGACGACGACGGTGACGCCCAGGAGCGTGGGCACGGCGAGCAGCAGCCGCCGGGCCAGATACCGCCTCATCCGTCGGTCTCCCGGTGCGCGGCGCCGGTCCGGCCGGCGGGCGTACGTGGGTGGGCGGTCATGCGACAGGTCCTTCCTGGGGCGGTGCGACGCAGGTCGGCACGGGTGGGGGAGGGGGGCCGGGGCGGCGGCCGTGACCGAAGCGTGCGGGAACGCAACCGGCGTGAACCAGCCAGGCGTTGATGCTGATACCCGTGGTCACAGGATCGGCGGTACGGAATACCCGCGTCCCGCACACACCCGTGACCCGGACCCGGTTGACCCGTGTCGAGCGGCCGAATTACGCTGCCCGCATGGCTTATCGGCGAACCGACTTCACCCTGGTCGGTATCGGCGGCTCGTGGCACCGCAGGACGTTCGACGAGTTCTGTCGTCCGACGGCCGGGCGCTGATCCGACGGCACGTCCCGTCCGCGCCCCCTTCCCGGAACCGGCCCGACCGGCCGCCCCTCCCTTCCCGTTCCGGCCTCTCCCCGGCCCGCGGCAGGAGACGCAGGGGCCGCCCCCGGGCACGCGCCCGCCGCCGGGGCCCACCCCGGCCCCGCCATCGCCGAGGGGAACCCCACGTGAAGCCGTACCACCGCACCAGACCCGACTCCCTCACCACTCGGGGGAGTTCACGGTGACGACGCTGACCACCGCCGCCCGCGCGGGCGACCCGCGCATCGTCCGCGCGGAGATAGACAACCCGCTCGACATGATCGCCGGCCACCAGTTGCTGCGCGATCCCGGGGACCGGCCACCGGGGCACCTGCCCCACTCCCGCCGCGAAACGGCCGCCCCCTGCGACTGCGGACACCCCGCCTGCACCGGACCGGCGGCCCACGCCCGCCCGCCCGTCGTCCGCGTCTTCCTCGCCGAGCGACACCCCGTGGCGAGCGCCGGCCTGCGCAGCGTCCTGAACGCCGACCCCGGCATCGCCGTCGTCGGCTCCAGCGGCGACCCGCTCCGGCTGCAGGAGGCGTTGCGGCGCGTGCGGCCCGACGTGGTCCTCCTCGGCAACGGCGGGACGCTCGCGGAGGACCTGGCCCTGATGGCCCGCCTCCGCTCTCCGGACGTCGCGCCCGAGGCGCGCGTGCTGCTGCTGCGCCGGGCGCAGAGCACCGCCGAGGCCAGCCGGATGCTGCTGGCCGGCGCGAGCGGCTGCCTCGCCCTCGACCAGCCGGAGGAGCGGATCATCCGCGCGGTCGGCATCGCGGGCCTCGGCGGCTCGGTGTTCCTGCCCGCGCCGCCCCCGGCTCGCGTCCAGCCGGCCGGACTGGCGCGGGACGCGGCCGAACCGCCGCCCCAGCAGTGCGGGCTCACCGACCGGGAGCGCCAGGTGCTCGCCCAGCTGGCACGCGGCCTCAGCAACGCCGAGATAGGGCGGGAACTCGCCCTGGCCGAGGCGACGGTGAAGAAGCACCTCACCAACGCCATGCGCAAGACCGGCCAGTCCGACCGGCTGCGCGCCGCGCTGTACGCGCACCGCCACGGCCTGGCGGGCTGAACCGGCGTACGGCCTCGCCACAGGCGCGCACCCCTGCACAGGCGCCCCCATGCGGGGTCCTTCGCCCGGAGGCGCACTCGCGCCGGCGCCGAGCGCGCACCCCTCACCCGGAGGCGCACTCGCTCCACGCGGAGCGAGTGCGCCTCCCGTCGTTCGCGCACCACCCAGCGAGGGCGACCTTCGGAGCAGTCGGGGGGAGCCGATGGTCGCCGAGAGCACCGCCTTTCGGGGCTTCTGACGGGTCGTCCGGTTTCGTAGCGTTGCCGATCACCAGGACCCGACCGACCGGTCCGCTCCCCACCGCTAAGGAGATCCGAGATGAGCGATGCGCCCGCAGGAGGCATCGCACGCGGCGGCTCCGACGGAGTACCGGCGTCCGCCGCGGACGACGGCGCCCACTCCCGGCACACCGGCCGGCCCGTCACCGCCGTACTGGGCGACCCGTCCGAGCCCGGCCCGTCCACGGCGCCCGCCGACCCGCTGCGCAACACCTACCGGTCGATGCCGGAGGCCGAACGCTCGGCCCTGTGGCGTCAGCGGCTGCACGAGGCGGAGTCCGGGCTGACCCGGCTCCTGGCCGGCCGGCACAACCCCACCCACCTGGCCGACTGGTTCGCGCTCCAGTCCGAGATCTTCGCCGACCTGCCCGACCGCACGACCGGCGGCTCCGCGGACTGGCAGCGCGTCTTCTTCCGCGGCCAGGCGCTCATGGAGCGCTTCCTCGTCTCCCGCTACGGCGAACAGGCCCTCAACGCCTGGGCCCGCGCCATCGCCGAGGTCCACCGCGACGTCGAGCCCGACCACGGACGCGGCGCCGCCGACCCCGTCCACCGCATCGCCCGCCAGGCCGAACTGTACGGATCCGACTACGAGTTCGACGACGCGATCGACACCGGTGGCGCCACCCGGGCGGCCGTGACCATCACCCACTGCGCGATCTGGGACTACCGCGAGAAGGCCCGCCGCTCCGGCGTGCGGCTCACCCTCGCCTCGCCGTGCGCGTACTGCACCAAGGCGCTGTCGGCGAACATCCGCGCCAAGGGCTACGAGCCCGCCCACGACCTGCGCACCGGCCCCACCGGACACGGCTGCCGCTGGGAGGCCACGGCCCCGCCGGCCGAGGGCGCGACCCCCTCCGACACCCCCGAGGAGCAGTGATGTGCGGCGTCACCGGATGGATCGACTGGGAGACCGACCTGACCACGCGCGGCGACACCGTCCGCGCCATGACCGGGACCCTGGCCTGCCGCGGACCGGACGCCGCCGGCACCTGGCTGTCCCGGCACGCCGCGCTCGGCCACCGCCGGCTGTCCGTCATCGACCTCGACGGAGGCGCCCAGCCGCTGGGCGCCGGCGCCGGGGCGGCCGACACCGTCCTCACCTACAACGGCGAGCTGTACAACCACCGGGAATTGCGCCGGGAACTGGAAGCCCTCGGCCACTCCTTCCGCACCCGCTCCGACACCGAAGTGGTGCTCCGGGCCCACCTCCAGTGGGGCGCCGACGCGCCCCGCCGCTTCAACGGCATCTTCGCCTACGCCCTGTGGGACGCCGGAGCCGAGGAACTGCTGCTGGTCCGCGACCACCTGGGCGTCAAGCCGCTGTACTGGCACGCCCACGCCACCGGCGTCCTGTTCGGCTCCGAACCCAAGGCCGTCCTCGCCAACCCCCTGTTCCGCGCCGAGCTGGACGCCGAGGGCATCGCCGAGCTGTTCGCCCTGCCCGCCGCGCCCACCGCCGGTCACGGCCTCTTCCGCGGGCTGCGCGAGGTGCGCCCCGGCCACCTGGTCCGGGTACGGCGCACCGCCACCACCGAGTCGCGGTACTGGCAGCTCGTCTCCCGCCCGCACACCGACGACCCGGCCACCACCCGCCGCACGGTGCGCGCCCTGCTCGCCGACGCCGTCGAACGCCAGCTCATGAGCGACGTGCCGCTGTGCACGCTGCTGTCGGGCGGCGTCGACTCCAGCGCCATCACCGCGCTGGCCGCGCTCGCCCGGGAACGGGCCGGGCAGGGCAAGGTCGCCAGCTTCTCCGTCGACTTCCCCGGCAGCGCCGACCGCGCGCCCGACGACTGGCGCACCGGCGCCGACGCGCCCTACGTCCGGGCCGCGGCCGAGCACATCGGCACCCTGCACACCTCCGTCGTCATCCCCGACGACGACCTCCTCCAGGCCCGGGAGGCCGTCCTGCGCGCCCGGGACCGGCCCGGCTGGGGCGAGATGGACGCCTCGCTGCACCTGCTCTTCCGCGAGGTGCGCCGCCGCTCCACGGTCGCCCTGTCCGGGGAGGCCGCCGACGAGGTCTTCGGCGGCTACCCCTACTTCCACGACCCGGCCGCCCGCGACGCGGCCACCTTCCCCTGGCTGCACGGCCGCACCACCCCCGCCGCGCTGCTGCGCCCGGAGGTGCGCGCCGAGGTCCGGCCCGAGGAGTACACCGCCGAGCAGTACCGGGCCGCCCTCGCGCAGACCCCCGAACTGCCCGGCGAGACGGCGGCGGAGCGCCGGGCCCGGCAGCTGTTCCAGCTGGCGCTGACGCGCTGGCTGCCGCCGCTGCTGGAACGCGTCGACCGGATCAGCATGTCGGTCGGCCTGGAGGTGAGGGTGCCGTTCACCGACCCCCGCCTCGTCGAGTACGTGTGGAACGTGCCCTGGTCCCTCAAGGCGCCGGGCGGCCGTCCCAAGGGCCTGCTGCGCGACGCCGTGCGCGACCTGCTGCCGGCCGAGGTGACCGACCGGCCCAAGAGCGGCTACCCGTCGACGCCGGCCGTGCGGTACACGGAGGTCCTCACCGACCGCGCCCACGACCTCCTCGCCGATCCGGCGGCCCCCGTCTTCGACCTGGTCGACCGGGACGCCGTACGCCGCGCCCTGGCCGAGGGCCGCCCCCTGCCCAGCCCCCGCACCGCCCCCAACCCGGTCGGCGGCCTGGACCACCTGGTCCAGGTGGACGAGTGGCTGCGCACCTACCGAGTGAGTCTGCGATGACCGCCCCGCACCCCGCCCGGAAGGCCGGGCCCGACACGACGCCCCGCACCACACAGCCGCCGGGCGCCCGCGGCGACGTGGAGCCACCGGCGGACGCTCCCGCGCTTCCCGCCCATCGCCACCCCGGCAGGCCCTCGCCGGCCACCGCGCGCCACGCCGACGCCGCCGCACAGATCTTCCGGGACGCCGCCCGCTGCTGGACCACCGGCGTCGCCCTGCTCACCGCCCGGCACGGCGAGGAGGTCTTCGCCAAGACGGTCTCCTCCCTGTGCACCCTCTCCCTCGACCCCCTCCTGATCAGCGTGGCCGTGAGCGTCCGCAGTCCGCTGGCCGGCGCCGTGCGGGCCAGCGGCCGCTACGCCGTGAGCGTGCTGGCCGGCCACCAGGAGCCGCTCGCCCGGCACTTCGCCGCCCCCGGCACCGGCCGGGCCCTGGGCCTGTTCACGGCCGCGCCCATGCGCACCGCGGCAACCGGGGCGCCCGTGCTGGAGGACTGTCTGGCCTGGTTCGACTGCCGGCTGCACACCGTGCTGCCCGGCGGGGACCACGCCGTCCTGGTCGGCCGCGTCGCCGCCGCCGACGCGGCCCCCGGCGAACCCCTCGTCTACCACCACGGCGAGTACCACGCCCTCGCCCACCCGCCCATACCCTCCACGGGAGCCCGTACATGACCCTCCTGGACACCTCCGCCGCCACCGGCAAGGGGCTGTTGAGCGGCGAGCGCTACCGCGCCGAACTCGACGACGGCCGCGAGCTGTACCTCAACGGCGAACGCGTCGCCAACCCCGCCGAGCATCCCGCCTTCCGCCCCGCGGTCGACGCCCTCGCGGACCTCCTGGACCTCCAGCACGACCCGGACCACCGGGAGTTGCTCACCTACGAGGACCCGCTCAGCGGCCGGCGCCTCGCCCGCGCCTACCAGCCGCCGCGCACCCTGGAGGAGCTGCGGCTGCAGCGCCGCAGCGCGGAGTTCTGGCACGCGGCGTCCTTCGGCCAGCACGGCCGCTCGCCCGCCTTCATGGCCTCCATCGCCGTCGGCGTCCACGACTTCCGCAACCGCCTGGAGGCCGCCCGGCCCGGCTTCGGCGCCAACGCCGACGCCTGGTACCGGCACTGCGCCGCCAACGACCTCGTCCTCTCGCACGCCCTCGGCGACCCCCAGATCGACCGCTCCGCCAACCCGGTCGACGACCCCGACCTCGCCCTGCGCGTGCTGGAGGAGAACGACCGGGGGATCGTCGTACGCGGCGCCAAACAGCTCACCACCCTCGCGCCCCTCGCGCACGAGGTGCTCGTCTACCTGTCGGCCTCCTTCACCCAGCAGCGCGGAGAGCAGTTCGTCGTCTGGTTCGCGCTGCCGCTGAACACCCCCGGCCTGGTCACCCTGTGCCGGGAGCCGCTGGGCGCCGAACCCTGGGGGCACGCGCACCCGTTGGGCGCCCGCTACGACGAGCAGGACGCCATGCTCTTCTTCGACGACGTCCTCGTCCCCTGGGACCGGGTCTTCCTGCTGCGCGACGCCGCCCTCGCCCGCACCGGACTCGCCCGCATCAACGCCTGGTCCGCCTACATCGGGCACGTCCGCTACCGGGAACGCCTGCGCACCCTGCTGGCCACCGCCACCCTCGTCGCCGAGAGCATCGGCGTCGACGGCTTCCGCAACATCCAGGAGGACCTCGGCAGACTGGCGTCGTACGCCGAACTGACGGAGATCTTCCTCGACGCCGCCGAGGCCCGCGCCACCGTCACCGACGGCGGCCTCCTCGCCCCCGGCGACACCGCCGCCAGCCGGGTCTGGGCCGCCGAGGTCGCCGACACCGCCGTCGACGTGGTCCGCCGCATCGGAGCCTCGGGACTGCTGATGCAGCCCACCGAGAACGACCTCGCCCACCCCCGGCTGCGCCCCTTCCTCGACCGCTACATGCGCGGGCGGGGCATCGACGCCGAGCGCAAGTCCCGGCTGCTGCGCCTGGCCTGGGAGCTGACCGGCGACGGCTTCGGCCAGCGCCAGCACCTGTACGAACTCGTCCACCGCGGCGACCTCGCCCGCAACCGCATCAACCTCTTCAAACGGTACGACCAGAGCGAGGTGCGCCGCCGGCTGGAGCAGTTCATCGCCACGCCGCACGCGGCCGTCCCGCACCCCGACACCCCGCAGCCCACGACCGCGCCCGCCCCCGCATCCGCACAGGAGACCCGCCCGTGACCCAGTCCGACACCGAGGCCCAGGCCCGCACCCTCGGCGGCTACGACGACGCCAGCCGCCTGCGTCAGGTCCACGACCGCGACTGGGTCCTCGACCGGGTGACCGGCGACCCCGCCGTCCTGATCGACCTCGGCAGCGGCATCGGCCAGCTGCTGGAGGCGGCCCTGGACCGCCATCCCTCGCTGCGGCTTGCCGTCGGCCTCGAACGCTCCGAGCACCGCATCGCCGAGGCGACCGAACGGCTGCGCCCCCACGGCTCCCGCGTCGCCCTGCACCGGGCGGACCTCACCGCCCCCGCCCCGCTGCCGCACCGCGCCGACGTGGTGACCATGACGTCGGTGCTGCACTGGCTCTACCCCGTGGAGCACCGCGTCCTGGCCTGGACCCGCGACCACCTGGCCACCGGCGGCGCCTTCTTCCTGACGACGTATCACCCGGCGCGCGACGCCCACGGATTCGGCGGCGAGGACGACATCGTGCGCGACGCCCTCGCCGAACTCGGCGTCGCGCGGGAGGCGGTGCCTGCCCTGCTCCAGGAGTACGGCGTCCTGCCCATCGCCACCCGCACCCGCCCGCAGGCCGAACTCGCCTACCTCCTCCAGGAGTTCTTCGTCATCGAGGACCAGTGGGAACGGGACGCGGTGGTCACCGTGCGGGACGCCGCCCAGTACGAGCACTTCCACGCGGCCACCTTCGGCGACTACTACGCCGCCGTCCTGGACCCCGGACAGCGCGCCGAGTTCTTCCGCGCCGTGGGCCGCGCCGCCTGGGCCCGCCAGCAGGAGCACGGCCGCGTCAGCTCCATGCCCGTGCGCCTGTGGAAGCTCACGCCCCGTACCGGACGCACCGCCTAGGGTGAGTCACGGGCGGGCCCGGACGTCCTCCGTCCGGGCCCGCCCCCAGGGGTGCCCCGTACCCCTCGCCCTCCGCCCCTCCCGCAAGGAGCCGTCGCCATGCCGACCCCCGCCCCGGGCCCCAGCCAGGAACTGGGCGCCTTCCTGCGAGCCCACCGCGAGCTGCTCAAACCCGCCGACGTGGGCCTGACGACCACCGCCCGCCGGCGCACGCCCGGCCTGCGCCGCGAGGAGGTCGCCTCCCTGTCGGGCGTCGGACTGGCCTGGTACACCTGGCTGGAGCAGGGCCGCGTCACCGCCTCACGGCAGGTGCTGACCTCCGTCGCCAGGGCGCTGCGGCTCGACGCGGCGGGACTGCGCCACGCGATGCGCCTGGCCGGCTACCACGAACCGGCAGCCCCCGACGCCGAGCCCGGGGGCCTCGCGGCCGCCGTCCGGCCCGTCCTCGACTCCTGGCCGGCCAGCCCCGCCGTACTGCTGGACCGCCACTTCGACCTGCTCGCCTGGAACGCCGCCTGGAGCGCCCTGTGGGGCAGCCCGGAGTCCGTGCCCGCCGACCGCCGCAACCTGATGTGGCTCATGGTCGCCGACCCGCGGCTGCGCACCGTCCTGCGCGACTGGGAACCCCTGGCGATGAACATCTTCCAGCACTTCCGCGCCCAGGCCGGTCCCGCGCTCGCCGACCCGCGCACCGGCGAGCTGTACGACCGCCTGGACGAGGACGCGCCCGAGCTGCGGCACTGGTGGAGCTGCCACTCGGTGGCGGAACTGACGGCCCGGTCGGTGACGGTGCAGCCCCCGGGAGCGGCGCCGATGGCGCTGTCGCTGTCGTCGTTCCACCCGGTGGACGACCCGTCCGCGCTCATCCTGCTGTTCACGCCGATGACCGAGCGGGACCGGGTCCGCATGACGGCGCTGTGCGAGCGCCCGCTGCGCTCGCTGGACGGCGACACGGACGAGCGGCGGGCGGGCTGAACGCCCGTTCCGCCGCTTCCCGAACCGCCTCGCGGATCAGGCCTTCGAGCCCTCCCCGACCTCCGGGGCGGGCACGGACACGGAACCGGGGCTCCCGGACGCCGTGCCGCCCGCCCGCCGCAGCCCGACGCTCACCGTGAGCGCCGTGACCGCGGAGACCAGGGCGAGCCCCGCCCCGACGACGAGCGTTCCGGTACCGGCGTCCCCGAACGCGCCGACGGCCCAGGCGCCGAGGCCGGTGCCGGCGTACATGGTCGAGGTGAGCCAGGCGCTGGACGTCGCCCGCAGGTCGGGTGCGGCGGTGCCCGCGAGCGTCTGCTGGTCGATGACGAACCCGCCGCTCGCGACGAACCACAGGGTCACGCCCACCAGCGCGAGCACGATGCCGGGCCCGGCCGCCGAGAGGGCGACGCCCGCGGCGAGCAGCAGGCCCCAGACGGGCAGCAGCGGCAGATGGTCGCGCCCGGCGGCCCTGGCCCGGTCGCCCAGCCGCCCGCCCAGCAGCGACCCGGCGACGCTGCCCGCGCCGACGAGGACCCCCACGAGACCGAGCGCCGACACCGACAGGTCGAACCGGTCCACGAACACGACGCCGAGGAACGTGTACGCCCCCAGGTTGGCGGCGTGGAACACCGTGTTCACGGCGAGCGCCCTGCGCAGCGCCGGATGGCCCCAGGCGGCGAGCACGGCCCCGATCGCTCCCCGGCCGGCCGCGGGGGCGCCGGCGGCCTCGGGCGCGGGCGCGCCCTGGACCTGCCTGAGCAGCAGCGGCACGGCCGCCGCGGTGCCGACGGCCAGGGCGAGGAACGCCGAACGCCAGCCCGCCGCTCCGGCCATCAGACCGCCCAGCGGCACGCCGATCACCTGCCCGCAGGAGAACAGCGCCATCCCCAGCCCGAGCGCCCGCCCCCGCACCCGCTCGGGTGCGGTCTCCGCGATGTGCGCCCAGATCGCCGGACCCGCCGCGGCGGCGGCCAGCCCGGCCAGCGCCCGCGACACGATCAGCAGCCACAGCGAGGTGGAGACGGCGGCGGCGGCGTTGGACGCCAGGAACAGCGCGGTGCCCGCGAGCAGCGTGCGCCGCCGCCCGAAACGGTCGCTGAGCAGCCCGAGGAAGGGTGCGGTCACCGCGTAGACCAGGACGTACGCGGTGACGCTCTGCGCCGCCGCCGACTCCGAGACGTCGATGTCGTCGGCGATGGTCGGCAGCAGCGGCGAGACGAGGAAGGTCTCCGTCCCGAACAGGAACAGGAGCAGGAAGACGCCCGCGTAGCGCCACGGGTTGAACGCTTGCGAACTCAAGAAGGACCACTGCCTTTCGAGGAACCGGGGAACCCCTCCTCGCCCGGAGCGGCAAGGAGGGGAGGGGAGGACGACGGGCGACCTCGAGGAACGCCGGTCCGCCCGTCCGGCCATCGTCGTGCCGGGGAGGGAAGGCAGCCAGGGAGGCGTTGCTCCTGTTACCCGGACTCACAGGCACCGGTCTCGCAGCCGTCTGGCAGCGGGGCAGCGGGCGCCGGGCTCGAAAAATAGTAGCCATGGCTACAGTAGCCATGTACGGTATTCGTCATGAGCAAGGGTTCACCGGGCCCCACGCCCGGCTTCCTGGTGTGGCGGCTCGCCAACAAGTGGCGGGTCGCGGTCGACCGCGCGGTGGCGCCGCTGGGCCTCACCCACGCGCAGTACGCCCTGGTCGCGTCGCTGTACGGCATGCAGCGCACCGGCGAGCGGCCCAGCCAGCGCCGGCTCGCCGACCACACCGGCCTGGAGGCCCTCTACGTCTCGAAGCTGGCGCGCGCTCTGGAGTCGGCCGGCCTGATCGAGCGCACCCGCGATCCCCGCGACCCGCGCGCCGTCCAGCTCGCCCTCACCGAACAGGGCCGGGCCGTCACCCGGCAGGCCATCGAGGTCGTCCAGGAACTGCTCCGGCAACTGATGGAACCGCTCGGCGGCCTCGACGCACCGCGGGCGCGCGCGTTCGCCGAGGAGCTGACGACCCTGCTCGACGCACCTCTCGCTCCACCCGTACCGCACGACGAGAGCACTCACGAGAGCACTCAGGGGACACCACCATGACCACTGCCCCGTCCACCGCTGCCACTGCCATGTCCACCGGTTCCGCCGCGTCCATCGCCGCGCCGGCCGCCGACTCCCGTGCCCTGGGCCTCGCCCACTACGCCGCCCGCAGCGTCCTGGAACACGTCCTCGCCCGGCACGGCGTCACGTTCCAGCAGCAGATCACCCTGCGCGCCGCCCTCACCGCCGACGCCCCGCAGACCCCGGACGAACTGGTCGCCCGGGTCCGGCACTCCCTCAAGGCCGATCCGGCCGGCCTCCGCGCCACCGTGGACGAACTGGTGGCCGGTCGGCTGCTCGACGCGGACGACGGCCGCCTGCGCCCCACGGAAGCGGGCCGGGCCCTCCTGGCCGCCGTCGGCGCGGAGACCGCCCCGGTCACGGCACGGATCTGGGGCGGCATCCCGGAGGAGGACCTGGCCGCCGCGGGTCGCGTCCTCGCCCTGGTCACCGAGCGCGCCAATGCCGAACTGGCGGCCCTGACGGCCTGACCGTACGCGTGGGGGGAGGCGCCTCGCCCGACCGGCGCCTCCCCCTCGCGCAGCGTCGTCACCCGGCGAGCCGACCGCCGGGCGCACGCGCCGCCGGTGACTTTCCCCGTTGGCTACGCGCTGTGCGCGATCTGGATCAGATTGCCGCAGGTGTCGTCCAGCACGGCGGTGGTGACCGACCCCATGTCCAGCGGTTCCTGGGTGAACACCACGCCCAGCTCGCGCAGCCGCTCGAACTCCGCGTGCACGTCGTCCACGGCGAACGCGGCGGCGGGGATGCCGTCCTCGACCAGCGCCGTCCGGTACGGCCGCACCGCGGGGTGGCCGGAGGGTTCCAGCAGCAGCTCGGTCCCGTCGGGCTCCTCCGGCGAGACCACGGTCAGCCAGCGGTCCTCGCCGCCCATGGGGACGTCGTGCTTCTTCACGAAGCCCAGCACGTCCGTGTAGAAGCGCAGGGCCTTCTCCTGGTCGTCGACGAACACGCTGGTCAGATGAATTCTCACGGGGTGCTCTCCGGTGCGTCGGGCCTGAGCCATCGCGTGACGATGCGCTCGAGGGGTTCGGTGTTGAGATCGTGGAACTTGTAGCGGCCCTGGCGCCGCGACCGGACCAGATCCGCTGACTCGAGTACGGCGAGGTGCTGGCTGACCGCCTGCCGGGACAGCCCCAGCCCGTGCTTGGTCGCCAGCCGCGCGCATATCTCGAACAGCGTCTGACCGTCCCGTTCCACCAGCTCGTCGAGGATGCGCCGACGGGTCGGGTCGGCCAGCGCCTTGAACACATCATCCGCCATGACCCCACCATAGGCAAGTGATGACTTGCCTATCAACGGACGCAGAGATGCGCAGGCGGTCCGTCCGCGTCCCGCACGCGCACCGCGCCCTGCTGACGGAACGCTCTCCGGGCGGCCGCCGGCCTCCGCGGTGCTGGAGTTCCGGTCGCTCCGCCGTCCGCCTCGGCCGACGGCCACCACGCGCGCCCAGGGCGGCGGCGCGTCCGGGACGTGGTCGGGATCCGTCTCGTCCACACCGCGCGCCGGTCGTGGGAAGAGGCCGACGACCGTGCGGCAGGGCGGCTGTGCGGAGGGCCGCGGTGTCCGGCCGTCCGCCAGGGCGACGATCGCGTCCGGGCGGGGCCTCGAGTGCAGCGCCCGTTCGAAGCCGGAGCGCAGGTCCGTTCCCCCCGCCGCCGATCAGCTCGATGCTCTCGGCACGGCAGAGCGGCACGGCGACACCGGCCGCCGCGTCGCACGAGACGACGGACACCAGAACGCGCCGTCCGCCCACGGCCCGCGAGATCGCCGCCACCCCAGCAGCGCGCTCCCCAGCTCGGCGTCGCTCACCGACCCGGACGTGTCGATCACCACGCACACCCGCGGAGGCATGCGTCGCAGGCTCGGCAGCAGCCCCCGGGGACGGCGGCCGAGCGGCGGGACGGACGCCGGTGGGTGTGGCCTCTCCCGTTCCCGGCGCGCCCGCCGCCGAACGCACCGCCGCGCCCAGCAACTGCCGCCACGGCTGGGGCGGATGGAACGCCTCGTCCGCCCACCGCCGCCACCCCTCCGGAGCCTCGGCGGGCCGCCCCCTGATCCCCTCGGCGGCCCGGAACCGTACCGCGTCCCGCTGCTGCCTGCTCGGCCCGTGCGCCCCGTCGGGCCCCGGCTCCCACGGCCGCGCCCGATCGGCCCCCCGCACGCGCCGGAGGCGGACCCCGGGAGTCTTTTGTGTGAGAAGTGAACCAAGCGCCCATTGCGCTCGTGTTAACTGAACACCCCGACCGGGCCGGTGCCGCAGAGACCGGCGAAAGGAGCAGAGCGTCCCTTGCCCACTGACCACGCCTGTCACGCGGCAGCAGAGCAGGCCGCGTACTGCCTCACCCCCGTCCGCTCGGTGCTCGTGCCGGTCGAGGAGGCGGAGTCGCCGCCCGCCGAGGTGATGCCCGTCGTCCTGCGGAACTACCTCGGCGCGAACGCCCGGCCGCCCGCCCCCCGAACCGCGACCGCCCGGCGCCCGGTGCAGGTGGGCGTCGCGACGGGCGCCGTCGCCGTGCAGATGTGCCTGGACGGCCTCTGCGCCGAGATCACCGGGTCGATGGCGGCATGGCACGCGGATCTGGGCCGCAGGCTCCAGGAGTTGCTGGTCGATCCGCGCTCGTCCGGGCGCCCGACCGACCTGTGGCAGGCTCTCGCGGATCTCCAGCGGCGGGCGCACGACGCCCTGGTGGCGGTGACCGACGGTCAGCGCGGATCGGCCGGACCCCGGCTGCTCGTGGCCCGGTTCGCCCTGCTCGAGGACGCCGTCGCGGGCGCCCTGCGGCGGATGACCGTACCGGCCGAGACGGCCACCGCGTGCGCGGGCGGGCTGTGCGCCTCGACGGGCTCGCTGTTCGGCCTTGCCCTGCCCCACGGCAACGGCGAAGGCGGCGTGTAGCGGCGAGCGCCGCCACCTAGGGGCGTACGCGCTTCCCCCGTACCCTCGCCTTCGCCCCGTCCTGCACAGGCCGCCGACGTCTGGTCGGCCGGTCCCGACCGGCCGACCAGACGTCGGCGACCGTGCCGACGATCCTGCGAACCGATGATCCTCCCGGGCCCGCCCCGAGCGGCTGATTCGGGTGCGTGGGGGCGTTGGCCGTCCTCCAGCGCACTCCCGTCCATGACCCGTGCGCTCTGCGATGGGCCCTTCCTCCTGCCGAAACCGTAGAGAGCGGGTGCCCCGCAACGGTCGGAAGGGCGGCGGCGGATCGGCGGCCATGAACCTGCCGCGCCGCGCCTCCCTCATGGTGAAGGGCGGACAGCGCATGCGAGAACACTCCGGGATCAAGGAGCCCGGGTCGGGTCGGGACGAGCCGGTCGCGGTCGTCGGAGCCGCGTGCCGGTTCCCCGGCGAGGTCAGGTCCCTGGCCTCGTTGTGGCGGTTGCTGATGGCCCGCCGGGACACGGTGCGCGAGGTACCCCCCGAGCGGTGGGAGCAGGCCGAACTGGCCGGTCTGCCCGCCCAGGTGGCGGCCCGGCTGCGCCACGGCTGCTTCCTGGACGACGACGTCTACGCCTACGATCCGGAGTTCTTCGGCATCAACGCGCAGGAGGCGCCGTGGGTGGACCCGGAGATCACTACGCCCTTCGGATCAACAACCTCCTCGGCGTCGAAGTGGGCGCCGGCAGCGCTCTGATGGACGTCTTCACCCGCAATCCCGCCGTCGTCCACACCGTCCTGACCAGCCTGGCGCCGGCTCGACGTCTACATCTCCGGGCGCACCGGCGTCGCCGCCGTCCGGGTCTCCTACTCCACGGCGTACGGCACCCTCCTCAGTACGGCAGGACTGCGCCCCGGGCAGACCGTGCTGATCACCGGCGCCTCCAGCGGAGTCGGCACGGCGGCCCTCCAGGCCGCCCGACGCGCCGGCGCCGTCCCGATCGCCACCACCCGCGGCGAGGACAAGCACAAAGGGCTGCTCGCTCTCGGCGCGGAACAGGTGATCGTCACCGGAGCGGAGGACGTGGTGCGGGAGACCCGGCGGCTGACCGGCGGACGCGGCGCCGACGTGATCCTCGACGCCGTCGGAGGCCCCGGTTTCCGCCCGCTCGGCGAGGCCGTCGCACCCGGCGCGACCATGGTCCTGTACGGCCGGCTCGACCCTGACCCCGCCCACATGCCGGTCAACTGGCCGATCACCGTGCACGGCTACGCGGGCCCGGAGGTCGGCAGAACCTTGGAGAGGCGCCGGGAGGCCGCCCACTACATCGACTCGGGGCTCGCCGACGGCAGTCTGCGACCGGTTATCGCCAAGGTGTTCGACGGCCTGGACGCGATCGGGGACGCACACCGGCCGATGGAGTCCAACCGGCACACGGGAAAGGTCGTCCTACGGGTGTGAGGGCGGACGCGGGCGCGGGGCCGTCGGCATCCGGCCGGTCGCAGGACCGCCGTCCGCCGAGAAGCGACCGTGCGGGTCGCAGCCGCTCGTCGAGGACTACGACCCGCACGGTCACCGCAGTTCTCAGACGAAGTCGACGTTCAGGCAGGCCAGGCGGGCGCCCGCGGTGCCGGCGTGCCCGTCGTGGGTGGCGGTGGCCATCTCGTGGATCACGACCGAACGCGCGCCGCCGTCGCGGAAGCGCCAGTCGTTCCGGGACGTGGCGTGTGCGGCGCCGCGGTGGTCGGTCTCGAAGTCGAGCCAGACCTCGTTGCGCGGGTTGGCATAGCGGGAGTCGACCGACGGCGTGACGGGGTCGACCTGGTCCTGGTAATGCGGGCCCGCGTCGGCCGGCAGCTTCCCGCAGGGCTTGGTGTGCACATGGGCGCCGTACACGCGGTCGGCGACCATGCCCTTCACGAACAGGTGTATGCGGGTCGAGCCGTCGGGACCGGCCCACTCCACTACGGCGGCCCGTGCGCCCTCGGGTGCCAGCGTGGTGTTGTAGGTGACCGCCGTCGCGCCGTCCGCCTGGCTCGCGGGAGCGAACTTCCCGTGGGCCACGGCGAGTCGGGGCGGCTCGGGGTGCCCGGTGGCGGCGGAGGCGGAGGCGGTGGCGGTGGCAGCGCCGAGTGCGGTGACCAGCGTGGCGGCGGTGGCGGCTAAGAGGACGTAGCGCGGGACTCGGCGCATGCGGCTCTCCAGTTCGGTGACGCGGACACCGTGTCCGCGGGGTCGGAAACGGAGCGGAGCGGGCCGCGGGCCCCGGCCGGTCGCACCGGCCCGGCCCCGGTCGGCCGACCCCGCTGAGCCGACCCTACCGAGGCGTCGACGGACGTACATGACCTACGGTCGACATGCGCCGTAATTTCGGGGGAGATACGGTGGAGGCCAACTCGACAAGCCGGCAAGGGCAGTTGACACCCGCCCGGTCAGGTGCGGCGTCCGCGGCACCGGTCGGCCGATCGGCCGCTGCGCCTCCAGGCACCGCCCCGGATCCCCTCCACCGCGCCCCTCAGCTCACTTCTCCAAGTCCCCCCGCATCTCCACGAACAGCTTCCCGGCCTCCGCCAGAGTGCTGTCCTGGAACAGCGCGACGGCCGCCGTGCCCTCGTCGGCCCAGCCGCAGATGACGTTGCCGTCCTCGCTCAGCGAGGCCAGCAGGCACTCCACCGAGCCGCCGAGCGGTCCCGGCTCCACCGGCTGCGCCTCGGGGTTGCCCAGCTCCGGGTCCCACTGGATGTACTCGAGCATGCCCCGGAACAGGTGCTCACGGCGCTTGTTGGTGTCCTCGGGGACATGGTCGACGCCCTCGAACAGCACCGGTCGGCCCTGCCCGGCCGGGTCGCCGTAGTTGCCGGTGACCAGCGTCATGCCCTCCCGCATCTCGCCCGGGTCGACCGGGACGTCCGTGAGGGCCTCGTCGCCCGTCAGCTTCTCCAGGCCGCCCGCGGTCGGGGCGTCCACCAGGGTGCGCGGGCCGCTGTGGTCCGCCGAGGGCGTCGCCGACGCCGGCTCGGAGGCCTGCCCGCTCGGAGAGGCGACGGGGTAGGCCGTGTCCTCCGCCCGGCAGCCGCTGACCGTCAGTACCGTCAGCACCGCCAGCGCCGCGACGGCCGTCAGGCCCGGTCTCGTTCTCCCGGCAGATGCGCGCTTCATCGAATCCCCCCGCTTGCTTCACTCACTGTGTCCTTGGCCGCCCGGTTGCGGCGACCATGATCAGTGACGAGCCGTCCGGCCGATTGGTTCCGGCCACTCGGGGATCTTTTTTCGGGCCGCGTGCTCTCCACGCCGCCCGTTCCGTGCGACCGACCACCGGCCCTCACGCCGCCGGACCCCGGCCTGCAGGCGGCCCGACCTTGCGGGAGCGCTCCCACGACGCGAAGCGCTCCCGTTCGGTCGTTCTTCCGAGCAGGGGGGTGGCCGGCCGGCGGATCAGCGTCCGACGGCGCAGGCGTCCCCGTTGAGCATGAACCGTGCCGGTGCCGAGGCGTCACCGGTGTGGTTGGCGAGGTACCCGAGGGTCACGCTCGCTCCCGGGGCGATCGTGGTGTTGTGCGAGGAGTTCATCGCCCTGACCGTGTTGCTCAGCTGGGTGAGGTCCGTGTTCCAGTCCGAGACGACGGTCTGGCCCGTGGCCAGCGTGAAGTTGAGCGTCCACCCGTCCACCGGGGCGGTGCCCGTGTTGGTGACCGTCAGATCCACGGTCGTACCCGTGCCCCACGACTTCACGGTGCGGTCGACGCGGCAGGTGGGCTCTTGGCGCTCGAACGACACCTTGTGCAGACCGCCGGGCAGGTCGTTGACGACGTAGAACTCGCCCTCGGCCGTGGTGCCGATGGCCGTCACCTGCGTCGGCATCTGGCCGATCTCCGCCGTCTCGTAACCGCCGCTGCCGTTCGGGCGCAGCGCCCAGATGGTGGAGGAGCAGTAGTCGGTGGCGATGTACGTGCCGCCGACCAGGTCGGCGTACTGCCGGCCCCGGTAGACCTGGCCGCCGATCACCGAGCAGCCGCCCGTGTAGGGGGAGTACGTGAAGACCGGCTTGGTGTAGACCTCACCGGGCACGCAGTGGCCGCCCTCGAACTTCTCCAGGCCCTCGTAGCAGGACCAGCCGAGGTTCAACCCGCCCCGTCCGGCCGGGATGTGGTCGATCTCCTCCCAGCGGCCCTGGCCGACGTCGCCGATCCACATGGAGCCGTCGACGCTGTCGAACGAGAACCGCCACGGGTTGCGCAGACCGTAGTGCCAGATCTCCGGGCGGGCGCCGGCCCGGCCGACGAAGGGGTTGTCCGCGGGGACGCAGTACGCCAGCGTGCCGCAGGTGCGGCTGACGTCGATGCGGATGATCTTCCCCAGCAGGGTGTCCAGCCGCTGACCGGCGCGCAGCGGGTCGGCGGAGCCGCCGCCGTCGCCGATGCTCAGGTACAGCTTCCCGTCGGGGCCGAAGGCGAGCTGACCGCCGTTGTGGTTGTTGAACTCGGCGTGCTCGTGGGAGAGCAGCACCTCGAGGCGGGACTCGTCGAGCCGGTAGCGGGCGATGGTGACCGCTCCGTCGGGCAGCGCCGTGTACGCCAGGTACAGGTCCTGGCTCTGGGCGAAGTCGCGCGGAACGGCGAGGCTGAGCAGACCGCGTTCGTTGCCCGACTCGTCGACGGACGAGGTGATGTCCACGAGCGGGGTGCCGGCGAGCCCGGTGTTCGGGTGATAGACGCGGATGGTGCCGGACTTCTCGGTGATGAACAGGCGGCCGGTGCCGTCGTTGGCCGCGACGACGGACGTGGGCCGTCGGAGGCCGAAGGCGACCTGGGTGGTGGTCGCGTGCAGCGACGGCATCGGCACGGCGGCGGCGGCGGTGTTCGCCGCCGCCTTCCGGGGCGCGGTGGTTTCGGCCGCGGCGGACGGGGCCGTCTCGTCGGGCTGGGCCGCGGTCGCGGCGGGCAGCGGAGCGAGTACGGAAAGGAGGAGGGACAGCAGGAGGGGTGCGGTCCAACGGCGTCTTAACATGTCGGCGGCTCCAAGTGCGAGGAGACTTGCACGGGGGTGGCGCATTCATGGACACAAGCGCGCGACCGGGCCCCCCGGCTCACCGGCCTTGCCGGTCGCGAGGGGGGCCGCGGGAGTGGAACGTGCGCTTTCCGGGACGGTATCGGTTTCCCCCTCCGTCACACCAGATCCATATCGCGACTTCCGTTCAGCCTTGGACTTGTCGTGGCAACGGTGCCCGACTCCCGGGCCGCGACCGGCTCGACGCCGTCAGCCGCTCCCGGCCGGCCGCACGTGCAGCCCGAGTCCGCTCGTCCCCGGAGACTCCACGCCCGGCAGCAGGCGCATGTCGTGGTCGTAGTCGCCGCCGGTGAGCGACCGGTAGGGGACCGGTCGCTCCGTGAAGAGGCCGTCCAGCCGACGCGCGTACGCCGCCTGCGCCGCCGCATACCGCTCCTGCGGCAACTCGTTCGTCCCGTGGACCGCGAACGGTTCGAGCGGGGTCATGCCGGTGAACCAGAACAGCCCGTGCTGCACCGGGTGCAGGACGTCCGCGAGACTTCCGTGGATCCCCCGGTCGGAGAACGCCGTCTCCCGGGCGCCGACGGTGACCGACACCAGCGCCCTCCGCCCCGCCAGCGCGCTGTCGCCGTACGGCGGCGGGACCTCGGGGCCGTAGGCGAAACCGCTGGTGAACACCCGGTCGATCCAGCCCTTGAGCATCGCGGGCACGGAGAACCACCACATCGGGAACTGCAGGATCACCGCGTCCGACCAGCGCACCTTCTCCTGCTCCGCCGCGATGTCCGGCGCCAGCCGCCCCGCCAGCGTGGCCCGTTCCGAGGCGGCCATCACATGCAGCCGCCGGTCGGGGGCGTGCTCCGGGAAGTCGTCGGCGTCCACGGTCGCCTTCCACTTCATCGCGTACAGATCGGACACCCGCACCTCGTGCCCCGCCGCGCGCAGGTGCCCGACCGCGAAGGAGGCGAGGGCGGCGTTGAGGGAACGGGGCTCGGGGTGGGCGCTGACGACGAGGATCTTCTTCCGCTCGCGCGGCGTGACTTCGTTCATGCGGTTACGTTCTCCCGGACCCGGCCAGGCAGCCAGCACCCTGTCGAACCGGAGGAACGCCGATCCTGGTACTGCCGGGGCCACGCATACTTGACCGCATGAACGGGGTGGAACACACCGCACGCGCGGACGAGTCGGACTCCCGCGCAGGCACGGTCGGGGAACTCGACGGCATCGGCGACCCCCGCCGGGCACTCGGCGGCTTTCTGCGCGCACGGCGAGGGCGGGTCACACCGGAGCGCGTCGGGCTCGCCGGCGGCCGCCGGCGGCGTGTGCACGGGCTGCGCCGCGAGGAACTGGCCCAACTGGCCGGTATCAGCGTGGACTACTACGTACGCCTGGAGCAGGGCCGCGCCACCCAGCCGTCCCCCGAGGTGCTCGACGCCCTGGCCGGGGCGCTCGGCCTCGACACGGCGGAGCGAGCACACCTGGCCACCCTGGCGGGCGCGCGGGACGCCCCCGCGCCCCGGGCGCGGGTCAGCCGCCCGCTGCGGCGGATCCTCGACGCCATGACCGGCCTGCCGGCCTTCGCGACCAACCACCGCCTGGACGTGGTGGCCTGGAACCCTTTGGGCGCCGAACTCGTCGGGGGCGTCGGGGACCCGGCCCGCCGCGACCCGAACAACGCCCGGTACATCTTCCTGGACCCCGCCGCCCGGGACGTCCACCCCGATTGGGAGGCCCGGGCGGCGGAAGTCGTGGGCCAGCTGCGGGTGTCCGCGGGCCGTTACCCGGACGACGCCGAACTGACCGCCCTCGTCACCGAACTCTCCGCCCGCAGCGCCGAGTTCCGGCGGATCTGGGCCACCGGCGAGGTCGTGATGTGCGCGGCGGGCCGCAAGCGGCTGCGGCACCCGGTGGCCGGCCTGCTCACCCTCGACTACGAGACGCTGCACGTCCCGGCGGCCCCCGGCGAACCGGGCCTGGTGGTCCATGTGTTCAGCGCCGAGGAGACCGGCCGGGAGGCCGAGGCCCTCCATCGTCTCGCGCAGGCCTGCGACGGAACTGCCGGGACGGCGCGCTGAACCCCGTACCCGTGCCGCTCAGGCTCCGCTCGTCCGGATGCGATCTCGCCGATCCGCCGAGTCCAGTGCTCGCCACACCGTGTCGGGACGCAGCGGAAGGGACGTGAAGCGGATGCCGGTCGCGTCGCGCACGGCGTTGGCCAGGGCCGGGGCGACGGGGGTGAACGGCAGCTCGCTCATCGGCTTCGGCGCTGCCCGGGACGGGTCCTCGGGCGGGACGAAGTGCACCTCGGGCGGCGGTACTTCGCCGTAATGGGGGATGAGGTACGTACGCAGGTCGGGCGTGCGGCAGTGGCCCGCGGAGTCGGTGGAGAGGATTTCCCGGAGGGTGGTGCCGACGCCCTGGGCGACGGCGCCTTCGACCTGCCCCCGGCACTGATCAGGGTCCAGCACCGCGCCGGCGTCGGCGACGTGCACGCTGTCGAGGACCCGGACCAGGCCGGTGACTCGGTCGACTTCGACGCGGAACCACTGGGCGCTGAACGCGAGTGACGCGACGGTGTCGTCCGCGCGGGCGGTGGCCTCCGCGCGGAGCGGGAGTCCCGCCGAGCGGGCGTGGTCGTACAGCGCGCCGAGGGGGACGGGGAAGCCGTCGCAGTCGACGGCCTCGGGTCCCGGACGGCACGCGTCGGCGCCGGTGGCGGTGCGGGCCGCCGCCAGCGCCGTGAGGCGTTCGGCGAGCGACCGACAGGCCAGGGTCACCGCGCGACCGGTGAGGACGACGCCCGTCGAACCGAAGCCGCCGCTGTGGTGGTCGAGCAGGTCGGTGTCGGCACGGCCCGGATGGACCCGGTCCGGTGTGGTCCCGAGGATCCGGGCGGCGATGCGACGCAGGATCGTGCCGGTACCGCTGCCGAACTCCGGAAGCCCGGTGTCGAGTTCGTAGTGGCCGTCGGCGCGCAGGGCGACGGCCGCCCGGGCGATGTGCCCGTCGGCGGGGACCGTGTGCTGGGCGGCGACGGCCATGCCCTCACCGATGAGGCGCTGCCCGGCGGCGGGCAGGGGGAGGGCGCGCACACGGCGGGCCCGCGCCTGGCCGAGGATGCGCAGACAGCGGCCCAGGCCGGAGTCCATGACCGGGTGTCGGCCGGCGGTGCCGGGAAAGGGCGCCGGCTCGCCGGGACGCAGACAGACGCGCTCGCGCAGCGTCAGGGGATCGAGGCCGAGGCGACGGCCGAGGTCGTCGAGGGCGGATTCGACCGCGAAGACGAGCTGGCCGACCCCGTAGCCGCGGAAGGCGCCCGCGGGAACGTTGTGGGTGTGCACGCAGTAGCCGTCCACGGCGATGTTCGGGCAGCGGTACAAAGCGGTGGCCTCGGTGCAGGCGACGGTGAGGACGGAGGGACCGTGGTCGCCGTACGCGCCGGTGTCGGCGACGACGTGCAGCTTCATCGTCGTGAGCGTGCCGTCGCGGCGTGCGCCGAGGGTGACCCGTACGTGGAAGGGGTGGCGGGTGGTGGTGGCGGTGAGTTCGTCGGCGCGGGAGTTCTCCAGCTGCACGGGGCGCCCCGTGCGCAGGGCGGCCAGCAGTGTGATGTCCTCGGTCTGCAGGTCCTGGCCCCGTCCGAAGGAGCCGCCGAGGCGTCCTGTGGTCACGCGGAGTCGGCCGGGGTCGAGTCCGAAGACCTCGCACAGACGGCGGCGCACCAGGTGCGGGGCCTGGGTGGCGCAGTGCAGGCGGAGGCGGCCGTCCGGGCCGGTCCAGGCCCGGCTCGCATGGCATTCCATGGCGCAGTGCTGCACCCGCTGGGTGTGGAAGACGGCTTCGTGGACGACGTCCGCCTCGGCCAGGCCCCGGTCGGGGTCGCCGAGGGCTTCGTGGAACTCGGCGGCGACGTTGCCGTGCCGGTGGACGCGTACGGCGTCCGACCGGAGGGCCTCGTCGGGGTCGGTGACGGCCGGCAGCACGCGGTAGGTCACACGGACCAGCCGGGCGGCCCGCCGTGCGGTGGCCGCGCTCTCGGCGACGACGGCGGCGACGCGCTGCCCGACGTGGCGCACGACGTCGTCCAGGACACGGGTGTCGGCGGGGTCGTCGTCGGTGCGCTCGTGCAGGGCCGTCGAGAAGCGGGTGCCGGGGGCGTCGTGGTGGGTCAGCACGGCGTGGACGCCGGGCACGCCCAGCGCGGCCCTGGTGTCGATCTCCACGATCCGGGCGTGCCGGTGCGGGGAGCGCACCAGCACGATGTGCAGCAGGCCGGACGGCTCCGGGTCGTCCAGTGTGAACCGCGCGGCGCCGGTGACGACGTCGTACGCGGTCCGGTCCGCGGTGTCGGACGCGGGGGCGGCGACGGCTTCCTGCCGGACGTGCGCGGCCCGTACCGCGTCGCCGATGGGCCGGTAGCCGGTGCACCGGCACAGGTTGCCCTTCAGCGCCTGCGGGAGATCGGCGAGCTGGTCCGGCGTCAGGGCGGCGGCGGTCATGACGAAACCGGGCGTGCAGTAGCCGCACTGGAACGCCCGCGTCCGTGCGAACGCCTCCTGCACGGGGTGTGGCCCGTCGCCCGCCGCCAGCCCTTCCACGGTCGTGACGTCGCACCCGTCGACCCGGTGGGCCGGGTACAGGCAGCTGTGCACGGCCACGCCGTCGACGTGCACGGTGCACGCGCCGCAGTCACCGGTGTCGCACCCCTTCTTGACCCCTGTACGGCCCATGTCCCGCAGATACGTGCGCAGGCACTGCCCTGGCCCCGGCGGCCGCCGGCCGGTCTGGCCGTCGACGCGTACGGAGAAGGAGGGAAAGGGGGAGAAGGACGAGAAGGACGAGAAGGACGAGAAGGACGAGAAGGGGAAGGACATGGCTACCGCTCCTTCGCCAGTGCGCCGCGGATTTCCTCCGCCAGATGCGTCGTCAGGTGCCGGCGCCAGTCCGCCCGTCCGTGGGCGTCCTCCAGGAACAGGTCCGGCGTCAGCGTCGCCCGCAGCCCCGCCCGCAGTTCGGAGGCGGTCGGCGTACCGGTGAAGGAGACGGTCGCCGGGCGTGTCGTGGCGGCCGTGACGGCGAGGGTCACCCCTCCGCCCACCGGGTCGCGGGCGCCGGTCACCAAAGCGACCGAGCGGCCCCACGGGTGCGTGCTCACCCGGCGCATCGTGCCGCCCTCCGCGAGCGCGGCGGCCGGGAGGACGAGGGAGCGCAGCAGTTCGCCGGGCAGCAGAACGGTGCTCCCCGGTCCGGTCACGAAGTCGGCCGCGGGCACCTCGCGTTCCCGTCCGTCGAGCCCCCGCGTCCGGCACACCCCCCGCAGCGCCACGGCGAGCGAGACCATGGGACCGGCGGGCAGGGCCACGCACAGGTTCCCGCCCACCGTGGCGGCGTTCCACACCTTGAAGGAGGACGAGAACGCCCGGCAGCAGGCGGCGATGAGCGAGCGGCCCGCCGGCCACGGACCGTCCGCGGCCTCGGCGAACGCGAGCAGCTCGGCGACGGTGCAGGTGGCCGCCACCTCGATCCCGTCCCCGGTCACCGTCAGGGGCGGCCACCCGCAGGCGCCCAGATCGCGCAGCCGCCGAAGACCGGGCCGGGGCTCGGCGAACAGCGACGTACCGCCCGCCAGCCAGGCGTCCCCCGGTCGCCAGGGCAGGGCGTGCCGCCCGTCGACGACCTCCTCCACAGCTGTCAGATCCATGGACCGTCTCCGCTCGTCGCGCCACGGCGGGTGCCGGCCGGCGGTGAGCCCGCCGGCCCGGCGGGCTCCTTGCCGCGTCCATTCCGCCCGGCCACAGGAAGGTTCCCCTCGCGCGGAAGAGGGCAAGGGAACCGAACGGGTGACGTGCGGGCGTCGGCGGGCGTGCGGCGGCCGTGCGTTCCCTCCCGTACGACGTCCCTCCCGTACGACGCCCTTCCCCTACGACGTCCCTCCGGTACGGCCTCCGCCTCCCCACGGCCGCCCCGCCCTCCCTGCGCCGCCCCGCGCGCATCGGCGCCTTTCGCGCGTCACCGACGCTTGCGACCGGATCCCACCGTGTCGGGCGGCGCCGCGCCGCGCACCTGGGCCAGCGTCGCGGTCAGGGACTGCCGGACGTCGGCCGCGACCTCCAGGTTCATCGCGTCCATGGCCTGGCGGCCGAGCCGTTCCAGGAGCGCGACGCCGTCCTCGACACGTCCGTCGAGCATGGTCAGCCGGCCTTCGAGGACCAGCAGCCGCGCCCGGTGCCGGTACGGCAGCCGCAGGTCCTCGTCCGACAGCAAAGCCCGGCACAGGGTCCGGGCGTCGTCCAGCCGTCCCTCGTGGAAGGCGAGCTGGGCGCTCAGCGCCCGCAACTCGTGCACCTGCGACGGCGTGCCGGTCAGTTCGATGACCTTCCCGGCCTCCTCGAGCCAGCGCCGGGCCGCCTCCAGCCGGGGTGGCGACATCGCGAGGGCCGCGGCCGTCGCACAGGTGCGCAGCCGGGTCCACAAGCCCGGGTCGTCCGCGCCGTTGAGCAGGCCGAGGGCTCTCTCCAGCCGGTCCTGTGCGGTGACGTGGTCCCCTTGGCGGTGACTGACCCGGGAGGCGGTGCACAGGGCTTCGGCCGCCTGGGGCGCGGTGGCCCCGGGGAGGAGGTCGCGCTCCAGTTCGCGGACGTGCCGGCCGGCCGCGTCGAGCCGGCCCAGCTCCGCCTCGACGTCGATCAGCGCCATCAGCGCGGCCATGGCGTCGGCCGCCTGCAGTTCCTCCTCGCGGGCGATGGCCCATGCGGTCTCGGCGGCGGGCTCGGCCGTGCGCAGGTCGCCGAGGGCCCGCAGGCAGTGCGCGTACTGGACGTTCGCCCTCGTCCGCAGTTCCGGCGCCGCCAATCGGTCGCTCAGTTCGACGAGTTCGCGCAGCCGGGCGCGCTCCGTCTCGTAGTCGCCGTTGCTGTTGTCGCAGCGGCTGAGCAGCCACAGCGCGTGCCAGCGGTCGGCGGGGTCGGCGTTCGTGTCGTCCCGCAGCGCCCGGAGCAGGGAGGCGGTGCGGTTCGCGCCGGTCGGCGCCGACGCCGCCGCGGCGAGTGCGTGGTTGAGGGGAAGGTCGCCCAGTGGATCGGTCAGAGCGGACACCTCGACGCCGAGGCGCTCGGCGAGGTAGGCGACGGCACGCGTGGTGGGCCGACGTTCACCGGACTCCAGCCGTGACAGGTAGCCCGTCGACATGCCCTCGCCGACGACCGCCGCCTGACTCAACCCCCGTTCGCGCCTGAGCCTTCTCAGCCGTCGTCCGAAGTGCGGCTGCTCGAGCTTTCCCACGCTCCGATCCCCCGAGGTCACCGTGAGTCCGCGTCGTTCCGCCCGAGGCGAGGGCAGCGCGCGGAAGTCGCTCGTATTTTACGAATCGTTGACAGGGCGGGCAACGCGGTCACGGTCCCGAAACCTTTCGGAGACGCGCCGGCGTTCTCGTCGGGCGTGACATCCGGGGTTTCCCGCAAGGTCGCCGCGTTCCGTCCAAGTGGCCTTCCGGTGAACGGCGTTGACGCCGTGCCGGACCTCGCAGGCAAACCCTTGCCAAGGGCGTTGGCGGGCCTTAGCCTTCGAAGTACCGGCCAGATGCGACCTTGCCCCTCGTCTCCGGAGGTTCCCGTGCCCTTTCGCGCCCAGTTGGGCACGTTACGGAGGTCGACCGCGGGGATCGTCGCGACAGCCGTCTGCTCAGGAGTCACCGGACGCTCCGGAGACCCGCGCGAGCGCAGTGGTGATTCCTGGTAACCCTGATCGTGCAACTGCGGGGCGTAAAAGAGCCTCGACAACGTTGTCCGACGGTCGTGCCGCACATCCCAGCCCCCCACGCACACAGAAGGACGTTACGTCCGTGGCCACCACGAGCAGCACCCTTTCCTCCCTCACATCCCTGTCCTCCTTTTCATGTCTCCCCGTCCCGCCTTCCTCCGACGCCAAAAAGGCGGCCGGCGCACCCCGTTCCCGGGAATCGGCCCAGGAATTCGCCGGCAGTCGGCGCCGCCGCGCCTACACGGCCCACGCATCCGCCCGGGACACGTCCGTCACTGCCGCGGAGGCGGAATTCGCGGCGCTGTTCGGCCTGAGTTCGGGCGAGATATACGGACGTGATCTGTGCGACCTCCTCCTCGCCCGGTCGCCCGCGGACCTGCGGCGCCGGTTCACCGCTCTCACCGAAGGCCGGGCGAGCTCCTTCACGGAACGGGTGACCGGCCGGGACGGCATCGGCCGGACCTTCCACGCGCACCTGACGGTGACCGCGGTCGCCGACCCGCACGGTCCGGCGGGACTGGTCGTCCTCCTGCACCGCACCGGCCATCCCGATCCGGCGGACCCGAACGGCCGGCACACCCTCAGCGAACTCGACGCCCGTGTCCTCGAAGGAGTGGCGGGCGGCGCGTCGACGGTGCAGTTGGCGAGCAGCCTCTACATGAGCCGTCAGGGCGTCGAATACCGTGTGGGGCGGTTGTTGCGCAGATTCGACGCGCCCAACCGTCCGGCGCTCGTCGCCAGGGCCCACGGGCTGGGCATGTTCGCCGAGGGACAGTGGCCGCCGAGCGTGCTGCCGGACTTCGTCGAGTAGCCGGCACCGGTCGCGCGGCTCACGCCGGGGCGGCTGCGCACCGTGCGCAGCCGCCCCGGCGCGTCCTTCTCGTCGCCCTCGGCGGTCGCCGGCCACCGCCACGCGCCGAGCGAATGTGATCGGCCGTCAGTTCCGTCCGACCGCCCCGGCGCCGCCCTGCGTCAGGCGGCCGAAGGCAGCCACGCCTCGCGGAACCGGCGGCGGGCCCGGTGCAGACGGGACCGGACCGTCCCCACCGGCAGCGACAGGACCCGCGCCATCTCCTCCTCGTTGAGCCCGTACGTGCGCAGCGTGAGGACCTGCCGGTGGGAGGCGGAGAGCCGGTCCAGTACGTCGCTGATGTGCACGGTGTCCAGCGGGTTCGCCTCCTGCCCCGAGTCGACCTGCACGCAGGCCTCCTCGTCCGCCGCGCGCTTCACGGTGCGGACGGCCTCCCGCAGGGTCACCGCACGCACCCAGCCGTAGAACGCGTTCGGCTCGCGCAGGGTGGGCAGGCCGCGGTAGATGGCGAGGAGTGCCTCCTGGGTGGCGTCGGCGCCGTCGTCGTGGGTGACGGACCGGCACAGTCGGGCGACGTAGGGCGTGATGCCGGTCAGCAGGTGGTTCATGGCCTGCTCGTCCCCCGCCTGGGCCCGGGGCAGCAGGGCGAGGGGGGCGGGCATGTGGCTGACAGTGCTCATGTGGGGGAGTGCTCCTTGTGGCAGCCGGTGCGGTCGGGCGCGGTGGGCCGGGGCGGCCGTCCTCAGCGGGCGTCCGCGAGTGCGGGAGATGCCTCGGCGGCGTCCGCGAACGCGAGGAGACCGGCCAGGACGTCGTCGCGGAAGGCGTGCATGAAGGACGGGCTGAAGCAGCCGGTGAAGTGGGGGAACTCGACGGCGAGCCGTCCTTCGAAGGCGACGACGCACGCCATGACGGGACTGCGGCCCGCCTGCGGGAAGTAGTTCTCACGCGCGGGCACCAGCCGGACGTCGGTGACGTCCAGCCCGGCCGGCGTCCGGGGGCCGGGCTGGACGCCCATGTTCGTGGCGATCACGGTGGCCAGCTGGAGCGCCGGATTGCGGGGGATCTCCGGCGTGATCCGCATCTCGTGGTACTGCTCCCCGCGGTCGATGGAGTCGCGCAGCCGGGTGTGGACCGTACGCGCCAGCTCCATCGGATCGGTGTCGCCGGCCACCTCGACGGTCTGCAGATGGGTGGTGACCGCCGGGACCATGACCGCGGCCGGCAGCGGCGGCGACAGCCGGGACCGCAGGTCCACGGGGGACAGACAGCCGAGCGTGCGGGGGCCGTCGCCCTCCAGGCGGCGCCGTGCCGTCGTGAGGAGCGCGGCGGCGACGAGGGAGTGCACGGACAGACCCGCCGCGCGTGCGGTACGCCGCAGCCGGGCGGTGCGCTCCTCGTCCAGGGTCAGCCGGCACGCCTCGATACGGCCGTCGGCGGCCGGGCGCGTGACGTCGTAGGGCACGAGCTGGACGGGGTGGCGCCGTGTCTCCTCGATGCGCCGCTCCAGGTGGGCGGCCGTGGCCGCCGGATCGGTGCCGGGCAGCAACTCGCTGACCGGCCGCGGCCAGTCCTCGCCGACGGACGCGGCCGGGCCGGTCCCGGCCGCCTCCCGCGGGTCCGCGCCGCCCTCGACCAGGGTCCGGTAGTGGTCCCAGACGGCGTTGAGCAGAGCGATGCTGCTGTGCCCGTCGGTGACCGTGTGGTCCACGACCATGACGAACAGATGGCTGTCGCCCTCCGGCGCGCTCACCAGGACCGCGCGGCTGAGCGGGCCGCCGACCGGAAGCGGGGTGTTCAGCTCGGCGGCGTAGGCGTCCTCGCCTCCGGTGCGGGTGATCAGACGCGGCCGCTCCTCCTCGCCCAGGAGCTGCAGCGCGAAGCCGCCGCCGTCCGGGGCGATGCGCGACCGCAGGGTCGGATGGGCCTGCGTGGCGGCGTCGAACGCCGCGGACAGCGCCCCCACGTCGATCCGTCCACGCAGGGTGCAGGAGAGCACCGCTCTGCTTCGCTGTCCGACGTACAGCGTCTCGACCGGGCACAACGCACGGTGCATGCCGCCAGCCTTTCTGCTTCGATCACTTTCCGGGTGCACGCGGCGGTGACGGTTCCGTCACCGCGGGGGGCTCGAATGCCCGACGCCGTCAGAGAGTGCATCGCCGGCGGCGACGGAATCCACCCGTGGCCCATGGCGGCGGGGAAGTTGCGGGAATTCCCTGAATTCCGCCGGGGGCGCGGCTATCCCTACTCCTTCGTTCTTCAGGGAAACACCTGAATCCCCCGGCCGGGCCCGGTCCGCACTTGATCCGTTTCCTCGTGGCGGCGCACCCTTGGGGCACTTGCAGGACCCGCGACGGGGCCGTGCCGGCCCCACGCTCCCGGCGTGCGACCGCCTTTCCCCGCTTCCGGGCCCAGGCCGCACCCCCCGCCCGCCCGCCCGGCCGTCCGGGCAGGGACGTCACGACTTGCCACGTGAGGGTTGTGCCATGTCACTCCACGAGGAGTCGCTCCGCGAGGACGACCACCAGCCGATGTCCGGAGCCCAGGAGGGACTCTGGTACGCCGGACGGCTCGCGTCCGACAGCGCCGCCTACAACACCGCCGAAGCGGTGGAGATCCACGGCGCCCTGGACGTCGGCCTGTTCGAGACGGCGCTGCGCCGCACCGTGGGCGAGGCCGACACCTTCGCCCTGCGCTTCCTCGACACGGACGACGGCCCCCGCTGCAGGCGGGCCGCCGACCCGGACGACTGGACGCTGCACCCGATCGACGTCAGCGACGCCGACGACCCCGAGGGCGCCGCCTGGGAACGGGTCCGCGCGGAACTGGCGACGCCGGTGGACCTCGACAAGGGGCCGCTGTTCTCGCACACCCTGATCACCCTCGCCCCCGACCGGCGCCTGTGGCTGCTGAGGGCCCATCACATCCTCCTCGACGGCTACAGCTACAAGCTCCTCGGCCGCCGCCTGGCCGACACCTACAACGCGCTCGCCGAGGGCCGCGAGCCCGCCCCCGCCGTCTTCGCGCCCGTGGGCCGCCTCCAGGCCGAGGAGGCGGCCTACCTCGCCTCCGAACGCTGCGCCCGGGACCGCGCGTACTGGGCCCGGCGACTCGCCGGCCTGCCGGAGCCCGCGCGGCTCACGCGCCGCACAGCCGCCCCCGTGGCCCCCTTCCTGCGCCGCACCGCCGAACTGGACGGGGCCGACGCGCAGGCTCTGTCGGAGGCGGCCGCCCGGCTCGGCGTCACCCGCACCGACCTGCTCACCGCCGCCGTCGCCGCCTACCTGCACCGCATGACCGGCGCCGAGGACCTGGTGCTGGGCATGGCCACGATGAGCCGGCTGGGCAGCGCCGCCCTGCGCACCCCGGGCACCGCCTCGGACATCCTGCCGCTGCGGGTGGCCGCCGGCCCCGGCACCGCGGTCGCCGACCTGGCCCGGGCGGTCGCCGGCGAACTCGTGCAGCTGCGCCGGCACCAGCAGTACCGGGGCGAGTTCATCCGCCGCGACCTCAACGTGCTCGGCACCGGCCGCCGGCTCCACGGTCCGGTGCTGAACATCGTGCCGTTCACCGAGGCCCTCGACTTCGGCGGCCACCCGGCCACCTGGCACCACCTCTCCGGCGGCGCCGTCGACGACCTCCAGATCACGGTGCGGCCCGGGGCCCGGCCCGACGGGCTGTGGCTGGCCTTCGACGCCAACCCCGCCCTGTACGAGGAGGACGAACTCGCCCTGCACCGCGACCGGTTCCTGCTGCTCCTGCGCCGACTGGCGCAGGCCGCGCCGACCACCCCCGTGGGAGACCTGGACCTGCTGCTGCCCGGCGAGCACCCGCGCGACGCACCCGTGCGGGACTTCCCCGTCACCGCCACCCTCACCGACCTGTTCGAGCGGCAGGTCCGCGCCCGCCCGGAGAGCGTCGCGGTCACCAGCGACGGCGAACGGCTCACCTACGCGGAACTCGATGCCCGGGCCAACCGCCTGGCCCGGCTGCTGGCCGAGCGCGGCGCGGGCCCCGGCCGGGTGGTGGCGCTGGCCCTGCACCGGGGCCCGCGGCTGCTGCCCGCCCTGCTGGCCGTCCTCAAGACGGGTGCCGCCTACCTCCCCCTGGACCCCGGCCACCCGGCGGAACGCCTGCGGCTGGTCATGGACGACACCGCCCCCGTTCTCCTCGTCACCGAGACCGGCCTCGCGCCACGCCTCACCGGCGCCGTCCCCGCCGTCGTCCTGGACGATCCCGCCGTGGAGGCGGACCTCGCCGCCCGCCCGGCCGAGGCACCGACCGACGCCGGCCGGCAGGCTCCCGGGAGCCCGTCGGACATCGCGTACATCATCCACACCTCCGGCTCCACCGGCCGCCCCAAGGGCGTGCCCGTCCCGCACGCCAACGTCGTCCGCCTCTTCGCCGCGGCCGCCGAGCACTTCGACTTCGGCCCCGACGACGTATGGACGCTGTTCCACTCCTACGCCTTCGACTTCTCGGTGTGGGAGATCTGGGGCGCCCTGCTGCACGGGGGCCGCCTCGTCGTCGTCCCCCACGCCGTCAGCCGCTCGCCCCGCGACTTCCTGCGGCTGCTGCACCGCGAGGGCGTCACCGTGCTCAACCAGACGCCGTCCGCCTTCGAACAGCTCATCGACGCCGACGCCGACGGGGCTGCCGTCGGCGGCCCGGACCCGGCGCGCACCCTGCGCCACGTCGTCTTCGGCGGCGAGGCCCTGCGCCCCGAGCGCCTGCGGCCCTGGGCCGACCGGCACGGACTGGACAGCCCGGCGCTGGTGAACATGTACGGCATCACCGAGACCACCGTGCACGTCACCCACCACCGCCTCACCGAGGCCGACCTGACCGACCCCCGCCGCGCGAACCTCATCGGCAGGCCGCTGGCGGACCTGCGGGTGCATCTCCTCGACCCCGAGGGCCGGCCCGTGCCGCCCGGCGCGGTGGGCGAGATGTACGTCGCCGGCGCGGGCGTGGCCGCCGGGTACCTCGGCCGGCCCGAACTGACCGCCGAACGGTTCCTCGACGACCCCTTCGGGCCGGCCGGCGGCCGGATGTACCGCTCCGGCGACCTGGCCCGCCGCCGCGCCGACGGCGCCCTGGAGTACCTCGGCCGCGCCGACCAGCAGGTCCAGCTGCGCGGCTTCCGCATCGAGCCCGGCGAGATCGAGGCCGTCCTCGCCGCCCACCCGCGCGTGGCCCGCGCCGCGGTCGTCGTTCGCCGCGCCGACAACGGCGCCCGGCACCTCGTCGCCTACACGGTGCCCGCCGGGCAGGAGCCGCCCGCCCCGGCGGAACTGCGCGCCCACGCCGCCGCCCACCTGCCCGACCACATGGTCCCCGCGGCCTGCGTCGCCGTCGACGCGCTCCCGCTGACCGCCAACGGCAAGCTCGACACGGACGCCCTGCCCGCACCCGACTTCACCGCGACCGCGTCCGGCGCCCGCCCGCGCACCCCGCAAGAGGCCCTGTTGTGCGCCCTGTTCGAGGACGTCCTGCGGCTGCCGCGCGACACCGTCGGCGCCGACGCCGGCTTCTTCGACCTCGGCGGCGACTCCCTGCTCGCCACCCGCCTGCTGGCCCGGCTGCGGCACAGGACCGGAGCCGAGGTGCCCATCACCGTCCTGTTCGACGGCCCGACGCCGGCGGCCCTCGCCCGGCGGCTCGCCGACCTGTCCGGGACCGCCCACGACCGCCCGGTGCTCGGGGAGGCCGAACGCCCCGAACGCCTCCCGCTGTCCTACGCCCAGGAACGCATGTGGTTCCTGCACCGGCTCGACGACGCGGCGGCCACCTACAACATCCCGCTCGTCGTGCCGCTCGGCCCCGCCGTGGACGCCGACGCGCTGGACGCGGCGCTCGGCGACGTCGCCGAGCGGCACGAGAGCCTGCGCACCGTGTTCGCCGAGCGGGACGGCGTCCCCCACCAGCGGATCCTGCCGCCCGGTGAGCTGCGCCCGCGGCTGCGCCGGGTGGACTGCCCGGCGGACGAGATCGCCGCCCACGTCACCGCGGCCGGTCGGCACCGCTTCGACCTGACCGGCGAAAGCCCCCTGGCGGCCTGGCTGTTCGGGACGGGCAAGGAGCGGACCCTGCTGCTGGTGCTGCACCACAGCGCCGCCGACGGCTGGTCGCTGCGCCCCCTCGCCGACGACCTGACCGCCGCCTACGCCGCCCGCCGCGCGGGCCGCGCCCCCGCCTTCGACCTGCTGCCGGTGCAGTACGCCGACCACGCCCTGTGGCAGCGCGCCCTGCTCGCCCCCGGCCCCGACGGCACGGGACGGCTGGAGCGGCTGACCGCCCACTGGCGCGAGGCTCTCGCCGCACTGCCCGAGGAGTGCACGGTCCCCGGCGACCGCCCCCGCCCCGCCTCCCCGCGCGGCGACGGGGCCCACGTCGCCGAGACCCTGGACGCCGCAGTCCACCGCGACCTGCTGCACCTGGCCGAACGCGAGGGCGCCAGTCTGTTCATGGTGCTGCACGCCGCCGTGAGCGCCCTGCTCAGCCGGTGCGGAGCGGGCGAGGACATCGTCGTCGGCACTCCCGTGGCGGGTCGCTCCGAACCCGCCCTGGACGACCTGATCGGCCTGCTCGCCAACACCCTCGTGCTGCGCGCCGACACCTCCGGCGACCCCGCGTTCCGGGACCTGCTCGCCCGGCTGCGCCCGCGGGTCCTGGCGGCGCTCGACCACCAGGACCTGCCCTTCGACCGGCTGGTGGACGAGCTGAACCCGCCCCGCCGCCCCGGCCGGCACCCGCTGTTCCAGGTCATGCTGGCCCTGCAGAACAACGAACCCGCCGTCCTGCGCCTGGACGACCGGGAGACGCCGCTGCGGCCCAGCGCCACCGGCACCGCCAAGTTCGACCTGTTCGTCGACGTCCTCGAACGGCACGGCCCGGACGGCGCGCCCGGCGGACTCGACCTGCACCTCGAGTACGCCACGGACCTGTACGACGCCTCCACCGCGGGACGACTGGCGCGCGCCCTGGCGGAGCTGCTGCGCGCGGTGTGCGCGGACCCGGACCGCAGGATCGGCGACCTTCCGGCACCGCCGCCGCGCACCCCGGCCGCACCCCGCGAGGCCGACGCCGTCGCAGTGACGGACGCGGCCCTGGCCGTGCCCGGAATCCGCGACGCGGTCGCGCTGCCCGGGCCCGACGGCACCCCGCCGCGGCTGTTCGTGGTGCCGGGCCGCGCGGAGGCCGCCGAGCGCGTCGAACAGATCCTCGCCGAGGCCGGCCACGGCGAGGTCCGTCTCACGGCGGTCAACGGCCTGCCCCGCACCGCCGACGGCGCGCTCGACACGGCCGCACTGCACGCCCTGCCCCCGCTCGACGGCACCGCCGCCGAGTCCTGGCGCCGGCACCTGTCCCGCGTCCCCGGCGTCCGGACCGCCGAAGCCGCAGTGGAGGACGCCCCGGAAGAGCTGCCCCGCCGGCACGCCGGCCCCGCGCGCCGCGCCGCCCCGCCGGCGCCCGCCGATGGCCCGCGCACGGCGTCCGGAACCGTCCCGGCGCTCAGCGAGGGACCGGAACTGGCCGAACCGACCGTCCCCGGCTGGGCGCAGGCCCTCGTACGCGCCGCCGAACAGGGTCACGGCGACATCGTGCACGTGCACGCCGACGGCGCCGAGACACGGCGCAGCTACGCGTCCCTGCTCACGGAGGCCTCCCGGGTGCTCGCCGGGCTGCGTCGCGCCGGGCTGCGCCCCGGCGACCCGGTGATCCTCCAGTGCGACGCCACCGAGGACTTCCTCGCCGTCCTGTGGGGCTGCGTCCTCGGCGGTTTCGTCGCCGTCCCGCTGACCGTCCCCGCCTCCTACGGCACCCCCTCCGCCGCCCTCACCAAGCTGGAGGGCATCTGGCGGATGCTCGGCCGCCCCTGGATGGTGTGCTCCCCGGCCCTGGAGGCCGGCCTGCGCGACCTGGCCGGCCGTCAGGACTGGCCCGGGCTGCGGCTGACGACGGCCGACGCGCTGCGGGACGCGCCCGAGGACCGCGACTGGCACGCCGCCCGGCCCGACGACCTCCTCCTGATGCTGATGACGTCCGGCAGCACCGGCCTGCCCAAGGCCGTCCGGCTGACCCACCGCAACGTGCTGACCCGGTCCGCCGCCACCGCGGCCATGAACGGGCTCGGCGAGCGGGACGTCTCCCTGAACTGGATCCCCCTCGACCACGTCACCGGCGTGGTGATGTTCCACCTGCGCGACGTCTACCTCGGCTGCCGGCAGATCCACGCGCCGACCTCCTGGATCCTCCAGGACCCGCCGCGCTGGATGGACCTCGCCCACCGGCACCGGGTCACCGTCACCTGGGCGCCCAACTTCGCCTTCGGACTGCTGGCCGAGCACGCCGACCGCTTCCGCGACCGGCAGTGGGACCTGACGCCGATGCGGCTGGTGATGAACGCCGGCGAGGTCGTGGTGGCCGCGGCGGCCCGGCGGTTCCTGCACACGCTGAAGCCGTTCGGACTGCCGCAGGACGTGATGCACCCCGGCTGGGGCATGTCGGAGACCTGTTCCGTCGTCACCGACGCCGTGCTGCCCGCCGAACCGACCGGCGCCGACGAGACGTTCGTCAGCTGTGGCCTGCCCTACCCCGGCTTCGCCATGCGGATCGTCGACGAACGCGGCACCCTGCTCACCGAGGGCGACGTCGGCCGGTTCCAGGTCCGCGGCACCTCCGTGACCGGCGGTTACCACGACAACCCGGCCGCCAACGCCGAGGCGTTCACCGACGACGGCTGGTTCGACACCGGCGACCTGGCCTTCCTGCGCGACGGCGAGCTGTACATCACCGGCCGCGCCAAGGACGTCATCATCGTCAACGGCGTCAACCACTACAGCCACGAGATCGAGGCCTGCGTCGAGGAACTGCCGTACGCGGTGAGGAGTTTCACCGCCGCCTGCGCGGTGCGCTCCGACCCGTCGGCGACCACCGACGAACTCGCCCTGTTCGTCCACCTCGCCCCCGGGCATGACCCCGCCACCGCCCTGCGCGAGATCTCCGGCAAGGTGACCCGGGAGATCGGCGTGAGCCCCGCCTTCCTCGTGCCGGTCCCGGCCGACGCCATCCCCAAGACCGAGATCGGCAAGATCCAGCGGACCGGACTGCGCAAGAGCTTCGAGGCGGGCGCCTTCGACGACGCGGTCCGCGAGGCCCAGTTGCTGCTCGGGACGGCCGCCACCCTGCCCGACTGGTTCCTGCGCCCGGTGTGGCAGCGGGCCGAACGCCACCGCCCGCGCCCGGCGGCGGCCGGTCGGCACACCCTCGTCCTCGCGGGCGGCGACCCCCGCGCCCACGACCTCGCCGGGCGCCTCGCACAGGCGCTCCGGGCCGACGGCGGGCTGTGCACGCAGGTCACCGACGGACCGTCGTACACCCGCCTCGACGCCGCCCACCACCGGGTGAGGCCCGCCGACGAGGACGACCACACGGCGCTGCTGCGGGCCCTCGAAGCCGACGGCCGGCCGGTCGACGCCATCGTGCACCTCGGCGCCCTGCACACCCCCCACACCGCCGACCCGGCGCACGCCGACACCGCGGCCGTGTCCCTGCTCGCGCTCGCCCGGTCCCTCGCGGCCCGGCCCGGCGGACCGCGCCCAGCGGACCTGCTGTACGTGACCGCGGGGGCCCAGGCCGTCGACGCCGACGACCGCCCCAGTCCGGCCCACGCCATGGCCGGCGCCGTACTGAAGTCGCTGCGGGAGGAGCTCGGCGGCCTGCGCTGCGTCCACCTCGACCTCGACCCGCACGACGACGCGGACCCCGTGCCGCTGCTGCTGGCCGAGGCGGCCGGCGTCCCCGCCGACACCGAGGTCGCCCACCGCCGCGGCCGGCGCCTGGTCCGCAGGCTGGCCCCGCTGCCCGAGCCCGCGACCCGCACGGGCCCGCCCGCAGCCGACGGCTTCCACCTCGTCAGCGGGGGACTGGGCGGCGTGGGCGCCGAAGTCGCCGCCCACCTGCTGCGCACCCCCGGCGCCCGGCTCCTCGTCCTCGGCCGCACGCCCCTGCCCGCACCGGGCACCCGGCCCGACGCCGCAGGGACCGCCACCGCCCGCGCCGAGACCCACCGGCGGCTGCGCGAGCTGGGCGAGGTCCGGTACGCCTGCGCCGACGTGACCGACGAGCGGCAGGTCCGCGAAGCCGTCCGCGCCGCCGCCGAGCACTGGGGCGCGCCCCTGGTGTCCGTCCTGCACCTGGCCGGGGCCCTCGTCGAACGCCCCGTCGGCGAACTCGGCCCCGACGCCTGGCGCGAGGCCCTGGACGCCAAGGTGCGCGGCGCCTGGACCCTGCACAAGGTCGCCGCCGACCACCCGGTCGCCTCCTTCGTCACCTTCTCCTCGGTGAACGGCTGGTTCGGCGGCGCCCTGAACACCGCCTACGCCGCCGCCAACGCCTACCTCGACGCCCTCGCCCTGCACCGCCGCGCCCTCGGCCTGCCCGCGCAGAGCCTGGCCTGGAGCATGTGGCGCGAGCACGGCATGAGCAGGGGCTACCGGCTCACCGCGCTCACCGAGGCCCGCGGCTACCGCGTCCTGGACACCAGCGCCGCGCTGCGCTCCTTCGACCTGGCCCGCACCCTGGACGAACCCCACCTGCTGATCGGCGCCGACCGCAGCGCGGCCTGGGTGCGCAGCCACGCCCTCGAACCGGCCCGGCAGGTGCGCCGGCTCGCCGGCCGCGTCGCCCTGGAGGACGGCGCCGACCTCGGCGCGCTGTACCGGGCCGCCGCCGAGGCCGCGGACGGCGACCACTGGGTGCTGCGCGCGGACGGCGGCACCGGACAGGCCGCCGCGTCCGCCGACCGGACGGGGGAGCGGCTGCGGGAGCTGGAGAGCAGACTCGCCGGCCTGTGGCGCGAGGTGCTGGGCCGCGACCGGGTCGGCCCGGACGAGAACTTCTTCGACCTGGGCGGCAACTCGCTGCTCCTGGTCTCCGCCCAGAGCGCCGTCAACCGGGCCTTCGGCTGCGAGCTGACGGTCGTCGACCTCTTCGCCCACCCCACGGTGCGCGCCCTGGCCCGCCACCTGTCGACCCCGACCGGACCGCAGGCCCCCGCGACCACCGGCGCCCCGCCGACGGCGGACCCGCAGGCGCCGCCGCAGACCGACGGTACCGGGCCGAGCGGCCTGGACCTCGCCAAGGAACGAGCCCAGCGGCAGCGCGCGGCCCGCGCCCGCCGCTCCGCACGGCACGGGAAGGACCGAGGCCATGCATGAGACCACCGAACCGTACGACGAGCAGCCGCCGGCCGTCGCCGTGATCGGCATGGCGGGCCGCTTCCCCGGCGCGGACGACCTGGACGCCTTCTGGGACAACCTGGCCGCCGGACGGGAGTCGGTGCGGCCCGTCACCGACGAGGAGTTCCTCGCCGCCGGCGGATCCGAGCGCGACCTCGACGACCCCGCGCTGGTCCGCATGGTGTCCGTCGTCGAGGGGATCGACCGCTTCGACTCCGGGTTCTTCGGCTACAGCCCCGCCGAGGCGGCCGTCGTCGACCCCCAGCAGCGGCTGCTGCTGGAGACGGCGTACCACGCCCTGGAGGACGCCGGCTGCCTCGGCTCCGACACCGAGACCGGCACGTTCGGCGTGTACGCCGGCAGCGGCGACAGCCGCTACTACCCGGCCCACGTCCACCCCCGCTACGCCGGGCGGCCCGGCTCGGTGGAACTCGTCCACGCGGCCACCGCCAACTCGCTCGGCACGCTCGCCACCCGCGTCTCCTACGAACTCGGGCTGACCGGGCCGAGCGTCTCCCTGCAGACGGCCTGCTCCACCGCGCTCGTCGCCGTGCACACCGCCTGCCAGGACCTGCTCGACCACCGCTGCGACACCGCCCTCGCCGCCGCCGTCTCCCTCAACCCCTCGGCGCTGCTCGGCTACCGCTACGTGCCCGGCGGGCCCTTCTCGCCGGACGGACACTGCCGCGCGTTCGCCGAGGACGCGGCCGGCACCTCCTCCGGCGACGGCGTCGGCGCCGTCGTCCTCAAGCGACTGGAGGACGCCCTCGCCGACGGCGACCGCATCCGCGCCGTCGTCCGGGGCAGCGCCGTCAACAACGACGGACGCCGCAAGGTCGGCTTCAGCGCGCCCAGCGCCGCCGGCCAGACCGAGGTCGTCCTCGCGGCACAGGCCCAGGCGATGACCGACGCCGGCACCATCGGCCTGGTCGAGGCGCACGGCACCGCCACCCTCCTCGGCGACCCGATCGAGGTGGCAGCACTCACCGAGGCCTTCCGGCAGTCCACCCGACGCCGTGGCTACTGCGCCCTCGGCTCGGTGAAGACCAACATCGGCCACCTCGGGGCGGCCGCCGGCATCGCCGGGCTCATCAAGGCCGTCCTCGCCCTGGAACACCGGCAGATCCCCCCGAGCCTGCACTTCGACCGGCCCAACCCGCACATCGACTTCGCCGCCGGGCCCTTCCGCGTGCCCACCACCCTGGAGGACTGGCCGGCGGACGGACACCCCCGGCGCGCCGCGGTCAGCGCCTTCGGCATCGGCGGCACCAACGCCCACGTCATCCTGGAGGAGGCGCCGCCCGCCCCGCCCGCCCCGCCCCGGGAACCGGCGCACGGCCGCCTGGTGCTGCCCCTGTCCGCGCGCACCGCCGGCGCCCTGCGCGGCCAGGCCGACGCCCTCGCCCGCCACCTCGAAAGGCGGCCGGACCTGCGCCTGGACGACGTCGCGCACTCCCTGCGCACCGACCGGCCCCGGCTGCGCCACCGCCTGGCCGTGACCGCCGCCTCCCGCGAGGAGGCCCTCTCCGCGCTGCGCGACGCCGTGCCCACGACGCCGCCCGTGCCGGACGAGCCCGTACGCGTGGCGTTCCTGCTGCCGGGCGGCGGCACCCAGTACCCCGGCATGGGCGCCGAACTGCACCGCACGCACGACGTCTACCGCGACTGCGTCGACGCCTGCGCGCGCATCCTGCGCCCCGTCCTCGGCGCCGACCTGCGCGACGCCCTGTTCGGCCGCGACCGGGCCGACACCACGAGCACGTTCCTCGGCCTGGTCGTCACCGAGTACGCCCTCGCCCGGACCCTCATGGAGGCCGGCGTCCGCCCGGACGCCCTCATCGGCCACTCGCTCGGCGAGTACACGGCCGCCTGCCTGGCCGGCGTGTTCGACCTCGACGAGATGCTGCCCCTGGTCACCGAACGCCTCCGGCTCATCGGCTCCGCGGGCGGGGCCACCGTCGGGGTGGCGGCGCCCGCCGAGGACGTGCTGCCCCTGCTCGGCGACGACCTGTCCCTGGCCGCCGTGAACGGACCCGCCGCCTGCACCGTCGCCGGACACGACGACGCCGTCACCCGCTTCGAGGCCGAACTCGCCCGCCGAGGACTGCCGTTCCGTCGGCTGCGCATCCCCGCCGCGGCGCACTCCCACGTCCTGGACCCGGTGCTGGACACGTACGGGAAGCACCTGCGCGGCGTCACCCTGCGCCCGCCGCGGATCCCGTTCGTCACCAACGTCACCGGCACCTGGATCACCGACGCACAGGCGACCTCGGTGCGGCACTGGATCGACCACACCCGCGGCACCGTGCGGTTCGCCGACGGCGTCACCGCCCTGTGGGAGCACCGCCCCGTCCTGGTGGAGATCGGACCGGGCGACACCCTCACCAAGCTCGCGGCGGCGCAGCTCGCACAGGACACGCCGGTGACGGTGACCACCATGCGGCACGTCAAGGCCGAAGCCGACGACGGGTTCGTCCTCGCCGAGGCGCTCGGCCGGCTGTGGAGCGCGGGCGTGGACCGGGCGCTCCCCGAGGTGCCGGGCGCGCCCCGGCGCGCCCCGCTGCCTCCCTACGCCTTCGAACGGCACCGCCACTGGATCGACGCCCCCGGCGCCCGCACGGACCCCGGCACGCCGGACGCCGGGACGGCGGCGGAACCCGGGCCCCGCCTCGGCCCGCGGCCCCGCCTGACCACCGAGCACGTGCCCCCGCGCACCGAGCGCGAACAGGCCGTGACCCGGCTGTGGGAGGAGACCCTCGGCATCGGCGGCATCGGCGTCCACGACAACTTCTTCGACCTGGGCGGCGACTCGATGCGCGCCGTCCTGCTGGCGGGCCGGCTCGGCCAGGCCGGCGTGCTCGACGTGCCCGCCGCCGCCCTGCTGGCCGCGCCCACCGTGGCCGGACTGCTCACGGCCGCCGACGACTCCGCGACGCGCGACCAGGGCGGCGGCGGGAACGCCCTCGCGCCCCTCCTGCCGCTGCGGGCCGAAGGCGCCGCCGCGCCCCTGTTCTGCGTCCACCCCGGCGCGGGCGTCTCCTGGCGCTACACGGGACTGCTGCCCCACCTCGGCGGCGACCAGCCGGTCTACGGCATCCAGGCCGCCGGCCTCGACGGCGCCGCGCCGCCCGCGCCGGACGCGGCGTCCATGGTCGCCTCCTACGTCGACCTCGTCCGCGAGGTGCAACCGCACGGCCCCTACCGCCTGCTGGGCTGGTCCTACGGCGGCTTCGTGGCGCACGCCATGGCCTGCGCCCTTCAGCGGCGGGGCGAGCGGGTGGAACTGCTGGCGATGCTGGACGCGCCCCAGCCGCACGGCGCCGCCCACGACACCGAGGCCGCCGAACGCCAGGTGGCGTCCCTGCTGGCGAGGGTGGCCGGCCTGCCCGTCGAGCCGGGAGCGGCCGAGGCGCCGCGCGTCGCGGCCGTCCTGGACCGGATCGACGCCGCCCTGGCCGCCGATCCGGCGAGTTCGCCCGTCACCCGCGCCGAGGCCGAGGCCATCGCCGTCGTCATGCGCAACAACCTGCGCATCGCGCCCCAGTTCGCGCCCGGCGTCTTCGACGGGGACGTGCTGTTCTTCAGCGCAGCCCGGGAGGAGTCCGCCGGCTTCCCCGGCGACCTCGCCGTCCTGCCCGACAAGGCCGCGGGCTGGCGGCCCCACGTCGCCGGGACCCTGCACGAGCACCGCGTTCCGTGCGGTCACTACGAGATGACCGAACCCGAGCCCATCGCCCTGATCGGCGCCGCGGTCGCCAAGGCGCTGCGCCCGGCGTCCGACTGACCGCCCGACCCCCACCCCCCTCGCCTCCCGTCCCCAGCGGACCCGACCGTCCAGGAGCCCCACATGACCGCGACCGCCCCCCAGGATCTCTACGAACTCGGTGACGCCCCCGAGATCGGCACCGTGCCGAAGCGGATGTACGCCTCGCTGATCCGCCAGGAACGCTACGGACAGCCCATCGACGCCTTCCGCACCGAAGTGGTCGACGTTCCCCCCGTCCGGCGCGGGCAGGTCCTCATCAAGGTGATGGCGGCCGGCGTCAACTACAACAACGTCTGGGCGTCCCTGGGACACCCGCTCGACGTGATCGCGGCCCGGCGGAAGGCCGGCGCCACCGAGGACTTCCACATCGGCGGCTCCGACCTGTCCGGCATCGTCTGGGCCGTCGGCGAGGGCGTGCGGGACGTCCGCCTCGGCGACGAGGTCGTCGTCCTGGCCAGCAGGTGGGACGAGACGGCCGAGGACATCCGCCTCGGCGCCGACCCGGCCTTCTCCACCAGCCAGCGCGTGTGGGGCTACGAGGAGAACTACGGCTCCTTCGCGCAGTTCGCCGTCGTCGACGACTTCATGTGCCACCCCAAGCCCGCCCGCCTGTCCTGGGCGGAGTCCGCCTGCTACATGGCGACGGCGGCCACCGCCTACCGCCAGCTCTTCGGCTGGGAACCGCACACGGTCCGCCCCGGCGACCCCGTGCTGATCTGGGGCGGGGCCGGCGGCCTGGGGAGCATCGCCATCCAGCTCGTACGGCACGTCGGCGGCATCCCGGTCGCCGTCGTCTCCAGCGAGGAGCGCGGCGAGTTCTGCATGAAGCTCGGCGCCCAGGGGTGGATCGACCGGCGCGAGTTCGACCACTGGGGCCGGATGCCGGACACCTCCGACGAGGCGGCGATGGCCCGCTGGCTGGCCGGGGCGCGCGCCTTCGGGCGGCGCTTCTGGGAGGTGCTCGGCGAGCGCCGCAGCCCGCGGATCGTCCTGGAGCACTCCGGCGCCGACACCATCCCCACCTCCATGTACCTGTGCGCCAACGGCGGCATGGTCGTCATCTGCGGCGGCACCACCGGCTACAACGGCGACGTGGACCTGCGCTTCCTGTGGATGCGGCAGAAGCGGCTCCAGGGCTCGCACGTGGCCAGCGCCCGCGAGGCCCGCGAGGTGACCCGGCTCATCGACCGGGGCTTCGTCGACCCGTGCCTGTCACGGACGTTCGGCTTCGAGGAGATCGGCCTGGCCCACCAGCTCATCCACGACAACCGCCACCCGGCGGGCAACATGGCGGTCCTGGTCAACGCCCGGGCCTGACCCGCTCCCGCACCGCCCGAGCCGCGCGCGCCGTCCGTCGTCACCCACGGCACCGCAGCCTCCGCCCGCAAGGGCGGGTGCCCTCGCGGTGACGTCGTCCGGCCGGCAGGACCTTCGCCGTCTGCCGCGGCTTCAGCGCGTGGCCCGGCCGGCTGCTTCTCGGGTGATGTCGCCGTAGAGGCGGAAGAGGGCCGGGCGGGCCTCGCCCCGGTCGCGTTCGTGCAGAGCCGCCCAGCACCGGGCGATGAGCGTCCGGGCCTGGGCGCCGGGCCAGGGCCGGGGCAGGAGCTGGGGCGGCAGCAGCGGGTCGGGCTCCATGGCGCGGGTGAGTTCGGCGGCCAGTTCGACGGCGATGGTGACGAGTGCGGCCGGGGGGAGTCCGGCGGGGCCGGTGAGCCGGGCGAGGCGGGGCCGGGCGATGCGGCCGAGGCGGTGGTAGCGGTCGGCGATCTCCCGCAGGGGCCACAGGCGGCGGGCGAGTTCGGCGGGTTCCCGGGTCTCGCCCCTGCGCAGGTCCGTCGTGGTGAGGAGGGTGAGCGCGCCGTGGGCGCCGAGACGGTGGGCCGCTTCTTCGACGTACGGTTCCCATGGGTTGGCGCAGACGTACAGTCCGCCCTGGAGCGGGGCGCCGCCGAGGCGGACGAGCGTCTCGCGCAGGGCGTCCCGGGCGGTGCGCGCCGATTCGGGCACCGCGAAGGCGGCCAGGTGCCAGACGCCGTCCCAGGGCGCGAGCCCGGCGTCCTGCCGGAACGCGTGCCGCAGGAAGTCCGCGTTGGGGGCGAGGTCGCGCATGGTGTCCTCGGTCGCGTGCAGTTCCGCCTTGCGGCCTCGGCCTTCGTGGGTGAACCGGCCTTCGGCCACGAGTCGTTTGACGCACAGCCGTACCTGCTGGTCGCTCATGCCGAGGGTGTCGGCGACGGTGTACAGCTCGTCCGCGGCGACGGTGCCGTCCTCGCGGATCAGCGCGTGGACGAGCATGCGGGTGGGGACCTCGACGTGGTCGGTGTCGGCGCTCACGGCTTCCCCACCCCTCCTGTGGCGACCGGGCGGTGCATGGTGGTCACCGCGCCGAATCCGAACAGCCCGCGCAGGTAGGGCGTGTGCTCGGTCCGTACGGCCGTGAAGCCGCGCCGCTCGTACAGGGCCCGCGCGCGCGGGTTGGTGTCGATCACGTCCAGTCTGACCTCCCGGCAGTCCTGCTCCGCCGCGACGGCGGCCACTTCCTCGATGAGCAGGCTCCCGACGCCGCGGCCGCGCATGGCCGGGTCCACGGCGATGCCGTCCATGAGGAGCTGTCCGGGAGCCGGGCGACGTTCGAACAGGGCGAGGAGCACGAGTCGGCGCAGTCCCCGCAGATGCCCGTAGGCGCGCAGCACGGCCCGGGCCGATCCCCCGGTGAGGGCCCGCCCGCCGTGCTGGTAGCCGGCGAGACCGACGAGCCGACCGTCGAGGAGCGCGCAGACCGCCCGGTCGGTGTTCAGGTGGGCGGCGAGGAAAGGCACCGCCTTGCCCGCCGGGTTCAGCGCGGGGCCGAGTTTGCGGCCGAAGGCCTCCCAGTACAGCTCGGCCGCCCGCCGTTCGGCGCCGGCCGGAACGCCCCGCCGCACCGTCACCGCTCCGGCCGCGGGGCCTGCCGCGTCCCGTCCCATGCCGTGCCTCCCGTCTTCCCGAATGGAGCCCAAAACTAACAGACTCTCAACGACCGTTCTGCTAATGATAGTTTTGGGTCTGCTGCACACCCGAGCAGAGGCGGCCCTTCCATGCGTCCCACCATCCAGCCCCGACGGCGCGGGCTCCGCATCGCCGTGTGGTCACTCGTCACGGCCCTGGCCATGGCCGTCGGCCTCGTCGGTGCGGTGCTGTGGCAGAACTCCTACGACATGGACGAACAGCGGGTCACCATCCGCCACGGCGGCCACACCCTCAACGGCGTACTGGCCACCCCCAGGGACGGCCGCGAGCGCCACGGCCTGGTCGTGTACGTCCACGGCGACGGCCCCGTCGACGCCACCCACGACGACGGCTACAAGCCCCTGTGGGAGGCGAACGCCAAGGCCGGGTACGCCTCCCTGTCCTGGGACAAGCCCGGCGTCGCGGGCGCGCCCGGAAACTGGCTCGACCAGTCCATGGACGACCGGGCCGACGAGGCAGCCGCCGCCATCGCCTGGGCCCGCGCCCGCCCGGACATCGACGGCGACCGGATCGGACTCTGGGGCGCCAGCCAGGCGGGCTGGGTCCTGCCGAAGATCGCCGCCAGGACGCCCGTGAGCTTCGTCGTCGCCGTCTCGCCCGCGATCAACTGGCTCCGGCAGGGCCGCTACAACCTCCTCGCCGAACTGCGCGCCGACGGCGCGTCAGCAGCCCGTACCCGGGAGGAGGTCGCCCAGAGCGACACCACCCGCCGACTGCTGAGACAGCATGCGACGTACGAGGAGTACGTCCGGGCGATGGGCGGCGACGCGGACGGCATGACCGCCGACCGCTGGGCCTTCGTCTCCAGGAACTACACCGCGGACGCCACGCAGGACCTCCGCGCCCTGCGCGGCGTACCGGTGCTGCTGGCCCTCGCGGGCCATGACGTCAACGTGGACACCGCCGACACGGAGCGCACGTACCGCGGGGTGCTGGACGCAGGCGGTGCCTTGACGGTCGAGCGTTACCCGGACGCCAGTCACTCACTGCTCAAGCAGTCCGTCGAGCAGTCGGACCTCAAGATCACGCTCACCGCGCTGTTCCGCCCCCGCTCGCTCTTCGCGGACGGATTCCTGGCCGACCAAAGACACTTCCTCGAGGAACTCGGCCGAAGCGGTCACGCCGCTCCATGAGGAACGGTCTGACGGCGTGGCCGGCTTCTCCGCGCTCTGCGAGTGCGGAGAAGCCGGCCCGTCCCCGAAACCTGCCGGGTGCGGACCGACGGGCGGGCAGGGCTCGGCTCTAGTGGCCGGCCGTCGGGTGCCACTCGCGGCGCAGGAGGCCGAAGATCCAGGAGTCGGAGACGTCGCCGTTGACGACGCAGTCCTCGCGGAGGGTGCCTTCGCGGACGAAGCCGAGCTTCTCCAGGACCCGGGCGGACGCCAGGTTGCGGGTGTCGGTCTCGGCCTGGACGCGATTCAGGTCCAGGGCGTCGAACGCCCACCGCAGGACGGCGTGCGCGGCCTCCGTGGCGTAGCCGTGGCCCCACGCGGCGGCGTCGAAGACATAGCTCAGGGACGCGCTGCGGAAGGCGGGGTTCCAGCTGGTCAGACCGCACCAGCCGATGAACGCGCCGTCGCAGAGGCGGTCGACGGCCAGCCGCGCTCCCGTGCCTTCCTGCTCGATGGTCCGGCAGATCGCGATGAAGCGCTGGGCACGGGCCGGTTCGCTCCACGGCGGGGAGTCCCAGTAACGCAGCACGTGGGCGCTGCTGTGCAGCGCGTAGAGCGGTGCCGCGTCGGCCTCGGCGAACGGTCGCAGGCGCAGGCGGGCGGTGTGCAGATCGGGGGTGGGCAATGTCATGCGGAGCATGCTGCCGCGTCCCGCTCGGCCCTGACCATCCGTTTGTCCGGACGGTCGAGCGGCGCATAGGCGCCCGGTGACACCGCAGGCGTCGCGTGGTGACAGCGGCGACGCGCCCGACGAGCACCCGGTGCGGGCCGACTACGCCCCGCCCGGGCGCGAAGGCTGCGTCGCCCGGGCCCGCCGCCACGCCGCCGCGTTCCCCCGACCGGGCCGGCGACGAGCATCGCCTGCGGGTCTCCGCACGGGCGAGAGACCTCGCACACCGTGCAGTGCGCTGACCTGCATGGTCAGGTCGCTCTACGAAGGGAATCGTCCAGCCCGCCTCAGCACCGAACTCGCGGTCTGCACGCCCACCTGCGCTGGCGCGACCGGAACGCCCGGCACCCCGACGTCCTGCCGCGCAACGTCGGAACGCGCCCGTGTTCTGGAGCCGGAAAGGAATCCGCCGGGGAGGTCGCCCCGTCGCTGCAACAGCCCGACCAGCACCGGATCGCTAGGAGGTCTCCTTGTGGACGGCTTCGATGTTGTTGCCGTCCGGGTCGCTGACGAACGCACAGTAGGCGCGGTACTCGCTCCACGCGCGGGGCCCGTGCCGGGAGGCGCCCCCGGCCGCTACCGCAGCCGAGTGGAAGGCGTCCACCGCATCCCGGCTGACTGCTGTGAACGCGATGTGCACCCCCGTGGTGACGGCGTCCACCGCGCGTTCCAGGGACAACGACGGCGTGTCCTGCCCCGGACTCCAGTACTCGGCGACGCCATCGGCCCGGTAGCCGACTCCGATCCCCAGAGCTTCCAGCGCGGAGGTGTAAAACCGTTCGCTGGCCTCGAAGTCCGAAGCGAAGACCCCGAGGTGATGGACGAAGGACGTCGTTGTCTCCATGGCGACCGAGCCTACGGACCAACACATCGAGCGACACGCTCCGACGCTCGACACCCACGGTGAACCTTCCCGGTCGCACCACTAGCCGCGATCATCACGCTCCGCCGCCCGCTTCCCGAACGCCACTTCTGCAAGGCCGGGTACACCAGGGCGCGGCCCTACCACGCTTTCGGGTGGTTTGAGGCTGTTTCGCAGCCTGGATATCTCGACAGTCGGATGATCCTCCTGGGTCGCACCCTGCGGCCCGGAAAGGGTGGTCCGTAGAGCGATGACTACGACGCGACGAACAGTCCTGGGCGCCGCCGCAGCAGCGTCCCTGTTGGCCCAGTTCACCGGAACAGCGTCCGCAGCTGCGGACGACAAGTGGGGAACGGTCACCGACGGTTGGGCCGAAGTCCGCTGGACCGGGCAGGTCCAGGCGGAGCTGGACCGGTTGGGGGCCGTCGTCGAAGCCGTGGCTCCGGCCCGGCTGGTCACGGACTCCCGGGGGTCGGCCGTGCGGTTCCCCGTGGGGTCCGGCAAGGGCGATCCCTCGCTCAGGCGCCTGTCGGAGGCCAGGGGCAGCGGTGTCCTGGACGGTGGGATCGAGGTCCGCACGCCGACCGGCGGCTTCCGGATCGTCAACCCCGAGAGCGTCCTGCGGGACGGGGTCGCGTCCGGGAAGTGCACGGTCAACGGCGTCGAGATCGGGCACCGCTCGGTGTTCCGGTGCGGTCTGGCCGAGGGCCTGCTGACCACCGACGGGGCGCCCGTGGGGCAGCCGCTGACGGTCCGCATCGGCGAGGTGCCGCTGCGCCCCACCCCCGAGCTGCTGGAGGTGTACACCGCTACTTTCGGCGCTCCTGTGTTCGACGCCGACACGGTGCTGGCGTATGTGACTGCCGAAGGCGTGTACACGCCGCCGAAGCCGTGAAGTGAGGGCCGGCCCCGAGCTCAGGAGGCAGGGGCCGGCTCCACCGGGCGGGTGGGACCGGGAAGGCCGCCGCCGAAGCGGCGCTGGCGGCCGGCGTACGTGGTGACGGCCTTCCGCAACTGCTCCAGCCCGAACTCGGGCCAGGGGTTGGGATCGAAGACCAGCTCGGCATAGGCGAGATGCCACGGCAGGAAGTTGCTGATTCGCTGCTCACCGGAGGTGCGGATCAGCAGATCGACGTCGGGAAGGCCGGGCACGTACAGGTTCCGGGCCACGTCGGCGGGGCCGATGTCCTCCGGCCGGATCCTTCCTGCGACCGCCTCGGCCATCAGCGCGCGGGCGGCTTCGGTCAGCTCCTCCCGCCCGCCGTAGTCGACGCAGACGGTCAGCGACAGGACGTCGTTGTTCGACGTCATGCTCTCCGCCAGTTCCAAGGAGGAGGCGAGCGACGGCTCGATGCGGTCGCGCCGCCCGCACCAGCGCACCCGCACACCCAGTTCGTGCAGCCACTCGATCCCCTGGGCGATCCCGTGACCCAGCGTATCGAACAAGACGGCCAGCTCCTCCTGGGAACGGTCCCAGTTCTCGGTGGAGAACGCGTAGATGCTCAGATGCCGCACTCCCAGCCGCAGGGCGGCGTTGACCAGGCGCATCGCGGCCCACTCGCCCGTCTGATAGCCCCGGGAAACCGGCAGGCCCTGCCGTGCGGCCCACCGCCGGTTACCATCCATGATCACCGCGATATGGTCCGGCACCGCGCCGGCGTGCGGCCACGCGGGACGGCGAGCCGCTCCATCGGCCGACACAAGCGGTTCGACGCCCTCAGTGAAGACCCGGGCCTGCCGGAGCGTGACCTCGTCGAACTGCAGCTGTGCGCCCAGGAGCAGGGCGTGCAGGAACGGCCGGTATTCGGGGGCCACCAGCTCGGCCACCGGCACCGCCTGCTCCAGCAGATCACGCCAGCGGCCGAGCTGGATGCTCACCAGCTCGTCCAGCACCTGGTGCCGCTCACCGCGCACAAGATCGCTGATCTCCAGCCCCAGCTGTCGCAGGTCGGCGCGCGGCAAGTAGCACCGGCCGGCAGCGAGGTCATCCGGCAGGTCCTCGAAGATGTCCACCAGCTGACACACCTCGCCCAGCACGGAGGTCAGCGAAGACACCTCCGCCCCTCTCGGCTCCAGCAGGGGAGTCCACATCTCGAAGACCGTTCCTGCTACTCCCCGCAGGTAGCGTCGTTGTTCGGCGAACGTCTCGAAAGCGGGCGGGGAGGCACAGTCGGTTCCGATCGCGTCGAGGAATTCCCCGATCACCGCGCGGTCCAGCCCCCACCGCAGCACTGTGTCCACGAAAGCCCGCCGCAGCGGGTGCTCACTGCGCCCCGCACGCAGTTCCCTCAGGGTCTCGGAACGCCACCGGGCGACCCGCTCCTCGCGGTCTGCCTGTGCTCCATGCTCGTCGGCGAGGCGATCGGTCCGCACCATGAAACCGTGCACGGCCAGGATGTGGGGACGGACCGCGGCGGGCAGCACCCCGGCGGCCTTCCACAGCGGCGCCAGGAACTGCCTGGTCTCGGCCGCGCACAGCTCGTAGGATTCACGCAACTCGGTCGAATCGAACGCAGCCTGGTCCCCGAACACGTGCCGACCTCCCCTTCGACCGCGCCGCCGCTGCGGTTCCGCGGTACGGCGGGCGGCGACACCTCCTCCCCGGCCCGCGGCCGGGGACGTCCACCCTCCTCAACGACACACCGGTCGATCGGTACCGGCCTGGGTGATAATCCGAACAGCAGCCGCCGGGCGCGGTCGGCGGACACGTTGCCGCGGTCGCCGGGGGCGGTGCGCGCTGCTGGGTTCGGCCACCGAACTCGGGCCCCCTCCTCACGTGTCACCCAACCGGCGCCCCGGCCGCCTGAGTTCACGGCTTCGGCGGGCCGCCGACGGTCACTCGCCCTCCGTCCCCGCATACCCGGCCGCTCACTCCCGTCGCAGGACCTGCCGCATCCAGCGGCGCTTGGGCGAGAGCACGGCGCAGACCTCCTCGAAGGGGAGTCGGGACGGCCGCGGAGGCTTGTGGACCGGGAGCTGCAGGCGTCCTGTCAGTGGCGCCGTCTAGGTTGTGCGCATGGCCACGTTCACGGACTTCAACTTCAAGCTCATCGTCGTCGAGCAGCTGATGTACATCGACGAGACGCTCACGCCTCGGTTTCGCCTCGCCGATCTCCTCAAGGAGAAGGGGCTCGGCGACGACCCCTGGCAGTACGCGCACCAACACGGCCTGGCGTACCAGGTCGTGCCCGAGGCACGCAGCCACTTCGCATCACTGGAGATCAGCGACGACCTCCTGGCCGGCGTCGAGGAACTGTGCATGGACGGCGGTAACCAGGTGTACCAAGAGTGCGCCCCGGTCTGGGACGGCGAGGACGACTTGTTCGACGTCTCTTCCCTCGACGACCTCGTGCTGCTTCCGAACCTTCGGCGCGTCCTCGGCTCCGAGTTCCTGGGCCCTGAGTTGCGGAGCGTCCTCGGCGCCCGCGGCATAGTCGCCGACTGACGTCGCGAACGAACGGCCTCGGCCACAGGTGTGAGACTGGTCAGCGGCCAGGAAGGTGACGGGGGACGGCGTGGACACACCCCCCGGGGTGGAGGTCCCACAGCAGTTGCGGGTGTTCCCCGGCGGAGTGGGGATGGGCGAGGTCGGGTCGGCGGGCCTGGGGCTCATAGATGTCGAGCGCGAGAGAGGACATTGCGCGGGCCGTCGAAGAAGGCCCCGAAGCCGGTCAGAGGGGGGAGCGCATCCGGCGTGACACGAACCCGGCGAGCACCGGCGACAGAACCCGCCGGCCCCCTCCGACGAGACGGTGTCCTCGCCCTTTCGGGCGAGGGCACGTTGATCCGGTGGCAGACCCTGGGCCGGACCACTCCGAAGCTCCGTACTCTCCAGGCGGCGGACCGCTGGACCTGGGTCCTGGTCGTCGCTCACACCCGGCTCCGGCTCGCCCGGCCTGTTGCCGAGGGGTTCCGCCGGCCCTGGGAGAAATCCACCACCTCCGACCGGCTCACCCCGGCCCGGGTCCGCCGGGGGTTCAGGACATCCGCGCTCACCCCGCCTCCCCGACCCGTGTTCCGGAACCGGGCGGCGACGGCTTCCACCACGCTGGCCCCGCATGACTGTGCGCCCGGATGAGAGACGGCCGGAGGGGCGGTCGGCACGGGACCATGCGGACGCCGGTCCCGGGCCGGGAACGTCGTCCGGCGCCGCCGGGGAGGCCGGACGACGAACTGGGCCCATTGGTCCCCGCAACCGTGCCCCCGTGCAGGGGCGAGGAGCCTCAGACGGTGAACTCCCGTATCACCGTGTTGCGGAACACCGCCCGGCCGTCGATGGTGAACAGCGCGAGCCGGTCGTCGATGAGGTACGGGAATGCCTGCGAGGTGTGCACATAACGGCCGTCGTCCACGAACATCTCCACCGATGTACGGTCCACCAGCACTCTCAGGCGCACCCGTCGCGCCGACGGATCGAACGGGCTCTTGCTCTCCTGCCAGCGCCCCGAGGCGTCCGGGTTGACGGTGGACCTGCGGTTGAGGAAGGCGTAGTCGCGGTACACCCCCGCGTCGACATGGCGGCCGCCGTCGTTGGAGCGGCGCAGTTGGAGACCTGCGCCGGTGAGCTGCTCCCAGGTGATCTCGCAGGTCACCTCGTATGCGGTGCCGCGGTAGTCGAGTACACGGGTGCCCTCGACCGCGAGGTCGCCCAGGCTCAGTGTGCGTGAGACGTAGCGGTCCAGGGCGGCGATCGGGCGTGAGACGAGGTGGTAGGCGCCGGTGGCGGCGCGCTTGAGCGTGACCTCGCGGACGATGGAGTCGGTGCCGTTGAAGCCGTCGGTGTCGATGGTGGGCGTGGTGTTGGCGTAGTCCCAGTTGTTCAGCCAGCCGATGGCGTAGCGGGCGCGCTCGTCGAGGGTGCCGCTGGTGGTCCGTTTCTCGAAGGTGACGGCGCCGTACCAGTCCCAGCCGTGGTCGAGCCACTGCGGGTCCGACGTGTCGGGGGCGAAGGCGCTGCCGTCGAAGGCGCCGGTCCAGTAGGCGTAGGTGTTGGGCAGCCCGGCGCCCTTGCCGTTGGCGCTCACCCCGAGCACCCACTTCGCGGTGCCGTCCTCGGCGATGATCCGGAACAGGTCGGGGCACTCCAGCACGCCGATGCCGTCCTTGATGAAGCCGCCGGCGTACGTCCACCTCTTGAGGTCCGTCGAGTGGTAGAAGCCCACCTTGTTGTTCTCGGCGAGCGCCATCACCCACCGGTTGCGCTGTTCGTCGCGGATCACCTTCGGGTCGCGGAAGTCGCGGGCGCCGGGATTGGGCAGGACCGGGCCGGTGCCGTGAGGACGGAAGGTGCGGCCGCCGTCGGTGGAGTAGTACAGGTACTGGGCCTGTGCACCGCCCGCCGGTTCCATGGTCGCGAGCACGATGACCGCGCCGGCGCCGAAGCCCGCCGTGTTGCGCGTGTCCACGACCGCCGAGCCCGACCAGACGTCCCCGTTGGGCGTGGTGTCCTTCGGGACGGCGATGCCGCGGTCGGTGAAGCGGACCAGGTCGGTGCTGGTGACCAGGCGCCAGGCGGTTCCTGTCGTGGTGCCGCCGGCGAAGTAGTCCGGGTTGTACAGGTAGTAGTAGTGGTACTCACCGTCGATCCAGACCGGGCGCTGCGGGTCGTTCTTCCACTGGTCGGGGACGGTGAAGTGGTACGCCGGCCGATAGCTGGCGCAGGTCGGGGCGGCGGCCCGGGGTCCCGCCGCGGCGGGACCCGACGTGGGCAGGAGTGCGGCGCCGGCGCCCGCGGCGGACCCGGCGAAGAGTGCTCGTCTGGACAGTCCACGCATCACGCATCGTTCCTTTCGTTCGAGCGAGCCCGGCAAGCGGCGGCTCGGAACGGCGGCTCATGTTGAACCAGGACTGTAGACCTAACTCGTTAAAGGTCAAGGGTCTCGCATGTCTTGACAGGGCTGCTGCGCGGTTCCCATCATCGTCGGCACCAACCCATGACTAACACGCGTTAGGCACGCCCGATGACCGACTTGCACACCCGCCGCAGCCTGCTGCGGTACGGCGCCTACGGCGCGGCGGCCGCCGCGCTGGCCGGCACCGCCGCCTCCTGGGACCGGCTCACCGCGGCCGACATCCCCGGCCGCGACGACGACTCCCTCGTCGTCGCCACTCTGGGCCCCGCCTACGGCCCGGCCGCCGTGCGCACCCTGACCGAGGGCTTCGCCGAGCGCCACCCCGACATCAAGCTCCGGATCAACGCGGTGCAGGCCGTCGACTGGTCGGACTTCTTCGCCAAGATCCTCACCCAGATCGCCGCGGGCACGGCCCCCGACCTGGTCTACGTCGCGACGGAGGGCGTGCAGCTGTTCGCGCAGCGGCTCGGGGCGCCCCTGGACCGCTGGGTCCGGCGGGACGCCGACGAGCTGCGGGAGTACTTCGCCGACGTCCACCCCTCACTGGTGGAGTCGATGATGTACGAGGGCAGCCTGTACCAGCTGCCCGTGGAGTTCAACGCGGCCGACATGTACCTCAACCGGCAGGTGCTGCGACGGGCCGGTGCAGACCATCCGCCGCCCGACTGGACCCGGGAGGACTTCACCGCGCTGCTGCGCCGGATGAAGAAGGCGAGCGACTCCCACTTCACGCCGTACTTCTGGACCAACCGGCTCTGGGGCGGGGTGGTGCCCTGGCTCTTCGCCGGCGGCACCAACCTGCTGGCCGAGTCCAAGGCGCCCGGCGGAGACTGGCTGTGGGACGCCTTCTACCCGGCCGACCAGCGCCAAGGGCGCGGCGGCGGCTTCCGCTGGACCACCCCGCAGGCGACCGGCGCCCGGTTCGAGGAGACGTACGAGTATCTGGCCTCCCTCATCGAAGAGGGCCTGTGCACCCGCCCCGAGGGCGGCAACGGGCAGAACCTGGTCGGCGTGTTCTCCACGGGCCGGGTCGGGGTGACGCCCGCGGGCGGCTTCTGGGCGGGCGGCCTGCACCAGGCGGGGATGCCCGCCGACGGCTACGACGTGCAGTACTTCCCGCGCTGGCGCACCCAGCGCCACCAGTTCGGAGCGGCGGGCTACGCGCTGCTGCGCACCTCCGACCGGCAGGAGGAGGCGTGGGAGTTCATCAAGTACGCCGCCCGCAAGGACACGCTCACCCGGCTGTTCACCACCAACCAGACCACCCCGGCGCGCCGCTCGATGCTGACCGCGGGCCGCTACCGGGAGACCGGCCCCGACCACTGGCGGGTCTTCTACGACACCCTCGACCGGTTCCCCGACACGGGGCCGATCCCGGCGCCACCGCAGGTGGCCGAGGTCGAACAGGTGCTGCTGAAGCACACCGGCACCGCCTTGTCCTCCCCGCGCGCGGTGCGTCCGGCGCTGCGCCGGCTCCAGGGCGATCTGGAGAAGGCCATGGAGCGTGACGTATGACGAACACCCGGAAGATCCCCCCGGTCCGGTCGCAGTCGGCGCTCCGGCCGCCCGCCGCGGTCCGACCTTCCGCGCGGGAGCGCGGCACGCGGCTGCTGGCCGCCCTGTTCCTGGCGCCGACGATCGTCGGCATCGTCGTCTTCACGGTCGTCCCGATCGTCGGCTCGGTGGTGCTGAGCCTCTTCCACTGGAACGTCATCGACGATCCGCGCTTCGCCGGGGCGGCCAACTACCGCGAGGTCTTCGGCGACTCGACCGTGCTGGTCTCCTTCCGCAACACGCTGCTGTTCATGGTGCTGGCGGTCGCGCTGCAACTGCTGATCGCGCTCGTGCTGGCGATCGTGGTGAACGGGCGGATGCCGGTGTGGCTGCGGTCGGTGTTCCGGTCGGCGTTCTTCTTCCCCCTGGTACTGTCCGCGGCGTCCATCTCCGTGGTGATGAAGTACCTGTTCAACCAGGATTTCGGGCTGGTGAACTGGCTGCTCGGGCTGGTCGGGATCGCCCCGGTGCCCTGGCTGACCTCGGAGAACGGGGCGATGGCCGCGGTGATCCTGGTCTACGTCTGGCAGCAGTTCGGGTTCTCCTTCCTGCTGTTCGTCGGCGGGCTCAACAACATCCCGAAGGAGGTCCACGAGGCCGCCGCCCTGGACGGCGCCACCGGACCCCGCAAGCACCTGCACGTCACCCTGCCGCTGCTGTCGCCGACGCTGCTGGTGGCGTCCGTGGTCGGCATCATCAACGCGCTCCAAGTCTTCGAGCAGCCGTACGTGCTGACCGACGGCGGTCCCGGCGACTCCACCCGCACCGTCGTGATGGTCATCTACGAGACCGCCTTCGAGCAGCTGCGCTTCGGCACCGCGTCCGCGGTGGGGGTGCTGCTGTTCGTCCTGGTCATGGCGGTGACCGCCCTCCAGTTCCGGCTCAGCCGGCGTTTCGTCCACTACCAGTGAGCCGGTGAGTCCCATGAGCCACACGACCCTGACCACCGGCACGGTGCGTCACTCCCTCGCGCCGTGGGCGCGCATCGCCGGCCTGGCCGTCTGCGCCCTGCTCACCCTCGGCCCGGTGATCTGGACCGTCTCCACCTCGCTGCGCACTCCCGCGGAGTCCTTCGACCTGCCGCCGGCGATCATTCCCTCGGAGCCGACCGCCGAGGCCTACCGCGGGGTGTTCGCGCAGATCGACGTCTGGCTGCTCGCCCTGAACTCGACGCTGGTGACGGCGCTGATCGCGGTCGGCCAGATGATCACCGCGGGGCTCGCCGGATACGCCTTCGCCCGCCTGGAGTTCCGGTTCAAGAAGCCGCTGTTCGCCCTGGTCCTGGCGACCATGATGGTGCCGTTGCAGGTCACCATCGTGCCGGTGTTCCTGGTGCTGAAGTCGATGGGGCTGACCGACACCCTGCTCGGCCTGATCATTCCGGCGTTCCCGACCGCGTTCGGCACGTTCCTGATGCGCCAGTACTTCCTGGGCATGCCGAAGGACCTGGGCGAGGCGGCGATGCTCGACGGAGCGGGCCCGTGGCGGGTGTTCCGCTCGGTGTACGCGCCGCTCGCTGCACCCGGTCTCGCCATCGTCGGCGTACTGGCCTTCAACTACCACTGGAACGAGTTCTTCCGCCCGCTGATCCTGGAGACCTCCGGCCAGAACTACACCCTGCCGCTCGGGCTGGTCTCCCTCCAGGGCAACCTCGGCACCGGCTCCGTCTCGGTGGTGCTCGCCGGTGTGGTGCTGTCCATGATCCCCGCCGTCGCCGTGTTCGTCGTCGGCCAGCGCCCTCTCCGCGAGGGCATCACCTCCGCAGGAGTCAACCGTTGAGCCCCGACAGCAACGCGCCGCGCTACCGGGTCCGTCCGCCCGCCAACTGGATCAACGACCCGAACGGCCCGTTCCGCTGGGGTGACCGCTACCACCTCTTCTACCAGCACAATCCGGGCGCGCCGGTGCATGCCGACATCCACTGGGGCCACGCGTCCAGTCCGGACCTGGCCCGCTGGCAGCACCATCCGATCGCGCTCACCCCGACGCCCGGCGGACCCGACGAGGCGGGCTGCTGGTCCGGCTGCGTGGTCGACGACGACGGGGTCCCGACAGCGGTGTACACGGGAATCGACCACCACCACACCGGCCTCGGCACCGTCTGCCTGGCCCGCGCGGCCGACCCCGACGATCCGGCGCTGACCGAGTGGAAGCCGCTGCCCGTGCCCGTGGTGCCGGGCCCGCCGGCCGACCTGGAGGTGGTGATGTTCCGCGACCCGTTCGTCTTCCGGCACGCCGGCCGCCGCTGGGCCCTCGTCGGCGCGGGCCACGCCGACGGCACGCCCTCGATCCTGCTGTACGACTGCGACGACCTGACGCGGTGGCGATTCGCGGGTGTGCTCCTGGACGGTGCCGACCCGGTGGCCGTGGACGCGTTCGGCGACAAGGCCGTCGGCTGGGAGTGCCCACAGCTGCTGGCGGCTCCCGGAGAGGACTGGGTGCTGATGGTGTCGCTGTGGGACGGCGACCCGTGTGCGACCGGCTACCTGACGGGCAGTCTCGAATCCTCGTCGCGACACGGGCTGCGGTTCACCCCGCGCACCGGCGGCCCCCTGGACCACGGCCGTGACTTCTACGCGCCCGCCGTCCTGCAGGAGCCGGAGCGGGCACTGATGTGGGGCTGGTCCTGGGAGTCCCGCGGGCCCGGCCGGGCCGAGCGGGCCGACTGGGCCGGTGTGCTCACCGTGCCGCGCGTCGTCGACGTCCACGCCGACGGCACCCTGCGGGTGCTGCCGGCGCCGGAGCTGGACAGGCTGCGGGCGCCGGAACCGTTCGTCACCGTGCCGGGCACGGGCGCACGGCTGCCGGACGCCTACGACCTGACGGTCACCGCCCGCACGCTCACCACGGTCCGCCTGGGGGAGGGGCTGACGCTTCGGATCGACCCCGCAGCGGGCACCCTGACCGTACGGCGGGCCGGGCGGCCCGCGCCGGTGGAGGTGCGGATCCCGCGCGGTGCGGAGCTGCACGTCCGCGTCCTCGTGGACGGTTCGCTGTACGAGGTGTTCGCGGACGACCGGGCCACGGTGACCGAGAGGGTCTACCGACGCCCGGGCGACGCGCCCGAACTGACCGTCACGGGCGCCGAGGCCACCGTCACGGCGTGGGAGCTGGTCGGACCGACCCTGAACTGAGTACCGGGCACCGTCGTCACGCCCACCGCCACGGGTCCCACGTCCCCGGCGCCACCCGCGGCCAGAGGAACGCGTCCCGTTCTTCCTCCCCGCAACGACACCGCCCCCCGGCCCCGCGGCGGCCACTGCGTCGTCACGCGGTCGGGACCGGGCCCACCGACGACCGCATCACCGCCTGGCAGGTCAGGCGGCGGACCGTGGCCGACGGGGTGCGGCCGGCGATGGCGTCCAGGAGCAGGCGGGCGGCGGACTCGCCCATCTCACGGTGCGGGAGGGCGACCGTGGTCAGGGGCGGCGTGAGGAAGGCGGCCATGTGCTCCTGGTCGTCGTAACCGATCACCGACAGCCCGGCGGGAACGGCGACGCCGAGCCGGGTCGCGGCGTGCAGAACGCCCGCCGCGACCCGGTCGTTGTAGCAGAAGACGGCAGTGGGACGGCGGGCCGGTTCTGCTCCGTCGAGCAGCCGCATGGCTCCGTCGTAGCCGCCGACGATCTCACCACCGGTGCGCAGCACCCACTCCTTGGGGACGGTGATCCCTTCGGCGCGCAGTGTCTCGCGGAAGCCGCGCAGCCGCTCGGCGGACGCGATGTCGTCCATTCCTCCTATGCAGGCGATCCTGCGGTGCCCGTGGTCGAGCAGCAGCCGGGCCGCAGTACGGCCTCCGGCCCGTTCGGCGGGGATGACGGCGGGCAGGGAGTCGTCCTCGGGCAGGCAGTTGGCGAGGACGGAGTGGGTGCGGTGCAGCCCTTCGGGGACGCGGACCCGGCGCAACCACATGGCGGCGTAGATGATGCCGTCCACCCGCCGGTCCAGGAGTTCGGCGACGGCCGCGTCCTCCTTGGCGGGGTCGCCGCCGGAGTCGATGGTGAGCACGAGGTGCTCGCTCGCCCAGGCCGTCTCCATCGCGCCGCGCAGCAGTCGGCCCGCGAACGGGGAGGACGCGATCTCGTCGGTGACCAGTCCGATCACGGCCGTACGGCGGCGGCGCAGGCCGCGGGCGACAGGGTCGGGTCGGTAGCCGAGCTGAGCGGCGGCCAGCCGGATGCGTTCCTGGGTGGCGGGGGAGAGGTTGCCCTCGGCACGGCCATTGAAGACGAACGAGACGGCGGTGTGCGACACGCCGGCGAGCCGGGCAACGTCTCGCGAGGTGGGACGCCCCGTTCCCGTCGTGGGTTTGCCTTCTGCGCTCGTCATGGCATCCGCTGTCCTCTGCTTGCCCGCCCGTGCGGTTGATCGCTGCTCAGCCTAGCCGGATGCGGCCGTTGGCCGGCCGCCCTCGGCTGCTCGTCGCATCGGAGGGGACCGAGTGTCCCGACTCCGCAAGTCGGCAGCGGCGCCTACCGTCCGAGGGAAGCCCGGTCCACCCGTCGGCGACGGTCGCGAGGAGACGCGGTTGATGTGGCGGTAGCGGCGTTCCCTCGTCCGCGGCAGGCAGCGCCGTCGTGAGCCGGGTGCCTCGCCGAACGATCGGTTCCGGGGTTGCGCCCACCGGAGACGTTGCCGCCCCGCTACTCGGTGATACCGTATAGCGGTACCCGGTATCACGTAGTACCGGCCCAGGGCTGAGGAGCGCCCGCGATGGACGACCTGACGGAGATGTTGAAGGGCACGCTCGAAGGGTGCGTGCTCGAAATCATCGACAGGGAGGAGACCTATGGGTACGCCATCACCCGTCGGCTGAACGAGCTCGGCTTCACCGATGTCATCGAGGGGACGGTGTACACCATCTTGCTGCGGCTGGAGAGGAACGGGCTCGTCCAGGTGACGAAGCGGCCGTCCGGGGTCGGTCCGCCGCGCAAGTTCTACGTGCTCAACGACGCCGGACGCGAGGAACTCGCGAAGTTCTGGGCGAAATGGCACTACCTCTCATCACGCATCGACAGGCTCAAGGAGGGCGGGAGATGAACTTCTGGGAGAAGGTCACCGGCAGCGATCTCACCAGGGGATGGAAGGCGTTCGAAGCCCGGGCCGAGGCCCTGCCGGACGACTACCGGGCGGCGTGGGGACAGATCATCGCCCACCTTTTCCCCACGGGGACTTCACCGGCCGCAACCTGATGCCGATGCTCGACGCCGCCCTGGGGTTGCTCGAAGTGGCGGCGGCCGACGGCCAGAGCGTCCGCGAGGTGCTCGGCGAGGACGTCCGAGGCTTCTGCGCCGCGCTTGCCGGTGAAGAAGGGGCCCGGACTCATCGCGACCGGTGGCGCGAGCAGTTGAACAGGAACGTCGCGAGAGAACTGAGCCGGCTGGGAGGCTGACGTGGGCATCAAGGACATCGTCGAGGGCAAGCACCGGTGGCGGGCGCACGTGGCCCGGGTCAAGGCACTCCCGCCGGACTACCGGATCGTTTACAAGGAGATGCAGAAGTACCTGTTCAAGGTCGGACCGGTGAGCCTGTCCGACGGGTCCCTCCTCTCCGGCGTCGTCGACTTCTTCGAGGAGGGCGTCGCCGCGGGCAAGGGAGTTGTGGAACTCATCGGCACCGACGTCGCCGCGTTCTGCGACGACCTGATCAAGGACTCACCCACCTGTGCGGATGCCTACCGGGAATCCATGAGCGGCAAGCCCGGCGCGGCCGGGAAGTGACAGCCGCCGCACCGGTGCGGATGCTGCATACCCCTGTCGTCCTCGACGACGGCCGCGCCGTCGACGTCGCCGCATCCATCGGCCCGCTGCACGCGGCGGACGGCGGGCGGTTCCAGCACGACGGCGAACTCGTCGCCGCCCAGGCGGTCGGCCGGGCGCCCGAACACCGTGAGAACGGCGTAGCCGGCCGCGCGGTCGGCGAACCCACCTGGCAGAACGGCCGCATGCCCGTGGCGGGCAGGTGATCACGCCGGTCGTCACGCAGGGTGCCGGGTGGTCTCGTCGCGCCTGCTCGCGGCGAGAGCACCGTGCCGCGGAGGTGCATGCGCCTGCTGTCGTGGTCGGCGGGCGGCGACCTGATCCACCGCCGGTGCGCCGGCCGCGCCGCGAGACGCGCCGGTCCCTCCCGGCGTTCGTCGCAGGCCGGCTGACCCGGACGTCCGGACCGTGCCGGCCCGAACCCGTCGTCACCGGCCCACGGGATCGCCGTCGGCGCCGTCGTCGCGGCTGCGCAGTGTCATGTGGCCGCCGTGGTGCAGTGGAGTACCCGGCCGCAGCCGGGTCACCTCGTGCCCCGTTTCCGCGTCGACGAGGTGCACCTCGCCGTGGCCGCCCCGGCTGACGGCGATCCAGTCGGAGCCCGGTGAGGCGGCAACCGCCCGGCGCTGGACGCCCTCCCAGGGGGTGCCGCCGCGACGCGGAGCGCCCTCCATGGCCGGCAGGGGAACCCGGCGGACGGTGCCGTCGATGCTCAGGAGGATCAGTTCGTCGCCGTCGGGGTGGATGCGGGTGAAGGCGGTGTGGCGCCGGGCGAGGGCCAGCCGGAAGACGAGCCCGGGGCCGAGTTCCGTGTGCACCGTGCGGCCCGTCTCCAGGTCGTGCCGCCACGCCTGGTTGGTCCACTCCGGCCAGCGCAGCGGGTCCGGGTCGCCGCCGCGCAGCGTGCTCCACAGCGCGCGCCGGCGGGTGTCGAGCCGGAGGTACCAGCCGCGGGCGGGCGACTCCCAGGGGACCACCGCCTCGGCGGCGAGTGCGTCGCCTTTCCTCCGGGCCCGGTGCACTCCCTCGCCCGTGGCCGCGAACACGTCTCCCGTGCCGGGCGCCTGCGCGTCCCCGTGTCCGTCGTCCGGCAGCGGCAGGACCGCGTGCGGTGTGACCGGAGGGCAGCCGGGCGGAGCCGCGAGGAGGTCGGCGAACCGGTGGACGGCCAGCTCCCCGGGCTCTCGGTGCCGGAGCACGACCAGCGGATCGTCGCCGCCCAGCACCGTCACGCCCGGTTCGCCGACGCGGGTGCGCACCCTCGCCGTGTCCCCGGTGGCCAGGTCGAGGACGGTCAGCAGGTCCGACCACGGTGCGGGGTTCTCGCCCAGGCCGGTGGTGACGGCCAGCCGGCGACCGGACGGGTCGCAGGCGAGGTGCTCGGCCGGCACGGCGACCGGGACCGCGCGTTCGACGAGCTCGTCGGCGAACGGATCGAGTACCAGCAGTTCCCCTCGCCGGTCGTCGACGCAGGCCACCCGTCCGCCCGGCAGCGCCAGGAACCCGGCGTGCTCGGAGAGATGACGACCGGTCAGGCTTCCCACGACGGCTCCGTCCGGCACGGTCAGTACATGGACGTATCCGTCCACATGGTCGGATACGAAGAGAACGGGTGTGTCAGCGGGCATGGGTTCCTCCAGAGACCGGTTCTGATGAAAACGATTATCATGTATCTTCGGTGCGTTCCCGATATCCGAGAAAGAGCGAGGGCATCGATGCTGCGCGCACCGTCGAGATTCGTCCGTGGCTGGATCACCGCAGTGGTGGTGGGTTCCGTTCTGGCCGGCTGCGGCTCGTCGTCCGAAGAACCCGCGAACGACAAGGCCGAGCCGACGGCGAAGACGGACGTCACCGTCGAACCCATCAAGGCCTCCACGGAGTTGACCGACACCAACGGCGTCAAGGTCTCCCTGAAGAAGGAGCCCGAGCGGATCGTCTGCCTGTTCGCGCTCTGCGACGACATCCTGACCGAGCTGGGCATCGTCCCGACCGCCACCAACAGCGCGTTGCTCGCCCACCCGGACTTCCTGGGGGAGGGCAGGGCCAAGGAGGTCGACGTCATCCCCGGCGGATTCATCGCCCCGGAGGTGGAGGCGATCCTCTCCCACAAGCCCGACCTCGTGATCGGCCTGGGGGACACGCACGGCAAGCTCGCCCCGGCCCTCAAGGGCGCCACGACGTTCTGGGCCATGCAGCCCGAGACGTGGCAGGACAGCGTGGGGTACCTGCGCGACCTTGCCGCGCTCACCGGGCGCACCGCCGAGGGCGAGAAGGCCGAGAAGACCTTCCGGACCAAGCTCGCCGCAGCCGAGAAGGCTCCCAGCGACAAGACCGCTCTCATCATCTACGGCAGTGACGAGAACTTCGGCGTCGCGACCCCGGAGACCGACGTGGCCGCCAGCCTCTTCCCCAAGATCGCCGAATACCCGTGGAAGTCCCGTGGCGTGCAGGGCACTTACAGCCTCGAAGAGATCCTTGCCCAGGACGTCGACGTGCTGTTCGTCGAGACGCTGAGCTTCGGCGACGCGGACGGCAAGCTGTCGGAGAAGCTCGCCGAGAACCCCCTCTGGGGCAAGATCCCGGCGGTGAAGAACGGCGACGTCCACGAGGTGAACTCGGAGGTGTGGGCCAAGGGCCGCGGCACCCGCTCACTCGGCATCGTCCTCGACGAGGCCACGGCCGCCCTGCGGTGAGGACGCCCCACACGCAGCCCGTCGCGGCGGGCGGACAGCGGGCGTCGCGCGTCGCGCGGAGGTGGCAGCCGCTCCTGGTGGTCGTCCTGCTGGCCGTCTGCTCGGTCTGCGCGCTCAGCCTCGGCACCCCCTACGTCCCACCGCACCGGCTGGTCGCCGCGGTGCTGGAGGGGGACACCACGCTCGCCGGGATCGTCGTCACCGAACTGCGCGTGCCGCGACTGGTGCTCGCGCTCCTCGCCGGAGCCTGTCTGGGTGCGGCCGGGCTGGTACTCCAGGAGGCGCTGCGCAATCCCCTGGCGGTGCCGGAGATGCTGGGCGTGTCGTCGGGCGCCGCTCTGGGGGTGGCCGCGCCGCTGGTACTGAGCCTGTCACTGCCCGCCGTCGTCCATCCGATGCTGGCCATCGGCGGGGCCGCGCTCGGCGGCGGGCTCACGCTCCTGGCCGCCGGGCTCGGCCGCAGTCCGTCCGCCGTACTGCTGACCGGCGCCGCGGTGGCGGCCGCCCTGCAGGCTGCGCTGCTGGTGATGATGGTCATGGCCGACCAGTTGGACCTCCAGCTCATCTACCGCTACCTGCTCGGCTCCCTGTCCGCCCGGACGTGGGACGACGTCGCGGGTCTGTGGCCGTGGCTGCTCGTCGCGGCCCCCGCACTCCTGCTGTGCGTGCCGGTGCTGTCGGTGATGCGGCTGGGCGACGAGGACGCCGAGGCGCTGGGCGTGCGCGCGCAGCGCGCCCGGTTGGCGGCGCTGGCCATCGCGGTGGTGCTGATCGCCCCGGTGACGGCCGTGTGCGGGCCGGTCGCGTGGGTGGGCTTCCTCGCCCCGCACCTGGCGCGGTCGTTCGACCCCGCGGCCGGGGCGGCGCGCTGGCTTCCGTGGTCCGCCGCCTGGGGCGCGGTCGCCGTGGTCGTCGCCGACCTCCCGGCCCGGCTGGCGCTGGCGCCGGTGGAGACACCGGCCGGTGCGTGGACGGCCCTGCTGGGGGTGCCGGCCGGGGTCGCGCTGATGCGGTCGGGCGGTCGCGGCCGAGCGGTCCGGCGCCGGCCGGCCGCCTCGGCCGCGGTGCGCGAGCCGTTGCCCGGACCGAGGAGGACGGCTTCCGGCGCCGCGGACGACATCCCTCGTGCCGGGGCGCAGGGCGACGTCGGCGCGGACGCGCCCGGGCGCGTCGGCACCGGGGATGCCTGCCCGCCCCCTTCCAGGGCGACCGGATCGGAGGACGTACGGTGACCCGGCGATTCACGGCACTCGCGGCACTGGCCCTCGTGTGCGCCGGTGTGGAACTGGTGGCCGGGCGCGGCATGTCCCCGGGCGCGGCCTGGGACGTCATGAACGGCGGCGGTGACGCGACGGAGCGCCACATCCTGTTCCAACTGCGCCTGCCCAGGCTGCTGGTGGCTCTCGTCGCCGGCGCCTGTCTCGCCGTCGCGGGGCTGGTCCTGCAGTCCGCCCTGCGCAATCCCCTCGCCGGGCCGGAGGTGACGGGCGTGACCCCGGGGGCGGTGCTCGGAGCCGTCACCGCGACCGCCCTGGGACTGGCCGGGTGGGACTCGCCCCTGTCCGTGGTCCTCGCCGCGTGCGCGGGCGGGTGCGCCGGAGCCGCGCTGCTGTGGCTGCTCGCCGGCCGCGGGCGCGGTGACCCCGCGCAGACCGCCGTGCACGGGGTGCTGGTGTCGGCGGTGCTCGGCGGACTCACCGCCATGGTGCTCCTCGTGGAGCCGGGTGAACTCGGCAGCGTCGTCCAGTGGCTGGTGGGCACCACGGAGGGCCGGGTGTGGCAGCACTGGCACCTGCTGTGGCCGTGGGCCCTCGTGTGGGGGGTCGCGGCCTGGCTGCTGGCCGGGCCGTTGACCCTGCTGCGCTGCGGGGACGACATCGCCCTGGCCGCCGGCCTCTCGGCCCGCCCTGCCCGGAGCCTGGCCCTGCTGTGCGCGGTGGCGCTGACGGCGGGCGCGGTGGCCGCCGTCGGGGCGCTGGGCTTCGTGGGACTGCTCGTTCCGCATCTGGCCGTGGCCGTCTTCGGTGCGGACCTGCGGGTGAGCCTGCCCGGCACCGCCCTGGTGGGCGCGGTGGTGGTGTGCGGGGCGGACGCGGCGGCGCAGCTGTCCTCGCGGCTGCTGGCGGGGGCGCTGGACGCCGGACGGCTCACGCTGCCGGTCGGGGCGCTCACCGCCTGTCTCGGCGCCGCGTTGCTGCTGGTCGTCGTGCGCCGCACGCCGAGCCGTTCGTTCTGACGTCGAATCGAGGACAGAGCATGACCGAGTCCGTGGGGATCCACGTCGAGGGGGTCCACTTCGGCTATCCCGGGCGACCTGTGCTGCGGGGCGTCGACCTGACCGTCCAACCGGGCGAACTGACCGCCCTCATCGGGCTGAACGGCTGCGGCAAGTCGACCCTGCTGCGGCTGGCCGCCGGGCTGCTGCAACCTGACGAAGGGCGCGTTCGCCTCGGAGGGGACGACCTCGCCCGGCTGTCCCGGCGGGCCACGGCCCGGAGGGTGGCCCTGCTGCACCAGTCCGCTCCGGCCGTTCCGGGGATGACGGTGCGTCATCTCGTCCGCCAGGGGCGGTACGCGGCGCGCGGACCGCTGGGCATGCTGCGCGAGGGCGACGACCCCGTCGTGCACCGGGCGCTACGGGACGTCGGGGTGGAGGAGTGGGCCGACCGTGACGTCGACGCGCTGTCCGGAGGCGAGCGGCAGCGGGTCCGGCTCGCGATGGCGCTCGCCCAGGACACGCGCGTCCTGCTGCTCGACGAGCCGACCACCTACCTGGATCTGCACCACCAGCTCGACGTGCTGCAGACGGTGGTCCGACTGCGCCGGGAACGCGGGCTCACCGTGGTGATGGTGCTGCACGACCTGGCCCACGCGGCCCGGTTCGCCGAACGCGTCGTCGCCCTGCGCGACGGCCGTGTGGTGGCCGACGGAGCACCGGGCGAGGTGGTGACCCCCGGGTTGCTGGCGGACGTGCTGAAGGTGGCGGGACGAGTCGGCCGGGACCCCGAGGGGGGCTGGCCGGTGTGTTACCCGGATCACCCTCTTCCAGATCTTGAATATGAAAATCGCATTCATTAATGTGGCGTCCGCGGCGCTCACCCGAACGCCGCAACGCCCAGGTACACGAGGAGAGTTCATGGACAACGAGCAGATCTTCACGCCGATCGCCGACCAGGGCCAGCTGGCCCACGCCTCGGCCTCCCACTCCAACGCCCTCGTCGAGAACCCCTTCGACGACAACGAGGAGTAAGCGAGGACCGGCACCCTCGACCGTGGGCCCGCCCGTTGCCTTCCGGGCGGGCCCACGCCCATCCACCCACCTTTCGTCAGGAGATCACCGTGTCCCGCAGCCGACTCGTCCCCGGTGTCGAGGTCGTCGCCGCGCCCGGGCGGGGGCTCGCCGTCCGGACCCAGGAAGGAGAGTTCCTCAGCGTCAGGACAGCAGGCGTCGACGAGGACGCCCTGCTCTCCCGGCTCACCGGCGCGACAACGGGCTCGTCGGACGAGGAACTCGACCGTGTGGTGCGGGCGTTCGAGGAGGCGGGCTATCTGGCGCGAGAACCGCAGGACTCGCGGTGGCCCGCCGCCCGCCGCACCATCCGCGTCCTCGGCGACCCGGTACTGACCGAACCGCTCGCCGCGCAGCTGACCGCCCTGGGCGCCCGGCCTCTCACCACCGAGGCCGTCACCGCCCCGGGCCGAGCACCGGTTCCCGTCGAGGACCTGCTCGACGGAAACCCCTGCGCGGTCGTGTGGTGCCTCGACGGCCCCGTGCCGTACCGGTTGTGGGACGCCGCCGACACCCTGCCCGACCACGGCGTCGCGTGGCTGCGCTGCCACCGCGAGGGCTGGCAGGCGTACGTCGAGCCGGTGGCCGCCGCTCCCGGAGACGTCACCTCGGCACACATCCGGTCCCGCCGGCTCGCCGCCACGCCCGCCCACCGCGAACTGGCCGCGTACTGGCGCGGACCTCGTACCTCCGGCGCGCCGGTCCGGCTCGCCCTGCCCGCCGCCACGCTGCTCGCGGCGCTGCTCGCCGACGATCTCGGCCGGTGGGCCACCGGCGCCCCGGACCCGGCCGGCCTCCCGGCCCGCCGCCGGCTCCGCCGCGTGGACCTGCGCACGCTGACGGTCACCGAGCACCCCGTCCTCCCGGTGCCCGACGTCGCAGCGATGCCGGAGAAGGACGGATGACAGCGTTCGACACGACCGTGGAGGAACTCGCCACCGACGTGTTCCTTCCGGCCGGCGACGGCCCCTTCCCGGCCGTCCTGGTGCGCACCCCCTACGACAGGACCCGGCACCGGGCCGAGGCGCACGCCTGGGCCCGCCGCGGATTCGCCGCCGTCGTCCAGGACGTGCGCGGCCGGTTCGCGTCACCGGGGCAGTGGCGCCCCTACGCCAACGAAGCCGCCGACGGCTCGGCGGCCGTCCGCTGGATCCGCCGGCAGCCGTGGAGCGACGGCCGGCTGGTGGCCGTCGGCGCCTCCTACGCGGCGCACTGCGCCCTCGTCCTCGCCCTCGACGCGTCCGAGGACGCCCGGCCCGACGCCGTTCTCGCGGCCGTACCCGCCCTGGGGCCCGCGGAGACGGCGCGCGAGGCGTCCGGCGTGGAGCGGCTGCTGTCCCGCGCCGGATGGTGGGCCGCCCACGGCGACCGGCCGGACTCGGACGAGAGCGCGCTGGACAAGGCCCTCACGGCCGACCCGGGCCTCCTCACCTGCCTGCCGCTCACCGGCCTCCCCGAACGGCTGGGCCGCGCGCTGCCCTCCTGGGCGGGCCTGTGGCGGCACCGCGACCGCGGACGCCTGATCGCGCGGGCGGCGCACGCCGTCGTGCCCCTGCTCGCGGTGGGCGGCCACCGCGACCACTTCACCGAGGACACTGTCGCACTGTGGCACGCCTGGGGCGGACCCTCGGCACGGCTGCTGCTGGGCCCCTGGGGCCACGGCCTCGTTTCCACACCCGGCCCCGACGCCGGCCCGGCCCACCGGGTGAACCTGGGCGAGCTGTACGTGCGCTGGACCCGCCGCGCCCTGGCCGGCGAACTGGCCCCCGGCCACCGTGGCGCACAAGCGCTGGGCGGGGCCGATCTGTGGCTGCCCGCCGGCACGGAGGGCGAGCCGCGCACCCGACGGCCGCGGCTGCTGCTCGGGGCCGCGTTCACCGCCGATCCCGGCCGGCCCGTCCGCTCCGACGATCTGACCGTCCCCGCCGACGGCCCGCCCGACCGCTGCCTGCTCGTCACCCCGCCGCTCCCGCGTCCGCTCGACGTGGTCGGCCCTGTGAGCGTGCACCTGCGGGCCACGGCCCACACGCCGTCCGCGGACTGGGCCGCCCGGCTCGTCGCCCTCACACCGGAAGGGGCCGCCGACGGACTCGCCGTCGGAATCGTCCGGCGCGACGAACCGGCAGGCCGCCAGGTTGCGTTCACCGTCGCCCTCGGCCGGATCGCACGTCGGCTGGGCGCCGGCACCCGGCTGCGCCTGGAGATCGCCGGGCACCACTTCCCGGCCCACGCCCGCAACCCGCACACCGGACAGGACCCGGTGACGGCCGACCGACTGCACGCCTCCCGGCGCGAGATCGATCCCGACAGCGTGGTGCTGAGCCTGCCCGTGCTCCCGTCCCGCCCCACCCCAGTCGACCCCGCGCAGGAGATCCTGAGATGACGACGCTGCCACTGGAAGCACTCGTCGACCCCGTCTGCGGCATCGTCCGCAAGGTCGAGCCCGTCGGGCACCCCGCGGGCGCCCCGCCCCGCTACACCGCGCTCACGGCCGAGATATCCGACGCCCGCAGACACGGCCTGTGGCCCGCCGACCGGGTCTCCCTCGGCACCACCTTCGGCGACCCCGGCCAAGCCCGTGTCGCCGCGATAGCCGAGGGGGTGGAACGGTACTGCGGCAACCGCGTCCCGCCGCCCGGCCACCCCGACGCCCCCGTGCGGGCCACCGCCGCCGAACTGGCCGACAAGGGCCTGCGACTCTACGGCCCCAGGGACCTGCCCGCGTACGCCGACTGGCAGTACGCCCGGGAGAAGTTCCCCTACCGCCCCCTCACCCCCGACACCCCGGCCCTGTGGACGCGCGGCACCGAACTGCTGCCCGGCGGACGGACGGCGGACGTCTGGGCGCCCGTCGCGCTCACCCACCTCAACTGGCGCCAGGGCGAACTGCGCGAGCTGCCCCGCACCCACCACCTCAACTACGCCGGGATCGCCACCGGACAGGGCTTCGACGACGCCGTCGAACGCGGCCTGCTGGAGATCGTCGAACGCGACGCCCTGGAACTGTGGTGGCATCTGGACGGCCCGGCCCGCGGCATCGACCCGGCGAGCGTGCCCGGCCTCGCCGACGACCTCGCCGGTTCCGCGTTCGACGTCCACATCGTCGAGATGCACTCGGAATTCGCCCCCTGCATGGCCGCGCTCGTGCACGACCCGCGCCTCGGTCTGTACGCGGCCGGGTTCGCCTGCAAGTACGACCCGGCCGAGGCCGCCCGCAAGGCCGTCCTGGAAGCCGTCCACACCTGGGTCTTCACCCAGGGCCTGACCGACCCTGACGGCTGGGTGTTCCGGGCCGTGGAGGCCGGGCTGCTCGCCCGCGGGCTGTACCTGGACCACCGGGCCGACGGCCGCTATCTCGACGCGTGCGGCGAGCAGTTCGAGCACGTGAGGGACCTGGGCGCCCATGTGCAGGTGTGGCTGGACGAGAGGATGGCAGCCGAGGCCAGGCGGTTCACCGAGCCGGCGCTCGGGACCGTGTCCCTCGACGAGGTCGAACGCGGCAGCCGGCAGCGGCTGGACAGCACGCTGCACGCGGGCGGCCACCGGGTCATGACCTTCGACCTCACCACGGAGGACGTGGCCGAGACGCCCCTGCGCGTCGCCCGGGTGCTCGTCTCCGGACTGCTGCCCAACGCCCCCGCCGCCTTCGGCTACTTCGGCTGCCCGCGCCTCGCCGACGCCGCCGTCGCCCGGGGGTGGCGCACGAGCCCGCCGAGCGCGCCGGAGGACTTCACGCTGGCGCCTCCGCCGCACATGTGAGGGCCGCACCCGTGGAAGACCTCCGCAAGGACCGCCCGGTGGACCTCGTCGCCGCCCTCGCTCGCGCACGCTCTGCCGAGCCACCCGGACCCGACACACCCGCCGGAGGAGCGGTCAGGGCCTGGCCCGGACCGCCCCGCCCCCTCCCGCCGGCCGGCCCGGCCGGCCTCGACGTGGGGGCCCTGCTGCGCTACTCGCTGTCCGCGGCGGACGACTCCGGACGCCTCAGGCCCGTGTCCTCCGCCGGTGCACTGCACCCGGTGGACGCCGAACTGCACGTGGGCCCGGGCTGCTCCCTGCCGCCCGGCCACTACGGCTACGACCCGCTGCGCCACCGCGTCCACCGCCTCGGCCGGCAACCCGAGGGCACACCGCCCGGCGTGACCGCCGAACTCTCCGTCACCGCACGGCGCACGGTCTCCCACTACGGCCACCGAGCCTGGCCACTGCTGCTGCTGGACACCGGGCACGCCGCCGCGGCCCTGTTCCTCGCGGCCCGCGCGCTGGGCACCGACGCGCCCGAGGTACGGCTGGACGGTCTCGCCGAGAGCCCACTGGCCGCCGTGCACGTCCCGCCGCCCGGCGGGCGCGGCGGCCCGGCGCACCAGGAGGGCGGGCGGGGCCGGGCGCACCCGGACGGCGGCGCCCGCGTCCCGGACCCGCCGGGCGGCCCGGCCACCCCCGCCGAACTGCTGGCACGCCGCAGTACCCCACCGCCTCTGCCGGGCACGCCCTCCCAGGACGCGCTGCTGGCGGTCCTCACCGCTGCGGAACGGGCGGTCGCCGGCGCGCCGCGGAAGGTCCTCGCGACCACCGCACGGCCGGGCGACGGCGACCTGCGCTGGTGCGCCGCGGTGGGCCCGCCGCGACCCGCCTTGATGGCGCTGTCCGCCGACGGCACGACCCTGCGGCGGCACGCGGCGGGGGAGGCCCGCCCGACCCTCGCGGCCTGGGCCGCCGGCCAGGCGTGGATCGCGGACGCGGGCGCCGTCCTGCTCGCCCACGGCTGCCCCGCGGACGCCGACGCCGCGCACATCCGCCGCGCCCACCTGCGGGCCGGCTTCGCCGTCCACCTGGCCCATGTCACCGCCCTGCGCCACGGGCTGGCTGCCCGACCCGTCGGCTCGTGGCAGCAGGCGGACCTCGGCGCCGCCCTCGGCGCCGCCCCGGGCCGGGACTGGATCGTCCACGGACTGGCCCTCGGCGCCCGCCACGCCGACGAGGAGAACACCACATGATCGTCCACCCCGAGCTGCGCCGCGCCGCCAGGGCCGCCCGGCGCCCCCTGCTCGCGTCCACCTTCCTGCAGGGCGCCGTGACCCTGACCCACCTGGCGCAGGCCGCACTGCTGGCCCTCGCGCTCGCCCACCTGGCCCGCGGGGACACCGGCCGGCTTCCGTGGCTGCTGGCCGCGGTGCTCGCCGTCGTCGTCGTCCGCGCCGGGCTCGCCCTGTGGCAGCGGCGCACCGCCACCCGTGCCGGGGCCCGGGTCAGGGTGGCCCTGCGGGACGAACTCCTCGCCCACCTGGGCCGGCTGGGGCCCGCCCACCTGACCACCGCGAGGGCCGGAGCCGTCCGCACCACCCTCGTCGACGGGGTGGAGGGCGTCGACGCCTACGTCTCCCGCTACCTGCCCCAGCTGCTGATCACCCTCACCGTGCCGCCCCTGGTACTGGCCGCCCTGGCCGTGGTCGAACCGTGGGCACTTCTCGGCCTCGTCCCCGCCCTGCTGCTGGCCCTGGCCGGCCCGCGGGCCTGGGACCGGCTCCTGGCCGCCCGCGGCAAGGAGCACTGGGACACCTACGAAGGGCTCGGCGCCGATTACCTGGAGGCGCTCCAGGGCATGCCCGCCCTGCGTGCCGCCGGCGCCGTCGGGCGCACCCGCGCACGCCTGGAGGAACGGTCCGCCGCGCTGCACCGGGCGACCGTCGCCAAACTGAGGGTGTCCCTGGTCGACACCGCCATCACCGACCTCGCCATCCAGGGCGGCACCGTCGCCGCCGCGCTCGTGGCGTGCTGGTCGGCCGTCACCGGATCCACCACGGCGACCGGCACCTATCTGGTGCTGCTGCTGGCCTCCGAGTGCTTCCGGCCGGTGCGCGACCTGGCCCGCGAATGGCACGCCGGATATCTGGGCGCGTCGGCCGCGGACGGCCTCGCGGCCCTGCGCACCGCCGAGCCGGCCGTCCCCGACACGGGCGAAGCCCCCGCCCATTGGACCAACCCGCCGGAAGTGCGCTTCGACAACGTCCGGTTCACCTACGACGGCACACGGGCGCCGGCCCTCGACGGCGTCTCCTTCAGCGCGCAGGCGGGACGGACGACGGCGATCGTCGGCCCTTCCGGCGCGGGCAAATCCACACTGCTGGCCCTGCTCCTGCGCCACCACGACCCGCAGGAGGGCAGGATCACGCTCGACGGGCGCCCCACGGCCGAGTACACCCTCGACTCGCTGCGGCAGAACATCGCCGTCGTCTCGCAGGAGACGTACCTCTTCCATGCCAGCATCGCCGACAACCTGCGTCTGGCCCGGCCCGGCGCCACGGACGACGACCTGACCCGGGCGGCGCGCGTCGCCGGAGTCCATGACGAGATAGCCGCCCTCCCGGACGGCTACGCCACCGTCCTCGGTGAGCGCGGCGCCACCCTCTCGGGCGGTCAGCGCCAGCGTCTCGCCCTCGCGCGCGCCCTGCTCGCGGATGCGCCGGTGCTGGTCCTCGACGAGGCCACCAGCGCGGTCGACGAGCGCCGCGAAGCGGACATCCTCCGGGAACTGATGAACGCCGCGAGCGGCCGGACCGTCCTGGTGGTCGCCCACCGGCTGGCCGCCGTCCGGCACGCCGACCGCATCGTCGTCCTCGACGAAGGACGGGTGGACGCCGTCGGCGAGCACGCCGGCCTGGTCGCGGCCGGCGGCGTCTACGCGCGGCTCGTCGACGCCGGCCGCGCCCACCGAGGAGAACTCGCCGCATGAGCACCGCCACCACCACTGCCCCTGCCGAAGCGGACGTGCCCGCACGAGGCGCACTGCGGGCCCTCGTCCCCGCCCTCGCCGCACACCGGGCCATGACGGCACGCACCTGCGCCGCCGCCCTCCTCGAACAGGGGTCCCTCGTCGCGCTGGTGACCCTGGCCGCGCACACCGTGGGTACCGCCGTCATCGGAGGGCGAGCCCCTTCGGCCGCCACCGTCACCGCACTCGTCGCCCTGGTCGTCGCCCGCGCCGTGACGACCTGGCGGGAGATGGACCTCTCGCACGACCTGGCCTACCGGGTGCTGGCGGTACTGCGGGTACGCGTCTTCGACGGACTCGCCCGCAGCGCGCCCGCCCGCATCGCGGGCCGGCGCAGCGGCGACCTCGCCGCCACCGCCATGGCCGACGTGGAAGCGCTGGAATTCTTCTACGCCCACACCACCGCCCAATTGCTGGCGTCGGCGACGATCTTCACCGGCGGCTCCCTGGTCCTCGCAGCGGTGGAACCGTGGCTGCTGGTGGCCGTACTCCCGGTCGCGGCCCTGCTCGTCGCGGCGCCCTTCGCCGACGCGCGCGGGCGCGCGGCCCTCGGCGGCCGCACCAGGACGGCCGCGGCGAGGCTGTCGGCCGACACGGTGGAGACCGTCGACGGACTGCGCGAACTGCTCGCCTTCGGCCGGCTCGCGGAACGCCGCCGCACGCTGGCGGAGCGGGGCCGGCAGGTGGGCGACGCCCAGCGCGCCGAGGCCACCTGGGAGGCGATCGCCGCATCGGTCCGCGACCTGCTCATCGTGGCCGCCGTCCTCGGGGTGGTCACCGCGGCGGCGCAGTCCGTGACCTCCGGACGGCTGCCCGGTGCATGGGCCCCGGCGGCGATGGCCCTGGCCCTGTCCGTCCTCGGTCCGGTCGCGGAGTCGGCCCGCGCCCTGAGCCAGGCGGTGGCACTGCGCGCCGCGGCGGCCCGCGTCGGCGCGGCCGTCAAGGCTCCCGCCCTCGCCCCGCCGCCCGCGGCGCCCCGTTCCCTGCCACCCGGTCCGTTGGGCGTCCGGCTGCACGGCGTGCGGTTCGACTACGGCGGACAGCCCGTGCTGGACGGCGTCGACCTGACCGTCCCTGCGGGGCGGACACTCGCCCTGGTCGGTGTCTCGGGAGCCGGCAAGTCGACCTGCGCCCACCTGCTGGCCCGGTTCTGGGACCCCTCCCAGGGAGCGGTCCAGCTGGTGCCCGCCCACGGCGACCCCGTGGACATCCGGGAGGTGAGCGACCCCGAACTGCGGCGGGCGGTGGTCCTCGTGGGGCAGGAGACCCCCCTCTTCCACGGCACGCTCGCCGAGAACCTGCGGCTCGCCGCGCCCGAAGCGGACGACGACCTGCTCGCCACGACAGCGCGCCGGTGCGGCGTCGACCGGATCGCCGCGATGGACACCCTCGTAGGGGAACGCGGCGCAACCCTCTCGGGAGGGCAGCGGGCCCGCATCGCCCTCGCGCGCGCGCTGCTGGTCCGCCCGCGTGTCCTCGTCCTCGACGAGTCCACCGCCCACCTGGACAACACCGGCGACGCCCAGCTCGCCGCCGCGCTGCGCGAGGAGGGCCGCACCACGATCGTCATCGCCCACCGGCCGGCCACCATCCGCCGTGCCGACCGCATCGCCGTCCTGGAGCAGGGCCGCGTCACGGAAGAGGGAACCTGGGAGGACCTGACGGGCCGCCCCGACAGCGCGCTCAACCGCGTGCTCACCGCCCCCTCCTGAGCACGGGACGCCGACAAGGGCCCTCGGGCAGGGGTAGGCCGGCCCTTCCGTCGGCGGGCGATCAGTGCTGCCTTGGCGGAGGGGGCACGCGAGCGTCATGGAGGTCCGGCGTGCCGCGCGGCGCCGGTCCCGGTAGCCACCGACGGACTGGCGATCCGGAGACGGTCAACGAGACCGTCGTGACGTGCGGGCCGACGGGAAGGGAGCCGCCGAGGGCGACCGCGCTCGCGCCCTCGGCCGGGACGACCGCGAAGACCACGCTGAGCAGAGGCACAGGTACGGCGCTCCGGGCGGCCGCCGCGGCGGGTGACGGCCGGGCTGGGAACCGGCCTGCCCGTCGGGGCGGGGTTGGCTCAGGCGCGCCGGTCTCCGGGGGCCGGTGCGGTGTTCCTGGTCGAGTGGCACCGGTCGCACACGCCACTGAGTTCGAGCGTGTGCTCGACTTCGGCGAAACCCATGACCTCGGCCACCTTCTCGGCCCATCGCTCGACCGGGTCCGCCTCCACCTCCGTGCTCAGGCCGCAGTCGCGGCAGACGAGGTAGTGGCGGTGCCCGTCGGCGGGTCGCGGCCGGTAGAGCCGTTCTCCGCTCCTCTCGCGTACGACGTCGACCTGTCCGGAGCGGTCCAGGGCATGCAGGGTCCGGTACACCGTGGTCAGACCGATGGTGATGCCGTCGGCCTCCATCGCCTCGTGCAACTCCTGGGCGGAGGTGAAGCCGGCCTGCTGATGCAGGGCGCTCATGACGGCCTTCCGCTGGCGTGTCGTGCGCAACGGCGCCGGCAGCTGTGTGGTCGACGTTTCGCGCAAGGCTGCCCACCTCCCCGAGTTGACGCATATGGTAATCATTTCCATCATGGATTCAAAAGGCGGTGCGGGCTCGGCAGGCCGGGCCGGGAATGCCTGTCCACCATCGGTGGTCCCAGCGTCCTCGGGGCGTCGAGCGCCGGCGACGGGGGTCGTCCACGCCGGCGTCCGCCTCCGGGAAACGCCGCCGCGTCGGCTGTCAGGGCAGACGTAGGGGGTCGAGCCGGGAACGGGCGGCGGCCGGCCACGATGTTCGGAGGCGGGGACGCCGAGCAGGAAGCGGACGGTGCAGGAGTTCAGCCGGCGCCGACGGTGAACCGGCTGCGGACGGGCCAGGGCCGGGAACGGCCGCCGGCGCCCCTGCCGGGGTGCCGACCGGGAGGTGACGGCCGGGCGAATCGTCCGGCCGGGCGGCCGTCAGCTGAGCGCGCTCTTCGCCCGCCACTCGGCCCACGGAACGTTCCAGGCGCCGAAGCCGTTGCCCGGTGCGACGACGCCCTTGGTGTCCTTGCCCTTGATCTCGAACGGGTCGCCCGGGCGGACCTGGTCGTAGAACCAGGCGGCGTTCGCGTCGCTCATGCCGATGCATCCGGAGCTCATGTTGGCCTTGCCGAACCACCTGTCGTTCCACGGCGCGGCGTGCGCGTACATACCGGACCAGGTCAGCCGCATCGACTTGTCGACCATCTTGTCGTAGGCGTCGCCGAGCCCGACCGTCTCGGAGTTCATGTTGATCGTGCCCTCCTTGGACATCAGCACCGCCGTGCCCCGCCAGGAGCGCTTGTCGCCGCCGGGGGTCCCGCCGGAGACCGGGATCGTGCGGACCGCCTTTCCGTCCCGCTCCAGGGTGAGCTGCTTGCCGTCGAGGTCGACCTTGACGATCTGACCCGTCCCCACGGTGAAGCGGGTGGTGTAGTCACGGACGAACCAGCCGCCGTCGCCGGAGTCGGTGCCGTTCAGTTCGGCTTCGAGGGTGACCTTCGTGCCGGGCTTCCAGTACTGCCTGGGGCGCCAATCGATCCGGTCGCGGCCGGAGTGGTCCTCCAGCCAGGCCCAGGAGCCTTCGGTGCCGTTCGAGGTGGTGAGCTTCAACTGCCGTTCGACAGCCGCCTTGTCGGTGACCGGATTGTCGAAGACGAGGGAGACCGGCTGGGCGATGCCGACGGTCGTGTTCGCGCCGGGGCGCCAGTCCACCTTGTTGACCTTGTCGGCCTCGGCCGTGGTGAACGCGGACGTGGTGGTGCTCTTCGTGCCGGCCTTCGTCGTGGTCACGGCGGTGACCGTGTACGAGGCGCCGGGGACCGCCTTGCGCTTCGAGACCCACCTCGTGCCGTCGGCGGCCATCCTGCCGACGAGTTCACGGCCCTCGTCGTCGGTCACCCTGACCGACGTGAGCGTGCCGCCGGCCGCGGTGACCCGCACCGTGCCGCCGGCCCGTACACCGTCGCCCTTCGGCGCCACCGCCACCGTCGCGGGACGGTCCTTCGCGGCCCGGGCGCCGCCGCCCTCGGCGTCCTCCGCCGCATCACTCGGTCCCGCGCCGGCGGAGCAGGCGGCGAGCGGCGCCAGCAGCACCGCCACCGCCGCGATGTGCACACGTATCTGGCTCAACGGAGCCTCCGTCCATGGTGGTCGGGGTGGAATACGGCGACTCTAGGGCCGAGAACACGCAGGTGAGCGGTGATGCGGGCCATGTGACGGCGACTGCAGAGCAACGGTCATGGTCCGGTCACACAGGCCGCTCACAGCGGTCACGGACCGCTGTGAGCATCCTCTGCATTCCCACAGAGAGGCTCACACCGTGTCAGCGATGCTCGTGACGGCCGCCCCCGGCCAGGAAACGCCGCTGGGGCCCATCACCGCCGAGACCTACCGTTCGTTTCTCTCCTCCGACGCGGGCTCGCACCTGGGCGCCGGGTTCCTGCAGTGCCCGTCATGGGCGCAGGTCAAGGACGGCTGGCAGGCCCGGACGGTCGGCTGGGGGCCCGATCCGCAGGCCGGCCGGCTGTCCGGGGTCGCTCTCGTCCTGCTGCGGCAACTGCCGGGCACCCGCAAGTACTTCGCCTACCTGCCGGAGGGACCGGTCGCCGACTGGGCCGACCCGGGCATCGACGGCTGGCTCGGCCCGCTGCTGAGACATCTGCGCGCCTCGGGGGTGTTCGCCGTACGGATCGGCCCTTCGCCCGTGTACCGCCGCTGGAGCGCGGCGCGCCTCAAGGCGGCGACCGGACCGGGCCGCAGGCTCGCCGACGTGCTCGCGACCGAAGTGGACCCGCTGGGCACCACCGTCGCCGAGCGGCTGCGGGCCCGCGGCTGGAACCGGTGCGGCGGCGAGGACGACGGAGACGCGCAGCCGCGCCACGTCTTCCGCATACCGCTCACCGGACGCACGCAGGACGACCTGTGGTCCGGACTCAACCAGGAATGGCGGCGCAACGTCCGCCGGGCGCAGAGGTCGGGCGTCGAGGTGGTCGTCGGCAGCGCGGCCGACCTGCCGGAGTTCTACCGGCTGCTGCGCATCACCGAGGAGCGCGACGGGTTCCGCCTCGGACGGTCCCTGCAGTACTACGAGCGGCAGTACGCGGCCCTCAACGCCGAGGAGCCGGGCCGCATGCAGCTCTACCTGGCCCGCCACGACGGTGAGATCCTCGCCGCCCACACCATGATCCGCGTCGGCCGCCGGATCTGGTACCAGACCGGCGCCTCCGCCGACCACCGCCGCGAGGTCCGGCCCTCCAACCTGCTGCAGTGGCGCATGCTGCTCGACGCCCACGCCCTGGGCGCCGACGTCTACGACATGCGCGGGGTACCCTCCACCCTCGACCCCGGCGACCGTCCGTACGGGCTGCTGCGCTGGAAGCTCGGCACCGGGGGCGAGGTCGTCGAGACCCTGGGGGAGTGGGAGAGACCGATGGACGGCACGGCCAACCACGCGCTGTACCGCGCGTTCCAGACCTATATGGCGCGCCGATGAGCGTGATCGCCGCGGCCGGGCCGAAAGGGGAGCCGGCGTCCACGCTGCGCAGCGGCGCCATCATGGCCGCCGGGTCGGTCGTCTCCCGCGCCACCGGGTTCCTGCGGTCCGCGGTCGTCGCCGCGGCGCTCGGCGTCGGGATCGTCGCCGACGGCTACGCGGTGGGCAACTCGGTTCCGACCATCGTCTACATCCTGCTGCTCGGCGGGGCGCTCAACGCCGTCTTCGTGCCGGAACTGGTCAGGGCCGCCAAAGACCACGCGGACGGGGGTGCGGCCTACACCGACCGGCTGCTGACGGTGTGCGTGCCGGCACTGCTCGTGCTGACGGGGGCAGCGGTGTGGGCGGCGCCGGCGATCGTCGGGTTCTATTCGGACTACCCGCCGCACCAGCACGCGACGACGGTCGCGTTCGCCCGGTACTGCCTGCCCCAGATCTTCTTCCTCGGCCTGTTCACGCTGCTGGGGCAGGTGCTCAACGCGCGGGGCCGCTTCGGCGCGATGATGTGGACGCCGGCCCTGAACAACGTCGTGGTCATAGCGGTGTTCGGCCTCTATCTGGCGACCGGCGCGGGCGGGACGCTCACCGCGGGGGAGCGGGCACTGCTCGGGTGGGGCACCACGGCCGGCATCGTCGCCCAGGCGCTCGCGCTGCTGCCGTCGCTGCGGGCCGCCGGTTTCCGCTACCGGCCCCGGTTCGACTGGCGCGGCAGCGGTCTGACCCGTCCGCTGCGCTCCGCGGGCTGGCTGGTGCTGCTGGTGCTCAGCAACCAGGCCGTCTACTGGGTCACCACCAGGCTCGCGACCTCCGCCGGCGCCCGCGCCGCCGCCGAGCACATCGAGGGAGCGGGCTTCAGCGCCTACAACAACGCCTACACACTGTGGATGGTGCCGCACGGCATCGTCACGGTCTCCCTGGTGACGGCTCTGATGCCGCGGATGAGCCGGTCGGCGGCCGACGGCGACACGGCGGCGGTCCGCCGGGACACGGGGTACGCGCTGCGCACGAGCGGAGCCGTCATCGTGCCCGCCTCGTGCGCGCTGTTCGCCCTGGCGCACCCGGCGACGGCGCTGGTCTTCCAGCACGGCAGGACCGGCCCGGAGGACGTCGCCGTGCTCGCGGGCGTCCTGATGGCCTTCGCCCCCGGACTGATCGCCTTTTCCGGCCAGTACGTGCTGTCCCGCTCCTTCTACGCGCTGTCCGACACGCGCACCCCCTTCCTGCTGAACCTGGTGATCGCCGGCCTCAACGCGGGCCTGTCGTGGACGGCGTACCAACTGCTGCCGGCGCGCTGGGCCGTGACCGGCATGGCGGGGGCCTACTCACTGGCGCTGTTCGCCGGCTGGGCCGTCACCGCCCTGGTGCTGCATCGCCGGCTGACGCCCCGCAACGCCGACGCGGGCCCGCCGACCGCCCGTCGGCACAGTCCTCGGCCGTGGCGTTCCGCCACCGTCGCCTCCCAGGCCAGACTGCTTGCCGCGGCCGCGCCCGCCACCCTGCTCGGCCTCGGCGCCGCCCGCTGGTCGCTTTCCGCCGGGCCGGCCGTCGCCGCCGGAGCAGGCGTACTGGTGATCGTTGCCGTCTTCGCCGTGCTCGCCCGTCCCCTGCGCCTCGCCGAGGTCGACGCCCTCGTCACCGGCGCGACCGCCAGGCTCCGCCGCAGGTCGTGAGATTCCCGGAACCGTGAGGGCCTCCGACACCGTGATCCTTCCCGAACGCCCGTTTCCGACCCCAGGGATACCCCGCACATGCCCCGCGTGCTCCTGATCGAAGACGACCCCTCCGTGCGCGAGGGCGTCGAGCTGGGACTGCGCCGCCGCGGCCACGAGGTCCGCACGGCCGCCACCGGAGAGGCCGGCCTGGCCGCACTCCGTGAGTTCCAGCCCGACCTGCTCCTGCTGGACCTGATGCTGCCCGGCATGAACGGGGTCCAGGTCTGCCGACGGGTACGGGAGGACAGCCAGCTGCCCATCATCATGCTCACTGCCCGCGGCGACGACTTCGACGTCGTCATCGGTCTCGAGGCCGGCGCCGACGACTACATCGTCAAGCCGGCCCGCACCGAGGTGATCGATGCCCGCATCCGGGCCGTGCTGCGCAGGATGGAGGTCCCGGGCAGTGGCCGGCCCGCCGTCGAGTTCCACGGAGACCTCGCCGTGGACCGCGCCGGCCTCACCGTCGCCAAGTCCGGTGAACGCCTCGCCCTGGCCCCTTCCGAGATGAAGCTGCTGCTCCACCTGACCGCGGCGCCGGAGCAGGTGTTCAGCCGGCAGCAACTGCTCGAGCACGTCTGGGAGCACAGCTACCACGGCGACGCCCGCCTCGTCGACGCCTGTGTCCGCAGGCTGCGTAACAAGATCGAGGACATCCCCGGCAGCCCTCGCTACATACAGACCCTGCGGGGCTTCGGCTACCGTTTCGGACCCCTGTGACCGCCGCCCGCACCCGCCTGCGCCGGATCGCCCCCTTCGGGCTGCGCACGCGACTCGTCCTGGCGTTCCTGCTGGTCGCCGCCGTCAGCGCGGGGACGACCGCGGCCCTGACCTACCGCGAGGCGCGCAGCGCCGTCCTCGTCAGCGCCCAGGACACCGCGGTCGCCTCCTTCCGCGAACAGGTGGGGACGCTCGCGCCCTCGTTGCCCGTCGATCCGGAGGTGCTGCGCGAACTGCTGTACGTCATCGCGAGCAAGGCGAAGCCGCAACCGTGGATCGTCTTCGCCGAGTACGGCTCGCTGAGGGTCTCCTCGGGCACCAGCCCCACCTCCTCCGTCATCACGCCCGAACTGCGCCGCACCGCCCTGACGACGTCGCACAGCAGCTTCGAAAGGGTGGTGAAGGACGGTGTCCCTTACCTCACGATCGCGGTACCCGTCCTGACGAGGACCGGCGCGAGCGGCAGTATGCCCACCGGGCTGGTCCTCTTCGCCGTGATGCGGATGAGCAACGAGCAGGCCAGTGTCGGCGCCCTGGTCACCGCCGCCCGCGACGGCGCCCTGCCCGGTCTCGCCATCGCCCTCGTGCCCGCGCTGATCGCCGCGCGCAGCGTGCTGCGTCCGGTCCGCGAACTGCGCAAGGCCGCCCGCTCCATGGGCAGCGGCCGCCTCGACGCCCGGATCAAGGTTTCCGGTAGGGATGAACTGGCCGATCTGGCCCGCACGTTCAACGAGTCGGCGGCGGAGCTGGAGAGGTCGGTCGACGAACTGCAGCATGCCGAGGCCCGTGCCCGCCGGTTCGCCTCCGACGTCTCGCACGAACTGCGCACCCCGCTCGCCGGGATGCTCGCCGTCACCGAGGTCCTCGACGAGGACGCGGACGGCCTCGACCCGGACACTGCGCGGGCCGTACGGCTGATCAGCGCGGAAACCGGCAAGCTGGCGGTGCTGGTGGAGGACCTGATGGAGATCTCGCGCTTCGACGCCCGCGCGGCCGAGCTGAACACCGACGAGGTCGACGCCGCGGAGACGATCCGCAAGACCCTCCTGCACCGGCACTGGAAGGACCGCGTGCGCACCGAGCTGCCCGATGGAATCCGGGCCCGTCTGGACCCGCGCCGGTTCGACGTCGTCATCGCCAACCTCGTCGGCAACGCCCTGCGGCACGGGAGCGAACCGGTCACCGTGCGCCTGGGCAGCAAGACGGCCGCCGACGGGACCGGCCTGCTGGTCGTCGAGATCGCCGACAGCGGGCCGGGCATACGGCCGGACGTGCTGCCCCATGTCTTCGACCGCTTCTACAAGGCCGACGCGGCCCGTACCCGGTCGGCGGGCAGCGGTCTCGGCCTCGCGATCACACAGGAGAACGTCCGGCTGCACGGCGGCACCGTGCGCGCCGGGAACGGACCGGGAGGCGGCGCCGTCTTCACGGTCGAGATCCCGCTCGGCGGGCCCAGCGGCACCGAACGGTCCGGCACGGACGACGGTGCACAGGGATCCGGCACGGAGGCGGCGACGGCGCGAACGGGTCACGCGTCCGGCGCCACGAAGGGGGCCACGGCATGAGGGCACGCCTGCGTGCGGCCGCCGCGCTCACGGCGCTGCTCCCGCTCACCGCGTGCGGCATCCAGGAGACGGACGTCATCGGGGCGGGCGGTGGCGCTACGGTCGACGTGCTTCCCGCCCGTGAGGTCAGGATGCTCTTGTTCTTCCTCTCCCCGGACGGTCTGCTGATGCCGTCGTCCCGCATCGTCGCCGGCGGCGGATTCGAAGGTGGACGGCAAGGGCCCGACAGCGCGGAGGAGATCGCCCCGCCCTCCACCGAAGAGACGGTCGCCGCGCTGCTGAGCGGGCCGACCCCGCCGGAGAGGCGCGCGGGGATGGGCAACGAGCCGTCGCTGCCCGACCCGAGCACCCGGGTGGGCATCACGGCATCCGGCGGCAGGGTGCAACTCGACCTGGCAGCGCCTCTCGACGGGCTCACCGAACGCGCCGAAGGGCAGCTCGTCTGCACGGTGGCGTACGCGGAGAGCGCCGCCGGCAGTGTGCCGGTGACGCTGCGGGGCACGGACGGCACACATGCCCCTGCCCGGTGCGACCTCCCGGAGGGGGAACCGGCGAACACCGGGACGGCCCCGCGCTGAAGTCACCGGGACGGCCGTGGAGGAGGCCGCTCATCGATCACCGCCGACCGCGGGGCGGGCATCGGCGGCCGTCGCCGCACTCAGCCGGGTGCGCACGGCGGAGAGCTGACCGCGCAGCCGTTGCAGTGGCGTGGGCGGCAGCGCGCGGGAGTCGCCGCGCGCGTAGTACCGCTCGACGTAGTACTGACCTGCGCTGAGTACGCTGGTGACCGCGATGTACCAGAGCGTGGCGACCATCAGCAGCGGGATGACCTGGTAGGTCTGGTTGTAGATCAGCTGCACCGAGTACAGCAGGTCGTGCACGGCCAGCACGCTGACGATGCTGGTGCCCTTGAGGGTGCCGATCAGCATGTTCCCGGCGGTCGGCACGATGGAGCGCATCGCTTGCGGGATGACGATCCGGTGCAGGGTGCGGCGTCTGCTCAGGCCGAGCGCCTGGGCGGCTTCGTTCTGGCCGGAGTCGACGGACAGGATGCCGCCGCGCACCACCTCGGCGGCGTAGGCGGTCTCGTGCAGGGTCAGCCCGATGACGGCGGTGAGGGTGGGGCCGAGCAGGTTGACCGTTTTGACGGTGACGAACTCCGGGCCGAACGGGATGCCGAGGCCGAGTGTCGGGTACAGAGCGCCGATGTTGAACCAGAACAGCAGCTGCACCAGCAGTGGTGTGGAGCGGAAGATCCAAACGTAGCCCCAGCCCAGCGTGCGCAGCACCGGGTTGGCCGACAGCCGCATCACAGCAAGCACCGTGCCGAACAGAAAGCCCAGCACCATCACCGCACCGGTCAGCCATAGCGTGAGCAGCAGCCCGTCGAGCACGGCGGCGGTGGTGAAGTACCGGCCCACCACGCCCCATTGGAAGGCGTCGTTGCGGGCGACGGAATTGAGCACCAGCACGAAGACGAGCAGTGCCGCGGCGGCGGTCGCCCAGCGTCCGACGTGCCGGCGCGGCACGATGCGCGGCAGGTCGGGGCGCGGGCCGCCGGCTCGCTGTGAGGGCTTCGTGGCAGGGGCTGGTGTGACATCGGAAGGCGTGACCATCGGGAGGCGCTCCGGGGGGAGGGAATGGCTGGCGTGGGTGACCACCCGGTGGCACTCGCAGGGGAGCGCGACGGCATGGGCGCCACGCGGTACGGTGCGGCCGGGGCCTGGGGCGTCGTCACATTCGCCGCGTCCCTCAACGCGGCCGGAAGGGCTGCCGCGCGGGGCGGAGCCGATCTGTCGTCGATCGTATGCGCCCACAGCACAGAGGTGTCAACAACGCGTGGCACAGACAGGGCGAGACGATGTCCGGCATCCGGGCGCTGCTTGACGAACAGCAGGATGTGCTGCTCAATTGGCCGCATGACTGCCCAGCAGCGCTTGGTCTCGCGCCACCACATCGACTTCGGTCGGGTGTGGTCCGCAGCGTGTTGCGTCTGACTCGGCAGCGGGCCGCCTGACCGGCCCTTCCCTCCCTCGGTGATTCCGTCGCGGGCCTGGTTCCGCCCTCGCGCACGCTGCCGAAGCTCCGCCTCTTTCGACGCCCGGCGTCGTCACACCCGTATCGACCCATCTTTCTGACGGTCACCGTCCGCGACTTCCGCGCCCGGCAGCTCAGTCGTGCCCGCGTGCCGTCGCGTCTCCAGAAAGGCCATGCCCATGCCCGTGCCGTTCCTCGGTATCGCCGCGACCAACGACGGCTGCGCAACCATGTCGCGCTCCGGCACCACCTTCGACCTGCTGGGCGACGTCGACTTCGGCCGGCACATCGTTCCTCTCGTCCGCGAGGAGATCCCCGAACGCGACGCCGAGCGGACCGCACGCGAGGCACGGACTCCGGCGGTGGTGAACGCATGACCTCCGCCGTGGAAGCGACGGTCGTTCCGGTCTCGGTGGGCGACCCGCGCGTGAGGCCCCTGCTGCGCGAACTCGGCCACGAGTACTCCACGCGCTACGGCAAGGACGCCCACGCCGAGATCTCCCGCTACCCCGACGAGGAATTCACCCCGCCCCACGGAGGCGTTCTCCTCCTGCTGCTGGAGGGCGGGGAGCCCGTCGCGGGCGGCGCCTTCCGCCGTTACGACGCGACCACCGCCGAACTGAAGCGGATCTGGACCCATTCCGCCCACCGCCGCCGCGGCCTCGCCCGCCGCGTGATCGCCGAGCTGGAGCGCGAGGCGAGTGCCCGCGGCTACCGGCGGATCTACCTGACCACCGGCCCACGCCAACCGGAGGCCCGCGGCCTGTACCTGGCCACCGGCTACACGCCGCTCTTCGACACCGAGGCCGACCCGGAATCCATCGGCCCGCTGCCCTTCGAGAAGCACCTCGCCCTCCGGGAACGCACGGGAAAGGCCCCCGACCAGTGAACATCCGCACCCTGACGACTCGTCTGCACAGCGCCGCCGTCCTCGCCCTGCTTCCCCTGCTGGCGCTGATCGCCTGCGGCTCGGGTGACACCGGCGGCACGGCGACGGTGGGCGCTCAGGCCTCTCCCGCGCCGACCGACGACCCGGTAGCCGCCGTACGCAAGGTGGACTCCGTCGCCGCCCTGCTGCCGGCCGACGTCCGCACGTCGGGCACGCTGAGGGTCGGAAGCTCGATCGGGTTCCCGCCGGGCGCGTACTACCCGAACGGCACGGACAAGGCGCCCGCGGGGCAGGACATCGACCTCGCCGACGCGGTGGCCAAGGTCCTCGGCGTCAAGCTGGAGCGGCAGGACGCGTCCTTCGAGACGATCCTGCCCGCCCTCGGCAGTGGCAAGTACGACTTCGGCACCGGCAACTTCGGCGTCACCAGCGAGCGCCTGAAGACCATCGACTTCGTCACCTACATCAACGACGGCCAGGGCTTCGCGGTGAAGAAGGGCAACACCGAGCTCACGTCGAAGGTCACCGACCTCACCCGGCTGTGCGGGCTGACCATCGGCACCGGTGCCGGCACCACCTTCGAGGCGACCCTCACCGCACAGAAGGGGGTGTGCGCCGAGGCGGGCAAGAAGCCGTACGACGTGAAGGTCTACTCGGAGAACGCGGCGACGCTCACCGCGCTGCAGCAGGGCCGTATCGACGTGATCATGTCGACGATCAACGGCCTGCGCCACCAGGCGGCACAACCCGCCTCGCAGACGAGTTTCCTCGGCGAGTACCACCGCCTCGACGTCGGTTTCGCCTTCAAGAAGGGCTCCCCGCTCACCAAGGCGTTCCAGGCGGCCGTCAACGAGCTCATCAAGGACGGCACATACGCCCGGATCCTCAAGAAGTGGGGCACCTCCGCCTCCGCGATCGAGAGATCGCGAATCAACCCGCCCGAGCACACGTAAGAGCTGAGCAGGAACATCACGATGGCATCCACCACCGACGCCGCGCCGCCCGGCGCGGCCTCCCCGGGCACCCGCCCCCAAGCCCCACCCGCTTCGGACGACCCCGCCTCCCTCAAGGTCGTACCCGCCCGCCACTACGGCCGGTGGGCGGCGGCCGTCGCCGTGGTCGTGCTGGTCGCCCAGTTCGTGCACGGACTGGCCACCAACCCCGTCTGGGAGTGGAACGTCTTCCGCGACTACGTCCTGTCCGAGACGATCGTCCAGGCAGTGTGGGTCACCCTCCAGCTCACCGCCTACGCCACCGTTCTGGGCTTCCTCCTCGGCACCGTGCTGGCCTTCATGCGGCTGTCGCGCAGCCCGGTGCTGCAGACCGTCGCCTGGACATACGTCTGGGTCTTCCGGTCGATCCCGATGATCGTCCAGCTGGTGTTCTGGTTCAACCTCAGCGCGCTCTACGAGGAACTGGGGGTCGGCATCCCCTTCGGCCCGGTGTTCTGGTCCGTCGACAGCAACAGCCTCATCGGCACCATCGGCGCCGCGATCATCGGGCTGACGCTGCATCAGGCCGCCTACGCCGCCGAGATCGTCCGCGGCGGCGTCATCTCGGTCGACAACGGGCAGCTGGAGGCAGCCGCCGCCCTGGGCATACCCCGGCTGCGGCAGATCCGCCGGATCGTGCTGCCGCAGGCCATGCGCGCCATCCTGCCCACGGCCGGCAACGAGATCATCGGCCTGCTCAAGGGCACCTCGGTGGTCTACGTCATGTCCATCGGCGAGCTGTTCTACCAGGTGCAGGTCATCTACGGCCGCAACGGCCGCGTGGTCCCGCTGCTGCTGGTCGCCACCGCCTGGTACGTCGTCCTCACCTCCTTGCTGTCGGTCGCCCAGTACTACGTGGAGCGCCGCTACGCCCGAGGCGCCAACCGCACCCCGCCGCCCACCCCGCTCCAGCGCGCCCGGCGCCTTCTGCTCACCCTGCGCGCGGCGGCGGCCCAGCGCAGCCGGCCTGTCGTACCTCTGACGACCCCTGGACCCCTGGGAGACAGCCGATGAGTCAGGTGATGGTGGACGTCCACGGCGTCCACAAGAGCTTCGGCCCGCTGGAGGTGCTGCGCGGCGTGGACCTCAAGGTCCGCACCGGCGAGGTCACCGTGATCCTCGGCCCGTCCGGCTCCGGCAAGTCCACACTGCTGCGCACCATCAACCACCTGGAGAAGGTCGACAGCGGCTGGATCAGCATCGACGGCGAGCTCATCGGCTACCGCCGCGCCGGGAGCAGGCTGCACGAGCTGAAGGAGAAGCATGTTCTGAAACAGCGCACCCACATCGGGTTCGTCTTCCAGAACTTCAATCTCTTCCCGCATCTGACCGTGCTGGAGAACCTCGTCGAGGCCCCGGTCTCGGCGTTGCGCCGCCCGCGCAAGGAGGCGGAGGAGACGGCCCGCCGGCTCCTCGACCGGGTCGGGCTCACCGACAAGGCCGACGCCTACCCGCGCCAGCTCTCCGGCGGCCAGCAGCAGCGCGTCGCCATCGCCCGCGCGCTCGCCCTCGAACCGAAGGTGCTGCTCTTCGACGAGCCCACCTCGGCGCTGGACCCGGAACTCGTCGGTGAAGTCCTCGACGTCATCAAGGACTTGGCCGGGACCGGCACCACCATGATCGTCGTGACCCATGAGATCGGCTTCGCCCGCGAGGTCGCCGACACCGTGGTGTTCATGGACGGCGGAGTCGTCGTGGAACAGGGGCCGCCCGCGGCGGTCCTGGACAACCCGCACCACGAGCGCACCCGCGCCTTCCTCTCCAAGGTCCTCTGACCGCCCCTCACCCATTCCGCACGCAAGGAGAACGACCGTGTCCACCACCCTCGCCCGCCGCCGCACCACCGCAGCCGCGCTCGGACTCACCACCGTCCTCGTCCTCGCCGCCTGCAGCAACCCCACCGACGGCGGCACCACCGAGGTCGCGGACACGTCGGGCGCCAAGACGAAGATCAACCTCAGCGCCGACCAGAACCGCATCACCACCGCCAAGGTCGACTCCATAGCCGCCGAGGTCCCGGAAAGGATCCGCAAGAGAGGCACCCTGGAACTGGTCGCCTCGTCCGGCTCCGCCGCGCCGCTGACCTTCTACGCCACCGACAACAAGACCGTCATCGGCGTCGAGCCGGACATCGCCCACCTGGTCGCCGACGTCCTCGGCCTCGAGCCGCACATCAACTCCGTCTCCTGGGAGAACATCTTCGTCGGCCTCGACAGCGCCAAGTACGACGTCGGCTTCACCAACATCACCGTCACCGAGGAACGCAAGGAGAAGTACGACTTCGCCACCTACCGCGAGGACAACCTCGCCTTCGAGGCGAAGAAGGGCAGCGGCCTGAAGGTCACCGGCCCCGAGGACGTGGCGGGCAGGACGGTCGCCGTGAGCAGCGGCACCAACCAGGAGAAGCTGCTCATCGAGTGGAGCAAGGAGAACGAGAAGGCCGGCCGGAAGCCGGTGGACATCAAGTACTACCAGAACGACAGCGACACCTACCTCGCCCTCCAGTCCGGCCGCATCGACCTGTACCTCGGCCCCAACCCGACCGCCGCCCACCACGCGGCCACCACCGGCAGGACCGAGGTCGTCGGCACCTACTCCGGCGCCGGCGCCACCCTCCAGGGCCTCATCGCCGCAACCACCAAGAAGGACAGCGGCCTGGTCGAGCCGCTCGCCGACGCACTCGACCACATCATCGACAACGGGACCTACGCGAAGGTGCTGGAGCGCTGGGGTCTGTCCGACGAGGCCGTGACCAAGTCGGAGATCAACCCGCCCGGCCTGCCCAGGACCAGCAAGTAGCCGGTCCAGGGCGCGAAGACGCACGGGCTCCGCGAACTCAACCGTCCTCGTGCGCAACACGACTGCCCCGGGCCGCCTTCGACCTCAAGAAGGCCGCAGACTGGCCCAGCTCCGCGCGAGGGCCGGTGTTCTCGTCACCAACTTCCAGGAAGGCACCTCCGCCGTGTCCTCAAGACCTACTTCACTGCTGCACCTTGCGGTCGCCCTGGACGGCACCGGCTGGCATCCCGCCTCCTGGCGCGAGCCGGTGGCCCGCCCCCGGGACCTGTTCACCGCCGCGTACTGGGCGGACCTGGTCGCGGAGGCCGAGCGCGGGCTGCTCGACTTCGTGACCATCGAGGACGGCCTCGGCCTCCAGTCGTCCCACTTCCTGGACCCGGACGACCGCACCGACCAGGTGCGCGGTCGTCTGGACGCCGTCCTCATCGCCTCCCGCGTGGCACCGCTGACCCGGCACATAGGTTTGGTGCCGACGGTGGTCGCCACCCACACGGAGCCGTTCCACATCTCCAAGGCGATCGCCACCCTCGACCACGTCAGCACCGGCCGCGCCGGCGTGCGGGTGCAGATCACCGCCCGCCCGAACGAGGCCGCGCACTTCGGCCGCCGTACGATCCCGCGTATCGAGGCCTACGACCACCCGGACACACGGGAGTTGGTCGCCGATCTCTTCGACGAGGCCGCCGACTACGTGGAGGTGGTGCGCCGCCTGTGGGACAGCTGGGAGGACGACGCCGAGATCCGGGACGCCGCCACCGGCCGCTTCATCGACGCCGACAAGCTGCACTACATCGACTTCGAGGGCGGGCACTTCAGCGTCAAGGGCCCCTCCATCACACCCCGCCCGCCGCAGGGCCAGCCGATCGTCAGCGCGCTCGCCCACGACACCGTTCCGTACCGGCTCGTGGCCCGCGCCGCCGACATCGGCTACGTCACGCCGTACGACGCCGACGAGGCCCGCGCGATCGTGGCTCGGATCCATGCCGAGCAGAACGCGTCCGGGAGGGCTGCCGACCCGCTGCACGTCTTCGGCGACCTGGTGGTCCTCCTCGACGACGACCCGGGCGCCGCGCGGGCACGCCGGGATCGGCTCGACGCGCTCGCGGGACGGCCGTACACGAGCGACGCCCCGGTCTTCACCGGAACACCGGTCCAACTGGCCGACCTCCTGCAGGAGTGGCACGGTGCCGGCCTGTCCGGTTTCCGGCTGCGCCCCGCCGTCGCCGGGCACGACCTCCCGGCGATCACCCGGGCGCTGGTCCCCGAACTCCAGCGGCGGGGCGTGTTCCGCCGCGCCTACGAGGCCGGCACCCTGCGCGGCCTGCTGGGTCTCGCCCGCCCCGCCAACCGTTACGCGGCAGCCTGAGCCGTCGGAAGGAAACCGCACAGCCGTGACCAAGCCCTTGAAGCAGATCCACCTGGCCGCCCACTTCCCCGGCGTCAACAACACCACCGTGTGGAGCGACCCACGGGCCGGCAGCCACATCGAGTTCAGTTCCTTCGCGCACTTCGCGCGGACCGCCGAACGCGCCAAGTTCGACTTCCTCTTCCTCGCCGAAGGGCTGCGGCTGCGCGAACAGGGCGGGAGGATCTACGACCTGGACGTCGTCGGCCGCCCCGACACCTTCACCGTCCTCGCCGCGCTCGCCGCCGTCACCGAGCACCTCGGCCTGACCGGCACCATCAACTCCACGTTCAACGAGCCCTACGAGGTCGCCCGCCAGTTCGCAAGCCTCGACCACCTCTCCGGAGGCCGCTGCGCCTGGAACGTCGTCACCTCCTGGGACGCCTTCACCGGCGAGAACTTCCGCCGCGGCGGCTTCCTGCCGCAGGAGGAGCGCTACTCCCGCGCCAAGGAGTTCCTGGCCACGGCGAACGAACTCTTCGACTCCTGGCACGGCGACGAGATCCTCGCCGACCAGGCCACCGGCGTCTTCCTGCGGGACGCCAAGGCCGGCGCCTTCGTCCACACCGGACGGCACTTCGACATCCACGGGCAGTTCAACGTGCCGCGCTCCCCGCAGGGCCGCCCGGTCATCTTCCAGGCCGGCGACTCCGACGAGGGCCGCGAGTTCGCCGCCGCCGAGGCGGACGCCATCTTCAGCCGGCACGGCACCCTCGAGGCGGGCCAGGCCTTCTACACGGACGTGAAGTCCCGCCTGGCCAAGTACGGCCGCCGCCGCGACCAGCTGCTCATCCTGCCCGCCGCGACGTTCGCCCTCGCCGACACCGACACCGAGGCAGAGGAACTGGCCCGCGAGGTGCGCCGGCGGCAAGTCAGCGGGGCCACCGCACTCAAGCACCTGGAGTTCGTCTGGAACCGGGACCTGTCGGCGTACGACCCGGAAGGGCCGCTGCCCGACATCGACCCGGACGTCGGCGACGACCACATCTCCAAGGGGCGCGCCCAGGTCCGCATGTACCGGGACCCGCTGGCCGTCGCCCGCGAGTGGCGCGAACTCGCCGCGTCCAACAACTGGTCCATCCGCGACCTGGTCATCAACACCGGCAACCGGCAGAACTTCGTCGGCTCCCCGGCCACCATCGCGAAAACCATCAACGACCTCGTGCAGGCCGACGCGAGCGACGGTTTCATCCTCGTCCCGCACATCACCCCGGGCGGCCTGGACGAATTCGCCGACAAGGTGGTCCCGCTGCTGCAGGAGCGGGGCGTGTTCCGCACGGAGTACGAGGGCACGACCTTGCGCGACCACCTGGGCCTGGCACACCCGGACGGCGTCCGCGGCGAGCGGGTGGCGTCGTGAAGTTCCTCGCCATCACTCTGATCGTGCACCGCCCGGACCCGGTCACCGGCGTACAGAGATCGACCCATGAGCGTTTCCGCGAGGTCCTCGACAACGCGGTGCTGGCCGAGGAGCTGGGCTTCGACGGCTTCGGGGTGGGAGAGCGGCACGAGCGGCCGTTCATCTCCTCCTCGCCGACCGTGGTACTGAGCCATGTGGCCGCGCTGACGAAACACATCCGTCTCTTCACCGCCGTGACGACCCTGAGTCTGCTCGACCCGGTGCGCGCCTACGAGGACTACGCCACCCTCGACCACCTTTCCGAGGGGCGACTGGACCTGATCATCGGCAAGGGCAACGGCACCGCCCAGCGCGAGCTGTTCCACGTCACGGCCGAGGACCAGTGGGACCGCAACGCCGAGAGCTACGAGGTGTTCCGGCGGATCTGGCGCCAGGACAAGGTCACCGCGCAGACCCGCTTCCGCCCGCCGCTGACGGACGCCGAGGTGTGGCCCCGGCCCTTCCAGCAGCCCGTCCGTGTCTGGCACGGCAGCGCCACCAGCAAGGAGTCGGTCGACCTGGCCGCCCGCCACGGCGACCCGCTGTTCTCCGCGAACGTCACCCACCCCATAGAGCCGTATGCCGAGTTGATCCGCCACTACCGCGAACGCTGGGAGCACTACGGCCACGACCCGGCCGGCATCGCGATCGGCGCCGGCACGGCGGGCATCCTCGTGGCGCCGACCTCTCAGGAGGCGCTGGCCGCCTACCGGCCGGTCTTCGAAGCCAATCTGGCCTTCTCCAAGCAGGCGGGACTGCCCGTCGTCTTCGAGACCCTGGAAGACTTCGTCGCCCGCAGCTCCGCCCTGATCGGCAGCCCGCAGCAGGTCATCGACAAGGTGCACCGCTACCACGAGCAGTTCGGCCACACCGTACTGCATGTGAACGCCGACGCCGGCGGGCTGACGGACGCCCGGCACCGCGCCTCCCTCGAGTTGTTCCAGTCCCACGTCGCACCGGTGCTGCGCCGCGAGATACCGGACCCGCCGTTCGCATGGGGACCCGTGTTTCCGGCACCACCGCTCACCCAGGAGTCCGCCCGTGTCTGACATCCCCCTCGGCGTCCTCGACCTCGTCCCGATCCCGTCGGGGTCGACGGCCGCGGACGCCCTGCGCAACTCCATCGACCTCGCCCAGCAGGCCGAGCGGCTCGGCTACGCCCGGTACTGGTTCGCCGAGCACCACCTCAACCCGGGCGTGGCGGGTACGTCCCCGGCGGTCGTGCTCGCCCTGACCGCCGCCGCGACCTCCACGATCCGGCTCGGCTCAGGGGCCGTACAGCTCGGACACCGCACCGCCCTGTCCACGGTCGAGGAGTTCGGCCTGGTCGACGCCCTTCACCCCGGCCGCCTCGACCTGGGCCTGGGCCGCTCGGGCGGCCGCCCGCCCGGGGAGAAGGCGACCGTGCCGACGGCCACCCCGGTCGTCGACGGCCGCGCCCCGAACGGCCTGCTCATCCCGCCCCGCTTCTCCTTCGAGCACCTGCTCGGCTCACCCCGCGTCGCGTTGCAGCGCAAGCTGCTCCTGCTCCCGGGCGCCGAGTCGCAGGACTACGCCGAGCAGATCCACGACATCCTCGCGCTGCTGGCCGGCACCTACCGTTCCCCGGAGGGCATCGAGGTGCACGTCGTGCCGGGCGAGGGCGCCGACGTGCAGGTGTGGATCCTGGGCAGCAGCGGCGGCCGGAGCGCCGAGGTGGCAGGGGCGCGCGGTCTGCGTTTCGCCGCGAACTACCACGTCAGTCCCGCCACGGTGCTGGAGGCGGTGGAAGGCTACCGCTCCTTCTTCCAGCCCTCCGAGTTCCTCGACAAGCCGTACGTCAGCGTCTCCGCCGACGTCGTCGTCGCCGACGACGACGCGACCGCCCGGGAACTCGCCACCGGATACGGCCCGTGGGTCCGCAGCATCCGCACCGCCGAAGGCGCCATCGAGTTCCCGACGCCGCAGGAGGCGCGTGCTCACACGTGGAGCGACGCGGACCGGGCCCTCGTGCAGGACCGCATCGACACCCAGTTCGTCGGCTCACCGGCCCAAGTGGCCGACCGGCTGGAGCAGCTGCAGGAGGCCACCGGTGCGGACGAGTTGCTCATCACGACGATCACTCATGACCACGCCGACCGGGTGCGTTCGTACGAGCTGCTCGCGGAGGAGTGGCGCCGTCGGGGGTGAGCCCTTCGAGGCCGTGCGGACCGCACCGATCCGGGCCGCCAGGAGACGGGCGAGCGTGGTGTCGCCGGCACCGGGCAGACCGCGCATGGCGATGAGCCGGGGATCACCCCTGCGTCAGCCGTCGTGCGGAGGCGCCGTGCGCCCGGGCGTTGCGCACGAACAGCTCGTGCAGGTCGCGGACCGCCCGGGGAACGGAGCCGGAATGGCGGCGCTGCAGGACGAGCAGTACGTCGGTCGCCACCCCCGCGAGGGGCCGCACAGTGATCACGCCCCGTCGCTCCAGCGGGTCGCCGACGACGCTGAAGTCCGGCAGCACGGTGGCCCCCAGGCCCTCGGCGACCATCAGCTTGCCCATCTCCGCACCGTCGGTGGAGTACGAGAAGGACGGTGTACGGCCGCGGAGCAGCCGGTGCACGAAACGGTGCATGACATAGCCGGACCGCATCACGACCAGCGGCTCGGTCAGGAGGCTGTCGGCGTCCACCGCCTCCAGGGCAGCCAGTGGACTGTCCGGACGCACGCACACCACGGGCCGGCCGCACAGCAGCTCCGTCGTCTCGAAGCCGGGCGGCATGTCGTCGCCCCGCAGGTAGTTCACCAGGCCCAGGTCGAAGGCGCCCTCCAACAGCCCGCGGTGGATGTCGGCCTGCTGCGCGCCGACCATCTCGACCTGGGTGACCGGGTGCGCGGCCCGGAACTCCCGCACCGTCGGGATGACCAGCGGCACAGTGGCCGTGTTCACCGTGCCGAGCCGGACCATGCGGCTGATGCGGTGCTGGTCGCCGGCCGCGCCGCGCAACCGGTCCACTGCGTCCAGCACAGTCATGATGTGCGGCAGCAGCTCCCGGCCCTCGTCGCTGATCTTCGCCCCGGACCGCTTGCGCTCCAGCAGATCGACGCCCAGCTCCCGCTCCAGATTGCGGACGGTCTCGCTGAGCGCCGGCTGGGACAGATGGAGTTCTTCGGCGGCGCGCCGCAGCGAACCGAACCGGGTGACGGCGGCGATGTATTCCAGCTGTTCGATACGCACGGCAGGAGACTGCCGCCCGTCCCGCGCGGCGTTCAAGGGAAACCCTGTCACAACCTCGTGAACAACGACTCCCAGGATGTGGAATCACAGCGAGGAATTCTTGACCGACAGGACTCCCGCTGGTTCCATCGGAGACATGAAGCGACAGGACCTCACGCGTCGACGCCACGTCGACCTCGCGCGTGTCTCCAGCTCCTGCTGTCGCTGTCGGGCCTGAGCGCACCCGAGGGAAACCCTCCCACGGGCTCCGTCCGCCATCTCCTGCTGCGCATTCTGATCCCGGCTGATTCCGTCCATCCGTAGCGGTGACGAACCTTCCGGGAGCGACGCTCCGGCGTGCCCTTGATTCCCCAGGAGCTCCTTCTTCCTGCCCGCAGCAGTATTCTCCCGCCTGGAGTTTCCATGCCCGCATCTTCCGGACCTGATCCCGTCCGATTCGCCTACTGGGTGCCGAACGTCAGCGGCGGCCTGGTCACCAGCACCATCGAGCAGCGCACCGACTGGGGCTACGACTACAACCGGGAACTCGCCGTCCTCGCCGAGAACAACGGCTTCGACTACGCCCTCAGCCAGGTCCGTTACATGGCCAGCTACGGCGCCGAGTACCAGCACGAGTCGACCAGCTTCAGCCTCGCCCTGCTGCTCGCCACGCAGCGGCTCAAGGTCATCGCCGCCGTCCATCCCGGTCTGTGGCACCCGGGTGTGCTCGCCAAACTCGGAGCCACCGCCGACCACCTGTCGAACGGCCGCTTCGCCGTCAACGTCGTCAGCGGCTGGTTCAAGGCCGAGTTCACCGCCCTCGGCGAGCCCTGGCTGGAGCACGACGAACGCTACCGACGCTCGGAGGAGTTCATCCGCGCCCTGCGGAAGATCTGGACCGAGGACCACGCCGAACTCGCCGGGGACTTCTACCGGTTGCGTGACTTCTCCCTCAAGCCCAAGCCGCTCAACACCCCCGAGCGCCCGCACCCGGAGATCTTCCAGGGGGGCAATTCCAGCGCCGCCCGCGCCATGGCCGGTCGCGTCTCCGACTGGTACTTCAGCAACGGCAAGGACTTCGACGGCGTCACCGAGCAGATCACCGACGTACGCAAGTCCGCCGCCGAAGCCGGCCGTACGGCACCGAAGTTCGGACTCAACGGCTTCCTCATCGCTCGCGACACCGAGGCCGAGGCCCGCGAGACGCTGCGCGAGATCGTCGCCCGTGCCGACAGCGAGGCCGTGCAGGGCTTCGGCGCCGCGGTGAAGCAGGCGGGGCAGTCCACGGCCGATGGCAAGGGCATGTGGCAGGACTCGACCTTCGAAGACCTCGTCCAGTACAACGACGGCTTCCGCACGGGCCTCATCGGCACGCCCGAGCAGATCGCCGAGCGGATCGTCGCCTACAAGAAGCTCGGCGTCGACCTCCTCCTCCTCGGCTTCCTCCACTACCACGAGGAGGTCGAGTACTTCGGCCGCCGCGTGCTGCCGCTCGTACGCGAGCTGGAGGCCCAACTGCCGGACAGCGAGACGGACCCCGTCCCGGCTCGCGCCTGAACCCCTCCTTCCCACCGCACCGCATCCCGAACGAGGTCATCAGCATGAGCACTGTCACGCCCGCCGACTGGGCCACCCGCCCCGCCCCCGTCACCGTCGAGGAGTGGATCGCCCGGGCGGCCGAGGTCGCCGCCGTCCTCGCCACCGACGCCGCCGAACGCGACCGCGCCGGCGCCACCCCGTACGCCGAGGTACGGCTCCTGAAGGACGCCGGCCTGGTCACCCTGCTCGGCCCCGTCGAGCACGGCGGCGCGGGCCAGGACTGGACCACCGCCTACCGGGTCGTCCGCGAGGTCGCCAAGGCCGACGGCTCCATCGGCCAGCTCCTCGGCTACCACTACCTGTGGTTCTGGGCCGCCCGCCTGGTCGGCACCCGCGAACAGTGGGAGCGGACAGAGGCCGAGGCCACCCGGGAGCGCTGGTTCTTCGGCGGGGCCGTCAACCCGCGCGACAACGACGTCGTCGTCACCGACGACGGCGACGACCTGGTCTTCACCGGCCGCAAGACCTTCTCCACCGGCAGCAGGGTCTCCGACGTCACCGTCCTCGAAGGCGTCCTGGAGGGAACCGAACTGCACGTCTTCGCGATCGTGCCGTCCGACAGCGAGGGCCTGACCTTCCACGACGACTGGGACAACATCGGCCAGCGGCTCACCGAGAGCGGCAGCGTCACCATCGGCGGCGTCCGCACGCCCTGGTCGTCGGCGCTCGGCTACGTCGGCAAGGAATTCCAGCCGCGCACCTACAACACCCTCAACGTCCCCACCATCCAGCTCGTCTTCGTCAGCTTCTACCTCGGCATCGCGAGCGGCGCGCTGGAGACGGCCGCCACCTACACCCGCACCAAATCCCGTCCGTGGCTGCACGGCGGTCATGAGCGGGCGGTCGACGAGCCGTACGTCATCGACGTCTACGGCGACCTCACCGCCAAGCTCTGGGCGGCGGAGGCCCTCGCCGACGCCGTCGCCGCCGAGGGGCAGAAGCTGCACGACGACCCCGATGCGGTCACCGCGCAGACCCGCGGCGACTTCGAGGTACGCGTGGCCGCCGTGAAGGCCCGCGCCACCGACGTCGCCCTGGAGATCGGCAATCGGATCTTCGAAGTGACCGGCGCCCGCGCCACCGCCACAGCCGAGGGCCTGGACCGCTTCTGGCGCAACGTCCGCACCCACACCCTCCACGACCCTGTCGCCTACAAGCGGCGCGAGGTCGGCCGCTGGGTCCTCGAGGGCGAACTGCCCGAACCCACCTGGTACTCCTGACCGCCCCGGGGGCGCCTCCCCCCGGCGGAGGCGCCCCCTTCCCTCCTCCCCGAAAGAGGACCCATGGCCACTGTCCTGTCCGTCTCCGGCAGCCCTTCCGCCTCCTCCCGCACCAACCGCCTGCTGCGCCACCTGGACCAGCGACTGACCGCTCAGGGGCACGACATCGTCCCGCTCGACGTTCGCACCATCCCCGCCGAGGCCCTGCTCGGCGCGGACTTCCGGCACCCGGCGATCGTCGAGGCCACCGAGCTGTTCGCGAGCGCCGACGGCGTCGTCGTAGGAACACCCGTCTACAAGGCGTCGTACTCCGGAGTCCTCAAAGCACTCCTCGACCTGCTCCCGCAGTACGCACTCACCGGAAAGACGGTCCTGCCTCTCGCCACCGGCGGCTCCATCGCGCATGTCCTCGCCATCGACTACGCGCTGCGTCCGGTCCTCAGCTCCATGGGCGCCGCGCACATCGTGCAGGGCTGGTTCACCCTCGACAAGGACATCACCGCCCACGACGACGGCTCGGTCACCGTCGCACCGGCCGCCGCCGAGGCCCTCACCCAGGTCGTCGACCAGTTCTCGCTGGCGCTGGGTCGTACGCCCCTCCTGGCCGCGGCGAGCTGAGCCATGACCGCACACGTCATCGCCGACGACGCCGAGGCCGTCGCTGTCGCGTCCGCCCTGGCCGACGAGTTCCGGGTGGGCGCCTCGGCCCGGGACGCCGAACGCCGGCTTCCCCGTGAGGAGCTGGACCGGCTCTCCGCCTCGGGGCTGCTCGCCGTCACCGTGCCGGCGGAGCACGGTGGTGCGGACGTCCGCGCAGAGACGCTCGCGGAGATCTTCCGGCTTCTGGGCTGCGCCGACGCCAGTCTCGCTCAGATCCCGCAGAGCCACTTCGTCTACGTGAACGTGATTCGCCGCCAGGGAACCGAGGAGCAGCAGAAGTTCTTCTACGCCGAGCTGCTCGCCGGCCGCCGCTTCGGCAACGCCCAGTCGGAGGCGGGTACGAAACACGTCCAGGACATTCGCACCCGTCTGGAACCCCGGCCGGACGGCTCGTACGTCCTCAACGGACTCAAGCACTACTCCACGGGAGCCCTCTTCGCCGACTGGATCCCGGTCCTGGCCCGCGCCGAGGACGACAACCTGCATGTGGCGTACGTGCACTCCGGCGCCCCAGGCCTCACGGTGATCGACGACTGGGAAGGCCTGGGGCAGCGTACGACGGCCAGCGGCACCGTCCGTCTGGCGGGCGTCCCGGTGCCCGCGAACCGGGTGCTGCCCCACCACCTGACCTTTCGAGGGCCTCAGCTGCACGGTGCCGTAGCGCAGTTGCTGCACGCCGCCATTGACGCCGGAATCGCCGCGGGAGCGCTCGCCGAGGCCGCGGAGTTCGTGCGCACCAAGAGCCGTCCCTGGTTCGAGAGCGATGTCGACACGGCTGCGGAGGATCCGCTGCTGATCCAGCGGTTCGGTGAACTCGCCCTTCAGGTGCGGGCGTCCGAGGCCCTTCTGCGCGAGGCCGCGCGAGTGGTGGACGGGGCGCAGGCCCACCTCACGGACGACTCGGCTGCAGAGGCGTCCATCGCGGTCGCCGCGGCAAAGGTGCATGCCGCCCAGACGGCGGTGGAGGTGGCGAGCGCGCTGTTCGAGGTGTCCGGAACCCGTTCCGCGGCCAGCTCTCTGAATCTCCACCGGTATTGGCGCGACGCCCGCACTCACTCCCTGCACGACCCCGCCCGCTGGAAGGTCCAGCACATCGGCCGTTACGTCCTGGGCGGCACCAGGCCGCCCCGCCACGGCCTCCTGTGACGAACGCCGACGCACACCCCGGATCGGAGCCCCGAGTGTCCCTCACCTTCCACTGGTTCCTGCCGACCAACGGCGACAGCCGCCACGTCGTCGGCGGCGGCCACGGCACCCCCGCCACCGAGACCGGCCGGGACCGGCCGCCCACGGTCGCCTACCTCAGCCAGATCGCCCACGCCGCCGAGGACCTGGGCTTCGTCGGCGCGCTCACGCCCACCGGCGCATGGTGCGAGGACGCGTGGCTGACCACCGCGATGGTCAGCCAGAACACCGAGCGGCTGAAGTTCCTCGTCGCCTTCCGCCCCGGATTCGTCTCACCGACGCTCGCCGCGCAGATGGCGTCCACCTTCCAGCGGCAGACCGGCGGACGGCTCCTGCTCAACGTCGTCACAGGAGGGGAGAGCCACGAGCAGCGCGCCTACGGCGACTTCCTCGACAAGGACGCCCGGTACCGCCGCACCGGCGAATTCCTCCAGATCGTACGGGGACTGTGGAAAGGCGAGAGCGTCGACCTGGACGGTGAACATCTGCGCGTGGCGGACGCCAGACTGGCCCGGCTGCCCGACCCGGTGCCCGAGGTGTACTTCGGCGGCTCCTCGTCCGCGGCGGGAGAGGTCGCCGCCCGGTACGTCGACGTGTACCTCACCTGGGGCGAACCACCCGCCGCCGTCGCCGAGAAGATCGCCTGGATCCGGTCGCTGGCAGCGAAGGAGGGCCGCACCCTCCGCTTCGGCATCCGTCTGCACGTCATCACCCGGGACACCTCCGCGCAGGCCTGGGCCGAGGCGAACCGGCTGCTCGACGGCTTCGATCCGGAGACGGTGAAGTCGGTCCAGGCAGGGCTCGCCCGCAGCGAGTCCGAGGGACAGCAGCGCATGCTCGCCCTGCACGGCGGCGGCAGCCTCCTTGACTCCCGACGCCGCTCGAGCGGGGGAACCCGCACCCGCCTGGAGATCCACCCCAACCTGTGGGCGGGCATCGGTCTGGTACGCGGCGGCGCGGGCACCGCCCTGGTCGGCAGCCACGAGGAGGTCGCCGAGCGGATCAAGGAGTACGCCGCCCTGGGCATCGAGGAGTTCGTGCTCTCCGGATATCCGCACTTGGAGGAGGCGTACTGGTTCGGCGAGGGCGTCCTGCCGAAGCTCCAGGCGCAAGGGCTGTGGCAGCACCCGTTCGGGCAGCCGGCCGCCTCCCCGGCCCAGGTTCCCTTCGCCGGGGCTGGTGGGTGAGGGCCGCGGTCCCAACCGTCACGAGCACATGGCACCTGCGCGAAGGACCAGTTGTCACCACCTCGCTCTGGTCGTCGTCATCCTGTCCTTGCGCACCGGACGGCGAGGACTGGAGGGGGCCGTCGTCCAGCGGAAGGGCTTGGCTCAAACCGTCGGACCTCGGCACACCGCATCCTCGGTGCCCCTGCACAGGGAAATCTTCCCGGAGGGGCGCTTCACGGTCCCTGCGCCGGCGCCTAGGAGGGCATGTGCTGCGCGTGCGGCCGGTTTGATCCGCTATGCACGGCGCGCAGGCGTGGACGCGAGCATCAATGGGCACTCTGTGCGCCCTCCCGGTTTCCGAGGGTGAGGGAAATGATGAGCGCACCGCACATGAGCCGGGTGATCCGCGGTCTCCTGTCCCTCGGCCGGACGGACTGGCGGTGGAAGGAGTTCGCGATGTTGCTTCTCATCTCCCCGGACGGCGTCGAGGAGGCTCTCGACTGTGCGAAGTCGGCGGAGCATCTCGACATCGTCGACGTCAAGAAGCCTGACGAGGGCTCTCTCGGCGCGAACTTCCCCTGGGTCATCCGGGAGATCCGCGACGCGGTACCGGCGGACAAGCCGGTGTCCGCGACCGTGGGGGACGTCCCGTACAAGCCGGGTACGGTGGCACAGGCCGCGCTCGGCGCGGTCGTCTCCGGCGCCACGTACATCAAGGTCGGCCTCTACGGATGCACGACGCCCGACCAGGGCATCGACGTCATGCGGGCGGTCGTCCGGGCGGTGAAGGACCACCGCCCCGAAGCGCTCGTCGTCGCCTCCGGCTACGCCGACGCCCGCCGGATCGGCTGCGTCAACCCGCTGGCCCTGCCCGACATCGCCGCCCGCTCCGGTGCCGACGCCGCCATGCTCGACACCGCGATCAAGGACGGGACGCGGCTGTTCGACCACGTGCCGCCGGACGCCTGCGCCGAGTTCGTCCGGCTGGCCCACGCCGCCGGCCTGCTCGCCGCCCTCGCGGGCAGTGTCGAGCAGGCCGACCTCGGCCCGCTGACCCGCATCGGAACGGACATCGTCGGGGTCCGCGGAGCGGTCTGCGAGGGCGGCGACCGCAACGCGGGACGGATCCGGCCGCACCTGGTGGCCGCCTTCCGGGCGGAAATGGACCGGCAGGCCCGGGAGCACGCGGCCGGCGTCACCGCCGTGAGCTGACCGCCGGCATGCCGACCTTCGCGCCCGGCCGCGTCCCCGGACGCCGAGCCGCACGTCTCGCCGTCGTCGATCCGGCCACCGGGGAGGTCTTCGACGAGGTCCCCGACCAGCAGCCGGACGCACTGGACGCCGTCGTCGACCGGTCCCGCCGGGCCTGGCACGGCTGGCGCGCCGATCCCGCCGCCCGCACCACCGCTCTGCACGCGGCGGCCGGCGCCGTGGAGGCGGCCGCCGACGACCTCGCCCGGCTGCTCACCAGGGAACAGGGCAAACCACTGGCCGAGTCCCATGCGGAGATCGCCCGTACGGCGGCCCGCCTGCGCTACTTCGCCGACCTGGCCCCCAGGACCCGGCGCATCACCGACGGCCGGCCCGTGGACAGCGAGCTCCGCTGGCGATCCCTCGGACCCGTCGCCGCGATCGTGCCGTGGAACTTCCCCCTCCAGCTCGCGGCGGCGAAGTTCGTGCCCGCGCTCGCGGCGGGCAACACCGTGGTCCTCAAACCGTCCCCCTTCACCCCGCTCGCCACCCGGCTGCTCGGCTCCGTCCTCGCCACCGTCCTGCCCGAGGACGTGCTGACCGTCGTCACCGGCCGCGAACCGCTCGGCGCCCGCCTCGCCTCCCACCCCGGCATCCGCCACGTCACCTTCACCGGCTCGGCGCCCACCGGGCGGGCCGTCGCCGAGGCGGCGGCGGCCTCGCTCGCCCGGGTGACCCTGGAACTGGGCGGCAACGACGCCGCCGTCCTGCTGGACGACGTGGAGGTGGACCGGATCGCGGACCGGCTGTTCTGGGCCGCCTTCCGCAACTGCGGGCAGGTCTGCATGGCGGTCAAGCGCGTCTACGCCCCGGCCCGGCTCCACGCCCGGGTCGTCGAAGCCCTCGCCGAGCGGGCCAGGACCGTCGCCGTCGGTCCCGGCCTCGATCCGGACACCCGGCTGGGACCGGTCAACAACACACCCCAGCTGGCCCGGGTCGAGCGGATCACGCGTCGGGCCCTGGCGGACGGGGCCCGGGCGGCGGCCGGCGGCCACCGGGCGGCCGGGCCGGGGTACTTCTTCGCCCCCACGATTCTCACCGACGTCCCGCCCGACAGCCCGGTGGTGACCGAGGAGCAGTTCGGGCCGGTCCTGCCGGTGCTGCCGTACCGGAACCTCGACGAAGCCGTCGACGCCGCCAACGGCACCGGCTTCGGGCTGGGCGGCTCCGTGTGGGGCGCCGACCTCGACCGGGCCGAGGCGGTGGCCGACCGGCTCGAATGCGGCACGGCCTGGATCAACCACCACGCCGAGCTGTCCCTCGCCCAGCCCTTCGCGGGCGCCAAGGACAGCGGGGTCGGTGTGGCGGGCGGACCGTGGGGGCTGTACGGCAACCTGCGGCCGTTCGTCGTCCACCGCCCGCGGGAGGCGTGACGGTGAGGTTCCGGGCGGCGGTACTGCGCTCGTACGAGGATCCGTTCACGCTCGAGGAGGTGGCCCTGCGGACGGAGCCCGCCGCCGGTGAGGTCCTGGTCGAGATCGCCGGCTGCGGGATGTGCCGGACCGATCTCGCGGTCCGGCGATCGGCCGGCAGCAGCCCGCTGCCGGCGGTGCTCGGCCACGAAGGGTCCGGGGTCGTGGTGCGGACGGGCGGCGGCCCGGACACCACGATCGGCGTCGGTGACCACGTCGTGCTGAGCTTCGACTCCTGCGGGCACTGTCGCAACTGCCGCGCCGCCGCCCCCGCCTACTGCGACTCCTTCGCCTCCCTCAACCTCTTCGGGGGACGCCGGGAGGACGCGCCGCGGCTCACCGACGCGGCCGGGGGAGCGCTGGCCCCCCGGTGGTTCGGTCAGTCCGCCTTCGCCGAGTACGCGCTCGTCTCGGCCCGCAACGCCGTCCGGGTCGACCCCGCGCTGCCCGTCGAACTGCTCGGGCCGCTCGGCTGCGGCTTCCTCACCGGCGCCGGAGCCGTGCTGAACACCTTCGCCGCCGGCCCGGGCGACAGCCTCGTCGTGCTCGGCGCGGGAGCCGTGGGCCTGGCCGCGGTGATGGCGGCCACCGCCGCCGGCGCGCTGACCGTGGCCGTGGACCGGCACCCCCGACGGCTGGCCCTGGCCGAGCGGTTCGGCGCGATCCCGCTGCCCGCCGAAACGACCGGACTGGCCGAGCGGATCCGGCAGGTCATCGGCGGCGGCGCGCAGTACGCGCTCGACACCACGGCCTCCGCCCCGCTCATCAACGACGCACTCCGGGCGCTGCGCCCCACCGGCAGCCTCGGCCTGGTGGCACGGCTGCGCACCGCGCTGCCGCTCGAACCGGGCACGCTCGACCGGGGCCGCAGCATCCGCCACATCTGCGAAGGGGACGCCGTCCCCGGACTGCTGATACCGCTGCTGATCCGGCTCTGGCAGGCCGGACGCTTCCCCTTCGACCAGCTCATCCGCACCTATCCGCTGGCCGACATCAACGAGGCCGAGCGCGACTGCGGCGCCGGCCGCGTGGTCAAACCCGTCCTGCTCCCGACCGGGAGAAGCCGGTGAGCGCGGCCCCCGGCACTGCGGACGACCCACCGCATCCGACGAGCAGAAAGCTCGCGGCCCCACTCCCGTCAACGGAGGAGACATGACCGGCACGGCGCCGCAGCACACGGAAGCGGAAGGCGTGGACGGGGGTGTGGGCCTGACCGCCCTCCTGGTCGCCGCGGCACGGGCGATCGAGACCCACCGCGACGACAGCCTGGCCCAGGACGCCTACGCGGAACACTTCGTGCGCGCCGCCCCGGCGTGCACGCACTGGCCGGTGCGCATCCAGCAGGTCCCGGAGGGGGACGGCGACCCGCTGTGGGGGCGGTTCACCCGCTACTTCGGCCTGCGGACCAGGGTCCTCGACGACTTCCTGCTCCGGTCGGTCCGTACGGGCCCCCGGCAGGTGGTCCTGCTGGGAGCGGGGCTGGACACGCGCGCCTTGCGGCTGGACTGGCCGTCCGGCTGCGAGGTCTTCGAGATCGACCGGGCGGGCGTGCTGGAGTTCAAGGAGCAGGTGCTCACGGACCTGGCGGCCACCCCGAAGGCGAAGCGTGTCACCGTACCGGTCGATCTGCGCGCGGACTGGGTCGGCGCGCTGACCACCGCCGGCTTCGACCCCGCCGCGCCGAGCGTCTGGCTGGCCGAGGGACTCCTCTTCTACCTACCGGGCCCCGCCGAGACGTCTCTCATGGACGCGGTGGACGGGCTGACCGCCAAGGGCAGCGCTCTGGGCTTCGAGGCCAAGCTGGAAAAGGACCTGCTGGCGTACCGCGACAGCCCGATCTACACGGCGACGCGAGAGCAGACCGGCATCGACCTGCTCCACCTCTTCGACAAGGGGCCACGGCCCGACTCCGCGGGCGCACTGACGGCCAAGGGCTGGTCCACCTCGATGCACACGCCCTTCGAGTTCACCCGCCGGCACGGACGTGGCCCCCTTCCCGAGCCGAACGACGCTCTGGAAGGAAACCGGTGGGTGTTCGCGTACAAGCCCCGGCCATGACACCGGCAGTGCTCACGACGACTCACGCACGCGGGCTGAGGGCGGGGCCTGCCGCAGGCCCCGCACGGTGGGACGCCTTCCGACGGGGGTGGTGGCAGCTCGGTTGCGTCGCAGCGGTCGCCGCCCACGCCGGTGCTGCCACTGACCGGCCGTGTCAGACGGACGGGGCGGCGACGAGCCGGTCGCCAGGGATCCCGGCCAGGTCCGGCGCGTAGTAGTCCTCGATGCCGGCGGCCCACGTACCCACGGCGATGCGGTCCTCGGCGTCCGGGCCGAAGGCGTCGAACAGGGCGTGGATGTTCGCCTCCTCGAAGCCGATCGCCGTCATGAGCGACACGAAGAGGGGACGTTCGATCAGGCCGTCGCCGTCGGGATCGCCGAGTGCGGCGAGGGCCTCGGCGAACTCGGCGATCGTGGGACCGAAACGCTCGGGGTCGAGCACGAAGGGACGGAACTCGTCCAGGGTGATCACGCCGTCGCCGTCGGCGTCCAGCTCAGTGGCCAGCGTCGTCCAGTAGCGGCGGAACGCGGCCCGGATGGCGGCCTTGGCGCCGTCGTCCGACGCGGCCGCCGCTTCGAGAACACGGTCCGTCATCAGGTCGAAGTCTGCGGAGTCGATGACTCCGTTGCCGTTGGCGTCGAAGAGGGAGAAGACCAGTTCGACCCGCTGGGCGGCCTCGGTTCGCATGTCCATCACCTGTTCTCTGCAACCCGAGGATCCCGGGCCTGTCCAATGGATGCCGCTACCTGACCGTTGGGAACACACGCCGATCCGGCGCGTGCAGCGGCCATGACCCATGGAACCGCCATCGAGGCCCGCGGACTCCCGATCTCCGCTTGTGGTGACAGAAGGACTGCTGGATGAGCATGTGTGACAAGTCGGATGCCTCGCCTGCGACAATCAGACTGTTCCGACCGATCCGTTCGTCAGCTCATAAGACTCCGCTGGTGACGATTCCTGTCCCGCATCCGCTCGGGGCGGGGTGGACCGATCGGCTTGGCGGACCATCACGGGGTCTGGTGGCCGACGGGATGTGCGTCGGAGTCGTCGACGAGTGCGACGGAGGCGGTGATGCGTTTGCCGACCGGTTCGCGGTGGATGCCGAAGGCGTGGGAGACGGCCATGACGATTTCCAGGCCGTGCTGGCCGATCCGTCCGGGGTCGGGTTCCCGGACGGACGGCAGGCTGGTGCTGCTGTCCCACACGCTGATCCGGACGGCGCCGTCGATGATCTGCAGGTCCAGCAGGCACGGGCCCGGCGCGTATTTGGCGGCGTTGGTGACCAGCTCGCTCACCACCAGCTGCACGGCGCCCATCGCTCGTTCGGGGACCGGCAGTCCGTGTTCAGCCTGCAGGGAGGTGAGGAAGGTGCGGGCCAGGGCCCGGGCCTCGGCGATGCCGGTGCTGCCGTCGTACGCGGCGCAGGCCGCGACCGGACGGTCGGGAACCGGCTCGAGGCCCTGCTCCAGGGCAGCCATGCTCATGGACCCGCCTCACTTCCGAAGCGCCGCTCGTCATTGCGCACTCCGCCTACCCCCGGAACGTCACACCATCCCATCCTCCTTCCTCCGGGTCGCCCCACACGCCCGTTGTCTGAAAACACTCGGTCTGTGACGTGGGCGGGAGCGCGAGCCGACAGGGGCCGCAGTCCTGCCGTCGGCGAAACTGCCTGATCGGACGGGTCGAGGGGTGTGGGACCAGGTCGGGTCATGCACTGGTGTTACGCTGCCGAGCTGGCCGCGGAGACAGGACTGCTCGGATGGGTCGGGCGAGGAATCATGAGCGTCGTACGGCTGGTACTGCGCGCGGTCGACTGACCGCCCCACGCGGATGCCCCGCCACCGAGCGCCTCGCCGCTGTTCATCCGCGTCGCCTCGGAACGGGTGGGATGGGCGGGTATCCGGATGGAGCGGGCGGTATGAACAGACAGGACCGGGCGGATGCGGCGTGCAGTACGCCAAGGAACCGGCCGACACGCACATCCTGATCAACGCCGTCCTGCCCCGGCTTCACCGCGACCGACCTGAACGGCTTCCGGGGAGTGCGCACCCCGCGGCAAGGCGCAGCCGCCGCGATCCGGCTGGCCACCGTGGAGGGCCACGGGCCGACAAGCCGCTTCTTCGACGACGGGGGAGAGGTGCCCTGGTGACGAACGGTCTGCGTGCGCCGTTCCAGGGAGACGGCGCACGCGCGTCCCGGAGCAGCCGTCGCCTGCTGGGCCGGCGTCCGGCGGGCGAAGTGCAGCAGCCGCAGCCGCGACGGCTCATCGTGCACGCGCGCTTTCAGGCGGCCTGTGCTGCGCACGAACATGGGGCAGACCCCGTTCCGGAGGGCACTGTCAGTGGCGGCTGAGAGGCTGCGCGCATGGACCGTGATGACGAGCAGCTGTTGCGCGGCCGGGTCTACGGCGCCGACCACGAGCGGCCGGGCCCGGTACCGGGCCGTCGCTACGCCGAACTCATCGGCGGGCCCCTGGACGGTCTCCTGCTCGACATCACCGATCGGACGCCGGACGAGACCGGCGTCGGCGTCGCGCTGGCCACCGAGCTGGGGCGTTTCGGCGCCGGCGGCCGAGCTCTGTACGATCCGCGTCCCGGTGATCCGGCCCGGTTCGACTGGACCGGCGACGCCCCCTGACCGCATCGGCCGAGTCGCCCCGCGGACCGGCCGGGGGCAGGCTGGAAGGCGTGAGCAGCGCGCCGATCGTCGTGCACCGGCCCGCCGGCACGGGCGGCCGCAGGGTCAGCGTGCGCAGTCACGGCCGGGACGAGATCCTCGGCACCGCCTACAGCGACCACGACCTGGTCGTGTTCCTGCAGAACGCAGGCGTCGACGACCCGGAGGGCGTGCTGGACGATCCGGGCTGGGTGGAATGGCGAGGCGGCCACGCCCACGAGTTCAGCGCGGCCTAGCCGGGACTGCCCGGTCGGCCCTTCACCACGCCGAGGAACGTGTCCGGACCAGGCTCGCCGACGGTCCTCGAACCGTCCGCAAGCCCACGCGTACGATCAGATCGGCTCGACGCCCGCGACGCCTCCTCCTTCCGCGTGATGACTGTCGGGCACGACTGGCTGCCTGTCGGTTCCCGCATCAGGGCCTTCCTGGAAAGCCACGGGTACGTCCGGGGACAGGAGGCCGGTTGCGACGACCGCTGCGTGCGGCGCGACGTCGTCCTGGACGACCCCGCCCGGCGAATGTGCCCCTGCGCCACACACGGCCCGTCCCGGATCCATCGCCCTGCGTTGCGCCGCCAGGGACGCGTGATCGGCGCGGGCGTCCCGGCGGGACCCGGCGCCGCCCCCACTGGTGCACCATGGAAGAGGACGGGGGCACCGTCACGGACAGGAGAAGCACATGGATCGGCGGGCGGCGGCAGCCGCCTCGGCGGAGCCCGGGCAGCAGACGCTCTTCGACTGGTCGGACACCGCGCCGCCCCGGGCCGCCGCGCACGGGGCGTTCCGGGACAGTCCGCAGGCCCGACGTCTGCTCGACGTGCGCGAGGTCTACGCGGAGCCGGCGGCCCTCGACACCCCGCGCGGGCAGCAGATCCTCGCCCGGCTGCCGGGCGTGCGGGTGACCGAGGTCGACAGCCACTGGAACATCCCCTCCCTCCACGGCAACGACGGCAACACCGCCCGGTGGGTCCGCGTCAAGACCGAGACCCTCGTGCTCGGGGTCAAGCACACCCTGACGACCCGCCCCAACGGCAGGTCCGCCGACTGGATCGCCCCCGGGCCTTCGAATGGCTGTGCGATGGCCTGCGTGTACTGCTACGTCCCCCGCCGCAAGGGCTACGCCAACCCCATCACGCTGTTCACCAACATCGAGGCGATCGTGGCCCACGTACGACGGCACGTACGGGCCCAGGGGCCCAAGGCCGAGCCCAACCAGTGCGACCCCGAGGCCTGGGTCTACGACATCGGCGAGAACGGCGACTGCTCCGTCGACGCCCTGCTCTGCGACAACACGGCCGATCTCGTCGCCGCCTTCCGCGGTCTGCCGACCGCCAAGGCGTCCTTCGCGACGAAGTTCGTCAACCCCGACCTGCTGGCACTCGACCCCCAGGGGCGCACCCGGGTGCGCTTCTCCCTCATGCCGGCCGACGACTCCCGCCTGCTGGACATCCGTACCAGCCCGGTCGCCGAGCGGATCGCCGCGGCCTCCGACTTCCTCGACGCCGGCTACGAGGTCCACTTCAACCTCTCGCCCGTCGTCCTGCGGCCGGGGTGGCAGCAGGACTGGGCCGACCTGCTCGCCCACCTCGACGACGTCCTGCCCGACCGGGTGAAGCGGCAGGCGGCGGCCGAGATCATCATGCTCACCCACAACGCGGCGCTCCACGAGGTCAACCTGGGCTGGCACCCGCGCGCCGAGCAGGTGCTGTGGCAGCCGGACGTCCAGGAGACCAAGCGGTCGCAGAACGGCGCCCTCAACGTCCGCTACGCCCAGGAGATCAAGCAGCGCTCCCTGGCGCGGATGCGGCAGCTGGTGGCGGAGCGGGCACCGTGGCTCCGGATCAGGTACGCCTTCTGAACGGCCGGGTTCGCCTGCCGAACGCCGGCGCCGGTCGGAAGCCCCCTGCCGTCGCCCGGTGCGACGTACCGCGGCGGCGGTCCGCCGCTTCACCCGACCGCACCGTGTGCCGGGCGCATCCGGTCCGGTCGTCCGCACGGTGGAGACCAGGGACGGAGAGGCCACGGGCGCGAGACCACGGACGCGCGCACCGCGGACGACGGCAGGCGGGACGGGAGCATGGGCGACGAGGACATCACCGCGGCGGCGGACACCGGACGGCCGGTCGCCGGCGCCGCTACCTGCCTGGTGACCGGCGCCAGCGGGTACATCGGAGGCCGGCTCGTACCGGAGCTGCTGGACGCCGGTCACCGGGTGCGCTGCCTGGTCCGCACGCCGGCCAAGCTGCGCGACCACCCCTGGGCGCACCGGGTCGAGATCGTCCGGGGCGACGTCACGGACGCGGACTCGGTGGCGCGGGCCATGACCGGCGTGGACGTCGCCTACTACCTCGTGCACTCGCTGGGCACCGGCCGCGACTTCGAGCGGACCGACCGCGACGCGGCCCGCGTCTTCGGCGAGCAGGCCCGCGCGGCCGGGGTCCGCCGCATCGTCTACCTCGGAGGTCTCACCCCCGCCGCGGTGCCCGAGTCCCGCCTGTCCCCGCATCTGCGCTCCCGCGCCGAGGTCGGGCGCATCCTGCTCGACTCGGGCGTGCCGACCGCCGTGCTGCGCGCCGCCGTCATCATCGGCTCCGGCTCCGCGAGCTTCGAGATGCTGCGCCACCTCACCGAGCGCCTGCCGGTCATGGTCACCCCGCGCTGGGTGCGCACCCGCACCCAGCCCATCGCCGTCCGGGACGTGCTGCGAGCCCTGGTCGGCTGCGCCGGCCTGCCGCCCGACGTCAACCGGACCTTCGACATCGGCGGCCCGGAGGTGCTCACGTACCTGGAGATGATGCGCCGCTACGCCGCCGTGGCCGGCCTGCCCCGGCGGTTCATCGTGCCCGTGCCCGTGCTCACGCCCGGCCTGTCCAGCCACTGGGTCGGCCTGGTCACCCCGGTGCCGGCCTCGATCGCCCGCCCGCTGACCGAGTCCCTGCGCCACGAGGTGGTCTGCCGGGAGCGGGACCTCGAACGGTACGTGCCCGGTCTGCGCGACCGCCTCACCGGGTTCGACCGTGCCGTCGCCCTGGCCCTGCAACGCGTCCGCGACGCCCAGGTCGCCACCCGCTGGTCCTCCGCCTCGGCGCCGGGCGCGCCCAGCGACCCGCTGCCCACCGACCCGGACTGGGCGGGCGGCAGCCTCTACACCGACGTGCGGGAACTCGACGCGGACGTGCCGCCCGACGCCCTGTGGGAGGTGGTGGAGGGCATCGGCGGGGAGAACGGGTGGTACTCCTTCCCTCTGGCCTGGGCGGTACGCGGCCGGCTGGACCGGCTCGTCGGCGGAGTGGGCCTGCGCCGGGGCCGACGGGACGCGCGCAGGCTCCGGGTGGGCGACTCGCTGGACTTCTGGCGGGTGGAGGAGATCGAGCGCGGCCGACTGCTGCGGCTGCGCGCCGAGATGCGGCTGCCCGGACCGGCCTGGCTGGAGATGCGCGTGGAGGGCGGGGACGGCGGGCCCGTCCGGTACCGGCAGCGGGCCGTGTTCCATCCCCGCGGCCTGCTCGGGCACCTCTACTGGTGGAGCGTGGCCCCCTTCCATGCAGTCGTCTTCGGCGGCATGGCCCGCAACATCGTCCGCGCCGCGTCCCGGGTGCGGGAGGGACGCGCGGGAGCCGCCGGCCCGGCCACGGACGGCCGCCCCACCGCATCCGGAGCCACCGCCGGGCCGGAAGGCGGTGCGGCCCGCGCCGCCCGCCGCCACCCGCCGGAGAGAGGCTGAACCATGCACGTCTCGGTCGTCCTGTTCACCTCGGACCTGCGCCTGCACGACCATCCGCCGCTGTGCGCCGCCCTGGAGGCCGCCGACGCCGTGGTCCCGCTGTTCGTACGGGACCGGGCGGTCGCGGCGGCCGGCTTCGCCCCGCCCAACCGCAGCGCCTTCCTCGCCGACTGCCTCACCGACCTCGACTCCTGTCTGCGCGATCGCGGCGGGCGGCTCGTGGTGCGCTTCGGCGACGTGGTCGACGAGGTGTGCCGGGTGGTGGCCGAGGCGGACGCCGACGAGGTGCACATGTCGGCGGCGCACAGCCGGTTCGCCGTCTCGCGGGAGGAGCGGCTGCGTCGCGCGCTGGAGGCCGCCGGCCGCCGGCTGTTCGTGCACGACGCGGTCACCGTGGCCGTCCCGCCGGGCGAGGTGACACCCGCCTCCTCCGGTCACTTCGCCGTCTTCACGCCGTACTACCGGCAGTGGGCGCGGGCCCGGCTCCGCCCCGTCCTCGCGGCCCCGCGCCGGGTGCCCGTCCCCGACCGGGTGCGGGGCGAGCCACCGCCCGCCCGCGCCGGGATCGCCGGCGTCTCGCCCGGCCTCCCGCCCGGCGGCGAGAGCGTGGGCCGCGCCCGCGTCGTCGCCTATTGGCGGCGCGGACTCGACGCCTACGACGACACCCGCGACGACCTCGCCACCGACGCCACCTCCCGGCTCTCCGCCCACCTGCACTTCGGCACCCTGTCCCCGGTGGAGCTGATCCACCGGGCCCGCCGCCGCGCCGGACCCGGCGCCGACGCCTTCGTACGGCAGCTCGCCTGGCGCGACTTCCACCGCCAGGTCCTCGCCGCCAGGCCCGAGGCGGCCCATGCCGACTACCGCACCCGGCACGACCGGTGGCGCACCGAGCGCACCGCCGCCGAGGACATCGAGGCATGGCGGCAGGGCCGCACCGGCTACCCGCTGATCGACGCGGCGATGCGACAACTGCGCCACGAGGGCTGGATGCACAACCGCGCCCGCCTGCCGGCGGCGAGCTTCCTCACCAAGACCCTCTACGTCGACTGGCGGATCGGCGCCGCCCACTTCCTGCACTGGCTGGTCGACGGCGACATCTCCAACAACCAGCTCAACTGGCAGTGGATGGCCGGCACCGGCACGGACACCCGGCCCAACCGGGTTCTCAACCCCGTCGTCCAGGCCAAGCGGTACGACCCGGACGGCGCCTATGTGCGCCGCTGGGTACCCGAACTCTCGGGCCTGGGCACCCCGGAGGTCCACGAGCCGTGGACGCTGCCCGCCCCGCTGCGCGCCGCCCTCGACTACCCGGAGCCGGTGGTGGAACTGGCCGAAGGGCTGCACCGGTTCCGGCAGGCCCGCGAGCGGCGGCTCTGAGAGGCCGTTTGGCGCCCCGGGCCCGCTGCGGTTCCGGCAGGCCAGTGAGCGGCGGCTCCGAGACGCCGGCTACGCCCCGGGGGCCCGCCCCAGAACGCGTTCACCTCCCGCCGACCGCTCCCGCCGCCCGCCGCAACAGGGCGCTACGGCCCCCGTCGGGCACCGTCCACAGCGGATGGCCGCGCAGGCCCCAGCGCCCGAGCAGCTCGTTGGCGGCGAGGAAGCCGCTGGTGGCCGCCCGTTCCATCAGGGCCACCGGCAGGCCGGTGCGCACCGCGTCGCCCGCCACGACCAGCCCCGGGACGGGCGTGCGCACGCCGGGGCGGTCACCGTAGCCGCCGACCGGGAACAACGGGCAGTCGGCGTGCCACTCGTGGCGGGCGTCCACGACCCGGGCCTGCCGCGTCTCCGGGTAGACGCGGTGCAGTTCCGCCAGCACTTCCTTCTGCCGCCGCTCCCGGTCGGCGTCGCCGGGCAGCGCGTAGGCGTGCAGTTCCAGCACCGAACCGCCCGTACGCGCGGCCCAGCGGGCGGCCTCGCCCTCCCAGCGGTTCAGGACGCTGACGTTGTCCAGGCATCCGTAACCGCCGGTGCCGAGGAATCCGGGCCGGTCGGCGCGGACCGGCCGGTCCAGCCACAGGCGGGAGACCAGGAACGGCGGGGCGGTGCACAGCCGCGCCATCCGCTCCCGCCACGCCCCGTCCCCGAGCCCGACCGAGCGGGCCACCAGATCCCGTGCCGCACCCGGATCCAGGGCCAGCACCACGGCGTCGCAGTGCTCCTCGTCGTCGGCGGCGGCCACGGCGAAGCCACCGCCCGGCAGGGCCGTGACCGCCTCGACCGGGGCAGCGGTGCGCAGGTCGGCGCCGAGTCCGGCCATGTGGCCGGCGAGCGGGTCCCACAGGGCCCGCGGGAACGGTTCGTCCGGCACGTCGAACAGCAACCCCTCGGACGAGCCCAGGAAGTAGATGTGGAACATCAGCGCCATCTCGGCGGCCGACAGCCCCCGCGGGTCGGCGAAGAAGCTGCGCGAGAAGACCTCGAACGCCAGGTGCCGCGCCGCCGCGGGGAAGCGGATCTCCTCCAGGAAGTCATGGGCGCTGACGTGGTCCAGCCGGTCGTACACCCCGGGCACCCGCACGTCGAGCAGGGGCAGTGCGGCCCGGGCGTTCATCCGGGCCAGGTCGCGCGCCCGGAAGGAACGGCTCAGCGCCACGAAGCCGAGCGCGCTCAGCGGAGGAGTGCGCGGCACGCGCCGGAACGTGTCCTGGCCTCCGTCCGCGTGCCGGAGGGGGTAGTCGGGCAGGGCGGTCAGCCCGGACAGGGAGGGGTCCGTACGGCGCAGCAGCGCGCGCAGGTTGTAGTACTGACGGAAGAAGGCGTGGAAGCCCCGGCTCATCGTCACCGTGCTGCCGTCGGACAGCCGAGTGCTCCATCCGGCCAGCCTGCCGCCGAGCTGCTCCCGGCGCTCGTACAGGGTGACCCGCACTCCGCGCTCGGCCAGTGCGGTGGCGGCCGTCAGCCCGGCGATGCCGCCCCCGACCACCGCGACGCGCGGTGCGGACGCGGGGTCGGCGCGGGGCGCGCCAGGAGGGGCGGGCAGCAGCCGGGCCCGCCGGTCCCGGCCGGGACGGGGCGGCGTACGCGGCGCACAGCCGGTCATCGCGCGCTCCCCTCGCTCCCCGGAGCCCCGGTCCCCGCCCCGACGCCTCCCGCGTCCGCCGGGCACCGCTCCTTCGCCGGGCGGCGCGCCACCACGGTGTGCGTGACGCCGGTCTGCCAGCCGGGCAGCGGCAGCACCCGGACCCGCTCGAAACCGGCCCGTTCCACCCTCCGGCCGAGGTCGCCCGCCGTGTCGAAGGCGAGGACGCTGCGCCACAGGTGCCGGTAGAGCGGCCCGTCCCCCAGCAGGGCGGCGACGGGCAGCACGAGCCCGCCGCAGACCGCGCTCCACACGGCGCGGTGCACCGGCCGCCCGCTCAGCGCGTACTCGTGCACCGCGAGGCGGCCGTGCGGCGCGAGCAGTTCCAGGGCCGTGGCCAGCACGGCGTCCGGATCGGCGGCGTTGCGCAGCAGGTAGGCGGCGAACACCGCGTCGAACGGGCCGCTCACCCCCGCCTCGGCCAACCGCTCGACCGGGGCGTGCACGAACCGCACCGGCCGCGCCCAGGGCCGTGCCGCCGCACGCCGCAGCATTCCCGAGGAGGCGTCGACCGCCGTGATGTCCGCGCCGGGCAGCACGGCGGCCAGGGCGGCCGTGGACGCGCCCGTGCCGCAGCCGAGGTCCAGGACCCGCAGCCCGGCGCCGTCCGGCGGCAGGCCGAGCCGGCGGGCGGACCGGCGCAGATGGGCGTGGTACCCGGGGTTGGCCGCCACGAGCGCGTCGTAGCTGCGGGCGGCGTGGTCGAAGGCGCCGGCCAGGTCGGCGTCGCGCAGAAGGGGCATACGGTCGGGCTCCGGTGTCAGGCGGCGGGAGGGTCCCGGCGCGGGATGAGGGGCAGGGCGAGGGCGGAGGCGAGCATCGCGGCGACGGGGACGTGCGCGCCGATCGCGAGGTCCTCCGGCAGGCTGGTGCGGCCGTCCAGGAACCGCAGCAGCCGCGGGGCGGGCACCCGGGCGAACAGGCGGGTGAAGAACGCCGGGCCGTCCACCCGGCCGCTGTCCAGGGCGTGCAGCAGGACCGCGTCCATGAGGCGGGCGCGGGCCGGGTGGGGGAGCGGCGGCAGCGGGCGCCGTCCGGCGTGCAGCGCGGCGGCCACGGCGTCCGTCTGCCGCTGCACGGCGCTGAAGGTGTAGCCGGTCGACGGGCGGGTGGCGCCGGCGCAGGCGCCGATGCGGAACACGGCCGGCGCGGTCCGCCGGGCGAAGACGGCGTCCGTCATCGGGATCACCCCCTGTTCGCACTCCGTGACCTCGTAGTCGCCGGGCCCGCCGAGGCCGAGCACGCGTCCCGTGTAGTCCCGCAGCGCGCGGTCGTACGCCTCGCGGGACAGGACGCGGCGGGAGAACTCGGTGTACTCCACGAGCGCCTCGGCGGGGCCGACCGGCAGCACGTAGCCGAAGGAGAGACCGTGCGCGGGCTGGGGCGTGCGGAAGTCCATCAGCTCCACGGCCGACGGGTCGAAGGCGGGCCGGGCCGTGCGGACGAACCAGCCGCGGAAGTGCTGGAGGAGGGTCGTGCGGGCGGGCGGGAGGCGGGGCAGCGGGCGGGAGTCGAACACCCAGCGGGCCCGGACGACGACGCGACGGCCGTTCGCGCCGCGGGCGTGCACCAGGGCGCCGTCCGCCGTCTGCTCCACCCGGTCGACCGCCGCCTCGACCCGCCGCACCCGCCCGCCCGACGCGATCGCGTGGCCGGCCAGCGCCTCGAAGGCGTCCGACCGCAGCATCTTGTAGCGCAGCGGCGCGATGGCCGCGCTCACGGCCGTGCCGTCGGCGCCGCGTACCCTCAGCCGCTGCCAGGACGCGGTCAGCGCCTCGTCGTAAGGGCCCTCGCCCGCTTCCCAGAAGCACCAGGTGCGCGGCGGGGCGGCCGCCGGGCCCGGCGGGGCGGCCAGCAGCACCGTGTCCAGCCGGGCCGCGCCGGCGGGCGGCCGGGCCAGCCGCAGCGCGAGCGACAGCCCCGCCGCGCCCGCGCCCACCACGGCGACGTCGGCCTGCAGTTCCACGACCGCTGCTCCCTTCCCGAACTCCCCGGCCGCATCCGGCTTCCCGCGCGTTCCCGCCCGCATACGTCGTCCCCGACCGGGAACGCGTGCCCGGATCACCGGCGGGTCGACGGCGCGCGAGCCCTGCGCACGGCGGCCCGACGTCCAGTGTTCCGGGCGGGCGGCGCGGACGGATGCAGCGCGGGGTGTGTCGTCGTGCTCCGCACCCGGCCCGTCCGCTCCAGACCCGTTCGGCGCATCCGGACCGGCGTCCGGCGCGGAATGTGTCTCGACGGAGAGAACGACGGCAATGACGACGGGTGAGAGGATCCGCGATGCGCTCCAGCCAGGCGACCTTCCGGCACACGGCGGACCCGCCGGGCGGGCCCCCGGAGGCTTCGGCCGGCCGGCCCGGCGCCGACGGTCCCGCTCGTGACGCCGTTCCCGGCGCCGCGTGGGAGGAGACGCCCGGGGCCGGCGCCGACCGCCGCGGCGTTCCGCGTCGTCGGCCGGCCCGCCGAGACGCCCACCGCTCCGACGGCACGGGAGCGTCGGACGGCCGCGGCCACGGCCACGGCCACGGCGTCGGCTCGGCTTCGCCGCCGGGCGTCTCCGGCCGTGGCGACGCGGCTGATGGCGTCGCCGTCGCCTTCGCCGACGCCGCGTCAGGAGCCCTCGACGCCTCGGCGACCGCCGGTCCGGGCGGTGCCCGGTCCGGTGCGGTCACCTCCGCGGACCTCGCCGCCGTGGACGCCGGGGTCGTCGACGCCGGCCCGGCCGCGGCCCTCCAGCCGGTGCTGGCCCGGCTGCTGGCCGCCCGGCTGGAGCACGCCCGCCGGCTCGACCCGGTCTTCGCCCGGGACCTCGCCGAACGCGTCGCCGGCCTCACCCTGCACGGCGGGCGCCGGATCCGCCCCCGCATGCTGTGGTGGGCGCTGCGCGCCTGCGGAGGCGGCGACCCGGCGCAGGTCCGGGCGGCGCTGCGGGCCGGCGCGGCGCTGGAGCTGCTGCAGACCTGCGCCCTCGTGCACGACGACGTCATGGACGCCGCCGAGACGCGCCGGGGCCGTCCCGCACTGCACACCGCGGTCGCCCGCCAGTACGCGGGCGGACCGCCCGGCTCGGCACGGCGGCTCGGCGACGCGGCCGCCGTGCTCGCCGGCGACCTCGCGCTGACCTGGGCGGACGACGAGATCACGGACCTGCTGCTGGACGGCGCGGCCCTGCCGCCCGGCGCCGTGGCGCGGGTCCGTGAGCTGTGGCGCGCCACACGGACGGAGATGGTGGCCGGCCAGTATCTGGACGTCCACGGTCAGGCGAGCGGGTCGCGCTCGACGTCGCACGCCCTGCGCGCCGCCCGCCTCAAGAGCGCCCTCTACACGGTGGAGCGCCCGCTCGGTCTCGGAGCCGCCCTCGCGGGCGCCCGCCCGGCCGTCACGCAGGCGCTGCGCCGGGCCGGCCGCTGCGCCGGGCTCGCCTTCCAGCTGCGCGACGACCTGGACGACCTCTTCGCCGACCCCGCCGTCACGGGCAAGCCGTCCGGCGGTGACGTGCGCGAGGGCAAGCCGACCTACCTCATGGCGGCGGCCCGCGCCCGTGCCGCCGACGACCCGGCCGCGCTCGCCGTCCTCGACGCGGTGTCCGGCGACACCGCCCTGACCGAGGACGACCTGGACCGGGTACGCGACGTCCTGACCGGCACCGGAGCCCGGGCCCTGGTGCGGCGTGAGATCGAGCGGCTGACCGACCGTGCGCTGCGCATCCTGGCCGCCGCCGCGCTGGAGCCCGGCCCGGCCGCAGCGCTGCGCGCACTGTTCACGGGCATTACCGGGTTCACCGGGTCGGCCGGGTCCGGCGGGTCGGTTGGGTCCGCCGGGTCCGCCGGGTCCGCCGGGTCCGCTGGGCCTGCCGGGTCGGCCGGAACCGCCGGATGCACCGGCGTGACCGGTGCGTCCGGCTCCGGCGCGTCCACCGATGCCTCCGGCCGCACCGGCCCCACCCGCGAGCCCGGCTCCGCCCGCGAGCCCGGCTCCGCCCGCGAGCCCGGCTCCGCCCGCGAGCCCGGCCCCGCCCGCACGTCCGGCGCCGGCCCCTCGGCCGTGGAAGCTCCGCCGTGCGCCGTCGCGCTCGCCGGCGATTCCCGGACGGAGGGCGGCCGGTGACCAGGACGCTGAAGGGGCCGACCGATCACGTGGTCGTCGTCGGGGCCGGCCTCGCCGGGCTGTCGGCCGCCCTGCACCTGCTCGGCGCGGGCCGCAGGGTGACCGTCGTCGAGCGCGACGCCGGGCCCGGCGGACGCGCCGGGATGCTGGACCGCGGCGGTTACCGCATCGACACCGGGCCCACCGTGCTGACCATGCCAGACATCGCCGACGAGGCGTTCGCTGCGGTGGGCGCCTCGCTGCGCGACCGCGTCGAGCTGATCCCGCTGCGCCCGGCCTACCGGGCGTCCTTCGCCGACGGCAGCACGCTGGACGTGCACACCGACGCCGACGCGATGGAGGCGGAGGTGGAGCGGTTCGCCGGTCCCGCCGAGGCGGGCGGCTACCGCAGGCTGCGCCACTGGCTGACCGAGCTGTACCGGGCCGAACGGCAGCGGTTCCTGGACGCCGACTTCGACTCCCCGCTGCAACTGCTCGGCCCCGACCTGCTCCGGCTGGCCGCGCTCGGCGGATTCGGCCGCTGGGAGGCCGGCGTCGCCCGCCACCTGCGCGACGAGCGGCTGCGCCGGGTCTTCACCTTCCAGGCGCTCTACGCGGGGGTGCCGCCGACGCGGGCCCTGGCCGCGTACGCCGTCATCGCCTACATGGACACCGTCGCCGGTGTGTACTTCCCGCGCGGCGGCATGCACGCCCTGCCGCGGGCGATGGCCAAGGCGGCCCGGGAAGCGGGAGCGGTCTTCCACTACGGCAGCCCGGTCACCCGGCTGGAACGTTCCGGCGAGCGGATCACCGCCGTGGTCACCGGCGAGCAGCGCATCCCCTGCGACGCCGTCGTCCTCACCCCCGACCTGCCGGTGACGTACCGCCTCCTCGGCCGCACCCCACGCCGCCCCGCGCGGCTGCGGCACGCGCCGTCGGCGGTGATCCTGCACGCCGGCTGCGACCGGACCTGGCCGCAGCTGGCCCACCACACCCTGTCCTTCGGCCGGGCCTGGCGACGTACCTTCGACGAGCTCACACGCACCGGCGAGCTGATGAGCGACCCCTCCCTGCTGATCACCCGTCCCACCGCGACCGACCCCGGCCTCGCCCCTCCGGGCCGACATCTGCACTACGTCCTGGCGCCCTGCCCGCACACCGGCATCGGCCCCGGCGCGGCCGACTGGCGCGACCTCGGGCCCCGCTACCGCGACACGCTGCTGCGGGTGCTGGAACGCCGGGGACTCGACGGCATCGCCGCGGCGATCGAGGAGGAGTGCCTGGTGACGCCGGCCGACTGGACGGCGCAGGGGCACGCCGCAGGAACGCCGTTCTCCGCCGCCCACACCTTCGCGCAGACCGGCCCCTTCCGCCCGCGCAACCTGGTGCGCGGCACGGCCAACGCCGTCCTCGCCGGATGCGGCACCACGCCCGGGGTGGGGGTGCCGCCGGTGCTGCTGTCCGGCAGGCTGGCCGCCGCCCGCATCACCGGCGCGAGCCGCACGACCGCCGGGACCGGGCGCGCACCGGGCGCCCGTCGCCGTCCGGAAGGAGCCCCGGCGTGAGGTCGCGGGCCCCCGCGCCCGCCCTCCGGCCGCCCGCCGTCCCGGCGCCACCGGGCTCCCTTGGACCGCTGCCCGACACCCGGCCCGGACGGCGGGCCCGGGCGACCGCCGCCGGGCCGGCCGGCGGTCCGCCGCCACGCCGCCGGGCGACCGCCCCGCATCCCCGCCGACGGGGCGCGCCGGTCCCGTACCCCCGCTCGGAAGGAGCCCGCCCGTGACCGCCAGGGAACTGGACGCCGCCGGCATCACCGCGCCGGCGCTGCGCGCCGCCTACACCCGCTGCCGCGAGCTGAACGCCCGGCACGGCCGCACCTACTTCCTCGCCACCCGCCTGCTCACCCCCGACCGGCGCCCGGCCGTGCACGCCCTGTACGGCTTCGCCCGCTGGGCCGACGACATCGTCGACTCCCTCGACAGCGCCGCCGGGCCGGCCGAACGCGCCCGGGCCCTCGACCGGCTGGACGACGACCTGGCCCGGGGCCTGGCCGGCGGCGCGGGCGCCACACCGGTGGTGCGGGCGGTCTGCGACACCGTCCGCCGGTACGCCGTCGACCCCCGCCACCTCGCCGACTTCCTCGCCTCGATGCGCAGCGACCTCACCGTCACCTCGTACGCCGACCACGCCGCGCTGCGCGCCTACATGCACGGCTCGGCGGCCGTCATCGGCCTGCAGATGCTGCCGGTCCTCGGCACCGTGACGCCCCGTGCCGAGGCCGAGCCGCACGCAGCCGAACTGGGCGTCGCCTTCCAGCTCACCAACTTCCTCCGGGACGTCGGCGAAGACCTCGACCGCGGACGGGTCTACCTCCCGCAGGACCTCCTCGGCGCCCACGGCGTCCACCACGACCTGCTGCGCCACTGCCGCGACACCGGCCGCCGCGACCACCGGGTCACCGCGGCGCTGAAGGACTTCGCGTCGCTCACCCGCGCCGCCTACCGGCGCGCCGTGCCCGGCATCGACATGCTCGACCCCGTCTCCCGGCCCTGCATCCGCACGGCGTGCGTCCTGTACGGCGGCATTCTGGACGCGGTGGCCGCCGACGGCTACGCGGTGCTGCACCGCCGCGCGGTAGTGCCCCGGCGGCGCCGCGCCCTGGTCGCCGCGGACGGCCTGCTGCGGGTCGCGGCGGCCCGCGCCGCCGCCCGGCGCGTCCCCGCCGGGCCGCCCCCTCCCGCCGCGGCGGAGCCGGCCGCGGCCCGTCTGCACACCCGCCGCGTCGCCCGTCACGAGGAGGCCGTGTGACACCCGCCCGTCCCGACCGCCGCCGCAGGCGGCTGCCGCTGAGCCTGAGCCGTGACCGGGTCGCCTGGGAGCGCCAGCGTCCCACCTGGCGGGAAGCCCGGCCGGGGCTCATCGCCGCCGCCCTCAAGCGGGCCCGGACCCGCCCCACCGGCAACTGGTACGTCGTCGGCGCCTCCCGAGACCTGCGCCCCGACCGGCCCCTGGGCCGCACGGTCGCCGGACGGGAGGTGGTGCTGTGGCGGGACGCCGGGGGGCGCCCGGTGGCCGGTCCGGGCGCCTGCCCGCACCTGGGCGCCCCGCTGCGCGACAGCCCGGTGCGCTGTGGCGCCCTGGTGTGCCACTGGCACGGACTGACCCTCGACGGCGCGCCGTTCGCCGGCTGGGAGCCGTGGCCGGTCCACGACGACGGGGTGCTGTTGTGGGTGCGGCTGGACGAGGCCGGGGAGGAGGAGCCGACCGCCGGCCCGTCGGTGCCGCCCCGCCCCGCGACGGCCGGGTCGCTGACCGCCGTGTACACCGGGGTGGGCGTCTGCGAGCCGGAGGACGTCGTCGCCAACCGTCTCGACCCCTGGCACGGGGCCTGGTTCCACCCGTACTCCTTCGTCGACCTGACGGTCGTCCGCGCACCCGGCGAGGGGGACGAGGACGACTCGTTCACGGTCGACGTGTCCTTCAAGGTCGCCGGACCGCTGGTCGTTCCCGTGCGCGCGGTCTTCACGGCGCCCGGTCCGCGCACGGTACTGATGCGGATCACCGAGGGCGAGGGGCGGGACTCCGTCGTGGAGACGCACGCCACGCCGCTGGGGCGCGACTCCCTGGGCCGTCCGCGCACGGCGGTCGTCGAGGCCGTCGTCGCCACGTCCGAACGGCTCGGCTTCGCCGTCGCCCGCCGTGCCGCCCCCTTGCTGCGCCCGCTGATGCGGGCCGCCGCGGGCCGGCTGTGGCGGGACGACCTGGCTTACGCGGAGCGCCGCTGGGCCCTGCGCAGCTCGGGACGGTTCCCCGGCTGAACGCGCCGGGCCCGTTCGCCCGGCGCAGGGCGTTCAGCGTGCCGCCGGGGGCGGCGCCGCGCTTCCGGGGTAAAGGGCGCCCAGGGTCTCCACGGCGTCCAGCAGACCCGAGCAGCGGGGGAAGCCGGCGCTCGTCCGTCGGTCCCAGCCCGGACCGGCGGGCAGCACGAGGGGCCGGCCGCGCGCGCCCGCCGGCCCCCACTCCATGGCGGCGACGTGCCGGGCCAGTGGTCACGACGCCGTGGAGCGGGCCTGCGCCCACAGCACGACGGCGGCCGGCCCGGTGCGCCGCACGCACGCAAGCAGAGCCTCCGCCGGCACCGCGGTCCCCAACGTCCGCGTCGGCAGCCCACGCTCGGCCAGCGCAGCGGTCAGCGCCTCCAGCGGGAGGGAGTGCAGCTCACCGGGCGTGCAGGCCAGCACCACCGGCGGGGCGCCGGTGACCGGCTCGACGCACGGCAGCGCAGTGGCGCGTTGCGCAGGGCGCCGGCGACGTGCCAGGACAGCAGGTGTTCGACCTCCACACAGCGGTCGCCGGACGACTCCCACTTGCGGCCCACGGCGCGCAGCGTCGGCACCACCACCTCCTCCCAGGCGACGACCAGACCGTATCTCCGGACGCTCTCCAGCAGCCGGTGTTCCAGTTCCGGCCCTCCAGCCGCACCGCGGCACGGGCCCGCCCCCGGCACTCCTGCCGCACGTCGCCGAGCGGCAGCCCGCTCGCGGGCCCGCCGGGCCGCGCGGCGCCGGCCGTGCCACCGGAGACCCGAGGCGGCTGCCGCGGCCGGGGCGGCGCGGCAACCGTGTCGCCGAACCGCGCGCCGGCCGCCCCGAACCGGGAGCACGATGGCCTTGGCCGACAACGGCCGCTGGGGCTGGGTTCCCGAGGTCTGCTTCACGGGAGGCGCGGACGACGAGGACGACGCCGGCCTGCTGATGCCGGGCTCGATCACCTGTGTCCGGCCGTGCGGCAACCTCTGCCCGATGCCGCCGTGGCGGGTCTGACGCGGTTGCTGTCCGTCCCTCGTCGAGTGGCCCCGCCTGAGCCGGTGACTCCTTCGGGGACCGACGCCTTGGGCCCCGTCCTCCATGGGCGGGGCCGTCGTCGTCCACGGCGTCGGCCCGTCGGTGCGGGCTCGTGGTCGGTGGGGTGGACCCGCGCGAAGACGTCCCGGTGGCGAGGCCGCCATGCACACCGGCAGCCACACGGTCCCGTACGACCCCACCTGCCTGGTCGAGCGGCGACTCCCGCTCGACCGCGAACCGTACGAGTGTCCCGTCAAGACCGTCCTCATCGGCCGTCATCCTGCCCAGGGCCGTGTTGATCTTCCCGATGGCGTTGATCACTGCGGTCCGGGCCTTGACGGACTGCGCACCGGAGGAGTTGAGACGGTCGCGCCAGTCGACCGTACTCGCCCGCACTCGCCGAGTGCCCATGCTGGACACCGGCGTCCGGGAGGGGTCCCGGAGGCGCCCCCGTCACTCCCGGGCCTCCAGCAGCGCCTGGCGGAACTCCGCCGCGGTGCCGAAGCCGATGCGCGGGTGTTCGGTCAGGGCGTGGTCGATCACCTTCGCGAGACGCTCCGGCACCCCGGGGTTCCGGTGGCGGATCGGCACGGCGGGACTGTCCAGGACCACCCGCCATCGATCGGCGTGCGGCGGGAAGTCACGCGGAGCCGAGCCGGTGAGCATGTAGTACAGGCAGGCCGCGGCGGCCCAGACGTCGACCTCGGGCCGTGCGTGCTTGAACTGGAGCACCTGCTGCCTGGACACGTACGACGGACTGCCCGCGCTGGTCCCGGTGTGCGTCAGCCCGCTCAGGCCCGCCGCGTCGAACGCCTTGGCCAGACCGAAGTCGCCGACCTTGGCCATGCCGCCGTGCAGAAAGATGTTGCGCGGGCTCAGGTCCCGGTGGACGAGCCCGCGGACCGCGAGCGGGCTGCCCTCGGCGTCGTAGGCCCGGACGTCCGCCCGGTGCGCGTGGTCCAGGCCGTCCAGCACCTGAAGCGTGATGCCGAGCGCCTGGTAGTCCGGCAGCCGGCCGCCCCGCCGGTGGACCAGCCCGGCGACGTCTCCTCCGTCGCAGTGCTCCATGACGAAGAAGAAGATGCCGTTCCAGCAGCCGTGGTCGTGCAGGCGTACCAGATGCGGGTGGCGCAGCATCTCGACCGTCGACATCTCGCGCAGGAACCGCGCCCTGGCCGTCTCGTTCGCCGCGGCCTGCGGCAGCATCACCTTGATCGCGCACGGCTCGTCCGTCTGGGGGTCGTGGGCGAGGTACACCGCGCCCATGCCGCCCTTCCCCAGCCGCCGCCGGATCGTGTAGCCGCCGAACAGGTTCAGGTTCCCGGTGCCGTCCTCGGCCACCCGCAGGAGCTGCTGCACGACCCGCTCCGGGTCGCCCTTGCACGCCGCGCACAGCTCCCCGGCGAGGGGCCGGCGGATGCGCTGGGCGCCGAGCCCGCCGCCGCACGCCGAGCACGCACCCTCCGGGCGCGGTGGCGGAAGGGCGCCGGGGGTGGACGGCGGTTCTGTGGTACGGCACAGACGGCACCGGCGGGCGTCCGGGCTGCCCGCTCCCTCCGCCGCCTCCTTCTCGGTCCCGGGGACCGTCGTGCCGCATGTGGCGCAGCGGGCGGGGACGCGGACGCCGACCCGCAGCCGGACGCCGCCCAGCCGTATCTCGTCGCCGTCCGCCAGATCACGCTCCGACCACGCGGTCCGGTCCGCCCCCTGCGACGGTGGCCGGGCGCTCCGTCGGCCGATCCTGTCGCCGTTGACGAACGTGCCGTTGGAACTGCCGAGGTCGCGGACCCGCACGTCGGGGGGATTGATGTCGAACAGGCAGTGATGCCGGGAGAGCCCCGAGGTCCCCCCGTCCTCGGGGAAGCGCAGCGTGCAGTCCTCCGTCCTTCCGACGACGCACGTCGTGCGTTCGGAGAACTCGAACGTCCGCCCCTGGAGCGGGCCTCGGAGCACCGTGAGGGACACCTGGGCAGAGCGTCCGCCCGACTGCACGGCTCCCGGCCGCCCGCCCGGCTCCGGCCGTCCCGGCAGCAGCGCGGCGCGCAGATCGGGGACACCCATCTCGGCGGCGAGCGCCGCCCACGGCGCGGAGGGGGTTTCCAGCACGGCGGCCAGGAGGTCGGACAGTCCCGCCCCGTCGCGGTGCTGTGCCACGGCCAGTTCCGTCGCCCGGGCGAACAGCCGGTGGGCGACGTCGCTCCCTGGCGGCACGTCGTCGCCCCGGGCCCGGTCCGGTCGCGCGACCCGGGCGCGCAGCCGGCGACGGAAGGACGTGGTGTCCAGTCCCGCCCGCTCGAAGGCGGCCCTGAGCTCTCGCACCTCACCGTCGAGCCCGGCGTCGGCCGCCGGCAGCTCGCACGTCTTGCAGATCCCGAGCAGGACGTGCACCGGCTCCACCGCGTCGGCGCCGCCGACGGCGGCCTCGCCCAGGGCGAGCATCAGGACCAGGCCGACGGCGCCGTCGTCGGGAGCGCCGGTCATCGAGGACCTCCGTCGTCGTGCGTCAGCGACCTGAGCCCGTCCTCCAGGCCCAGCTCTGCGGCCGGCTCGTCCCAGGGCGGAGCCGGCGTCTCCAGCAGAGCCCGCAGAAGTTCGGCGAGACCCACGGACGCGCCGGACGTCCACGCCCCGGCCCCGGCGCCGGACGACCCCGCCCCGGCCCCCAGCTCCTCGGCCCGGCGGAAGACCGCACGGGCGGCGGGCGTCCGGTGCATGACGCCGTCGCGGGGAGCCCCGCTCGGCGGCCCGTCGGGCGCCGCGCCGGGCACGGGACGGGTGAGGCGCCTGCGCAGTCGGCGGCGGAACGGGGCGACGTCCAGCCCCGCCCGGCGGAACCGGCCCCGCAGCGCGTCGATCTCGGCCCGCAGCGCGGGAGCCGTGCGCAGCACGGCAACCGCCGGTTCGGGCAACCGGCTGTCGCCCAGTTTGCACACCCCCAGCATGAGGTGCGCCGGTTCGATCGCGGGCGCGCACCCCGCCGCGGCCTCGGCGGCCGCGATCTGCCAGGCCAGCAGGACGCCTTGCGAATACCGGGAGCCCTTTCGCCCGGCTCGCCCGCCGGACGCGTCCGCGAGGCCGCCGTCGCGCCGACCGGCCTGCCCGGCTTCCCCGGTGCGGCGCGGCGCGTCAGGGCCGCCGCCTTGCAGAACTGCCCCGACACGGCGGAGCACGTCGTCGAGGTCGCCGTCGCTTCGGCTGCCGACCCGCGCCGCATCCCCGAGACCGCGGAGCACGTCCGCGAAGTCGCCGCCGCGACCGTCCCGCAGAGCATCGCCGACGTGGCCGAGCGCGTCCGCGAGGTGACCGGGGCCGATCCGGCCGGGTCCATCGAGGACCTGGGCCAGGCACTCCAGCGCCTCCTGGTGCCGCCCCATGGTGGTGAGGAGCCTGGCCCTGGCCTGGAGGGCCTGGGTGTAACCCGGATAGCGTTCGAGCGCCTGATCCAGACAGGCCAGCGCCTCGTCGCGGCGCCCCAGCGCGATCAGGGCGAGGGCCTTGTTGTGCAGCGCCCAGCCGTCGCCCGGAGCGACCCGCAACGCCTTGCCGAACCAGGCGAGGGCCTCCTCGTGCCGGCCGAGCTCGTCCAGCGCCGCTCCTCTGCGGATGTACAGGTCCCGGTCGCCGGGCAGGGGCTGCGCCGGCGTCGGCGCCGGCCGCCGGACGACCCTCTCGTACACGGCCTGCAGTTCCCCGCGCAGGCCGCGGAAGCTGCGCGGTCGCCGTTGCGGTTCCCGTTCCACGCAGGCGAGGATCAACTCCCGCAGTCCCGCCGGGAAGTCGTCCGGGCCGGTCCGTGCCCTGATGTGCTCGGCGGCGATGCTGCCGCTGACCGGCAGATCGCCGGTGACCATCTGGTGGAGCAGCACGCCGAAACCGTAGATGTCCGTCCGTACGTCCACGCGCGCCCCGATCCGGGACTGCTCGGGCGCCCGGTAGCTGCGGGTTCCGCCCGGCACCAGGTAGACGGCCCTGACCTCCGGCCGCAGCTCCAGCAGCCGTCCGCCGACCGCCTGCGCGGGACCGAACACCTGCGCCAGGCCGAAGTCCGTGACCTTGAGCGTGTCGTCCTCGGTCAGTAGGCAGTTGGCCGCCTTCACGTCCCCGTGCAGGACGCCGAGGGTGCGGGAGGCGTGCTCCATGCCGTCGCAGAACTGCAGGCCGAAGCGGAGCGCGCGCTCCAGGGCGAGCGGCCCCCTGGCCAGGGCGGTGTCCAGGTCGCCGCCGGAGACGTACTCCAGCAGCAGGCAGTGGTGGTGCTCGACCCGCTCGACCCACAGTGCCGTGACGATGTTGGGGTGCCTCTCCAGCAGCACCCACGTCTGGGCCTCGTTGGCGAAGCGCTCCCGGTCCTCGTCGCTCCACGGCTGCGGCAGGTTGAAGGTCTTGAGCACGTAGCGGCGGTACCCGACGCGGTCGAAGAAGCTGCTGCGCCCCTCCGGCTCCACGATCGACACCGCGCCGTGCCCGCCCATCCTGCGCTCCAGCACGCGGTAGGAGTTGTCCGGGCTGCGCACCACCTGCCCCAGCTCGAAGGCGTGCCGGGCGGGTGGTCTGGCGGGCAGGCCGGCGAGCGCGGCCGCGGCCAGGGGCGAGGCCGGGTCGGTGCGCAGGGCGTGCTCGTAGATGCGGCGGGCGACCTCGGTCCTGCCGGTCTCCTCGAAGCACCTGCCGAGGTCGAGGTGGGCCGTCACCAGATCGGGGCGCAGACGCACGGCGTCCCCGAAGGCCTCGATCGCCTCCCGAAGGTTTCCCGCCGAGAAGGCCCGGCTGCCACGCTCGCGGAGCCGCTCGTAGCCGCCCCCGGGTTCATGGCCGCTCCCGGGCTCGGGGCCGTTCCCGGACGACGACGCGTCGCGCACGTACGTTCACCTGCCTCTCACGGTTCATCGGCGGCGCCGCTTGCGCCCCTGCCCGGGCTGCCGCTGCGGGCGGGCGGCCTCCTCCAGCGCCGCGCGGACGTCCTCGCGGTCCGGCGCCAGTTCGACCGCCCGCCGCAGCAGTCGACCGGCCTCGGCGCGCTGCCCGCCCCGCTGGCGGTAACGGACCTTGGCGAGCAGGACGATGGCGTCGACGTCGTGAGGGCTGAGCGCGCGGGTGACCGCCAGATGCTCGGCGGCGCCGTGCCACTGCTGCCTGCGGGCCAGCGCGACCGCCCGGTTGAAGTGCTCGTCGGCCAGTGCGGCGATCCGCGCCAGCGGACGCAGGTCGCCGCGGCACACCGGGCACTCGGGAGCCGGTGCGGTCAGCGTCCGGCCGCACAGGGGGCAGTCGATCACGGCCACTCACCGCCTCCGCGTCGCCTGAGCGGGATCACTCCGGGGTCGTCGCCCGTGATCTCCTCCATCCAGTGTTCGATCCGTGCGGCCAGCGGCTGCACCTCGTTGCGATGGATCCCGGCGAAGCGATCGGGGGACCGTACGTCGTTGGTGTCGACGCTGCCCACCGCCGCGACGATCGCGGCCACCTCGGCGAGGAACTCCTCGACCCGGCCGGCGTACTTCCCGCCGGTGACCCGGTCGGTGTCCCGCAGGGCGCGGTCCAGCTCCTGCAGCTCCTGGTGGAGCAGGAACCGGAGGTTCGCCGGGCTGGGCGGCGGCTGACCGGCGCTCACCCTCCGGTGCACGGCGACGCAGCGGTCCTCGACAGCCTGGTTGATGCTGTGCCAGTCCAGGGCGTTGCCGGCCCGGTACGCCGCGAGCCCGGCCGCCCGCAGCCCGGGAATGCTCTCACGGTGCTGCTGCGCCTCGGTGGCGTCGGTGCGGGCGAGCCGGTCGCAGAGCGCGGCGAGTTCGGCCAGCCTGTTCTCGAACTCCGGCAGCGGCGGGTGCATCGACTCCGCGGCCGGGAGCCGGACCCTGTCCAGCAGCGTCCGTGCCTCGCGCAGCCGGTGATGGCACTTGGCCCGGTCCTGACGCTGGTCCAGCAGTGCCTCGCACTCCCGCAGGACGACGTCCAGTTGCGGCCCGATGCGCATGGCGTCCTCCGGCCGGGCCACCGCCCGCCGCTCCTGCCAGCCGGACCCGATGTCCGCGTACCGCTGCCGCAGTTCCTCCCAGGAGGGCACGTGTTCGCGCGGTACGGAGATCAGCGCCCGTCCCTGCATGCCGACGGCGGGGACCCGGACCTCCGCGTCGATCGACCAGTCGGGCCGGAACTCCAGCTCCAGCTCCACCGGTGTGCCGGCCGGCAGCGTGCCGGGCAGGTCGTGGATCTCCACCTGGCCGATGGGGATCAGCCCCTCGTGCAGCCGGACCCGCAGCACCACGCCCTGGCCGGCGGTCTCCAGCGGGAAGCCGGTGTGGTACGGCAGTCTGGTCCCGGCCTGGGCGATGCGGTGCGGCCCGCCCTCCAGCTCCACGAAGAAGTCGTGCGCCAGCACGTCGCCCTCGTCGGTGGGCGGCGGCGCCTGGTCGGGCGTCACGGTGAACCGGCGGGTCTCGATCTCCTCCCCGTCCGCGACGACCGTGACCGTCAGCTCGTTGTCCCCGTCGTGCAGCGCGACGTCCTCGAAGACGAACCGCCCCTCGGGGTCGGTCCGCTGACGCAGGTTCCGGACCCCGTCCCCGGAGCGCAGCACGACCTGCACGGGGCCCGTCACCGTCCCGTCCGGGCCCGGGTGAACCCGCCCGGCGATGTCGGTCGCGGGCAGGGCGGCCGCCACCTGGTCGATCTCCAGGACGCCTTGCCGGACACCGGTGGCGCCCGCCTTGACGCCGGCGCCGACGGCGACGCACAGGTCGGGGTCGATCAGGCGCGGCTCGTGCCCGTACCGCTCCCGCAGCAGGCGGCCGACCAGCGGCACCCGCGACGAGCCGCCGACCATGACGACCTCGTCGAGGTCGGCGGGGGCGATCCCGGCCCGTTGCAGCGCGGCGTCGCAGTGGGCGAGCGTGCGCTGCACGTCGTCCCGGATCAGTTCTTCGAACTCGGGGCGGCCGAAGGGCAGTTTGATGGTCATGGGGATGCCGGCCCGGTCGGCCTCGCCCTCCACGTAGATCTCGGTCTGCTGCTCCCGGGAGAGGAAGTGCTTCTCCGATTCCACCCGGACCAGCAGGCGGGCGAGCAGGCGGGCCTCTTCCGGCCGGTCCGGTTCGAGGCGGAGGTCGTAGGCGGGGCGCCGCTCGGCCATCCAGCGCACGATCGCCTTGTCGAACTCGTAGCCGCCCAGGTAGCGGTCGCCCTCGAACGCGAGGTGCTCGAAGCCGGCTTCCGGGGACCAGGCCACTACGGACACGTCGAACGTGCCCCCGCCCAGGTCGTAGACGAGGAACGTCTTCGGCTCGGTCGGCCGCTGCCCGTGGGCGGAGGCCAGGGCGGCCGCGAACGGCTCGATGAGCGTCTCCACCTTCGCCAGGCCGGCGTCGAGGCCGGCCTGCACGGTCTCGTTCTTGGCCCGCATCTCGAAGAAGGCGGGCACCGTCACCACGGCGTGGTCCACCGGGACCCGCAGCACCTCCTCGGCGAGGGCCTTGAGGTGGCGCAGGACGTGCGTGGAGGCCTGCTGCGGCGTCAGGTCGGCGTGGCCGGCGGTCACCGGCTGGTCGGTGCCCATCATGCGCTTGAAGAACATCGCGGGCGGCGGCTGCCCGTCGCGCTTGACCATGTTCTTGGCCAGGCTGCCCACGACCGGGGCGCCGTCCTCGCCCAGCCACACCACCGACGGGGTGATGGGCGCCTGGTACGCGTCGGTGATGATCAGCGCGCCGCCGACCGGCCGCAGCCGGCCCGCTGCGATCAGTTCCCGCTTGCCGGGGACGTCCGCGTCGGCGGGCACGGCGACGCAGCTGTTGGTGGTTCCGAGGTCGATTCCGACGGTGATGCTCATTCCTGTTCCTCCTGCCGTTCGTCGGCGGCCCGCGGGACGGCCAGATACACCCGCGCTCGCTGGGTCAGCTTTCCGTCGGCCATCAGCACGCCGGGCTGCAGCGTCTCGGCCACCACGGGCCGCTCCAGGCCCGCCACCGGTTCGCAGCCCTCCACGTCGGCCCACATCCGGACCTCCTCGTAGGGCGTGCCCGCCGGATCGAGGTAGCGGGCGCCGGCGGCCTCCAGGGCCCTGGCCAGCCGGTGCGCGAGCGACGGCAGCGCGTCGGCGGCGGTGGCCGGCGTGACGCCGTGCAACCCGTGCAGCACGCCGGCGACGTCCCGGGCGAGGTGTTCGAGGGCGCTCCTGTGCGCCTCGACCTGTCGGCGGGTCTCCTCCGCCGCCGCGTCGCCGGTCCGCGCCTTCTCACGCAGCAGCCGCCACACGACGCCCTGCGGGGGCTCCGGCCGGTCGGCGAGGGGACGTTCCCGCTCGTCGATCCGCATCGCGTCGGCCGGCCGTGTCATCGGACCGGTCCGGTCGGACCGGCGGCTCGGGCCGATGGCTCGGGCCGGTGGGTGCACAGCTGCGCCAGCAGGCGCTGCGCCGGGTCCTTGATCCGGTCCTCCGCCGCGTTCACCTCGGCGACCCGCAGGGTGCGTCCGAACAGCGGGTAGCGGTCGGCGCGCCGCTCGATGCGCTGCCGCCGCTTCCTGACGTGGCTGCGGATCGCCCCCCGCCCGCCGAGGTCCGGGGCGAGGGCGAGCACCTGGAAGGGCGTGGCGCGGTACGGGTTGTGCCCGTCGCGCCAGGCCCACGGGTTGTCGGTCATGGATCATCTCTCCTGGTCGTCTCACACCTGCCGCAGCGAGAGCAGGTTCTCCAGCGAGCGGACGAACTCCTCGAGGCCCGGATCGGCCGCCGCGTACGTCCCGGCCGCGTCGAGGAGCAGCCGGGCCCGGGACAGTTCCCGGTCACCGATGCCGAACGCGGTGAGCAGGAACTGCGCCTCCACCGCGTCCAGCCAGGCCAGGAAGCGCGGCAGCCCCTCGTTCCGCAGCTCCGTCACCTCCGTGCAGCGCGGATCCTCGCCCAGCTCCGGGTACAGCTCCAGCGCCCGGTCCACGTGGCGGGCGGCCCGCCGGCCGCGGTGCCGGGCCTGCTCGACCTCCGACGGCGAGCCCAGCGCGTCCGGCGAGGGCCTGACCGCGCCGAGAGCTCCGAAGGCCCGGAGGGCGAGCAGACACTCGTGCCGCGCCAGCTCCTTGGCGAGCTCGCCGCCGGGCGCCGCCGAACGGGGAAGCCCGGTGCGGACGAGGGCGTCCACACGGTCGAGCAGCTCCTCCGTCCGCCGCTGCGCGTACGGCTGCTCCCGCAGCCGCTCGATCCAGCTCCTGCCGGTGAGGAGCAGGGCGTGCAGCAGGCCGTGATGGTCCGGGTCCAGGAGCAGCCATGACTCCAGGACGTCGATCGTCTCCGCGAACCTGCCCTCGGCGACCGCCGCGGGGACGCCGTCGAGCAGGTCCCGCACGAGGCCGTCGCGCGCCTCGGCCACGATCGCGTCGGGGAAGGCGGAGCCGGTCACCAGCCGCACGTGCCGGCGCGCCCGGCCGGGATCGGTGAGCCGCAGCCGGGCGGCCAGGGTCACATGGGGTTCCAGCAGGTCGTACGGCAGCCGCGTCCGCACCTCGGCCACGATCGCGTCCGGCACCGGGGCGCCCATGGCCTCGTCGAGGCGCTCGTGCATCCGGCGCCAGAACTCCGGCTCCCCACAGAGCGTGGCCCAGTGCCGCAGCGCCTTCTCGAAGTGGGCGAAGGCCGCGTCGTCGTGGGCCGCCTCCAGGTCGTAGGCGCGGGCGTGGTGCGCGATGGCGAGGTGGTGGACGACCTCGACGTCGTCGCCGTCCTCCTGTTCCCACAGCCGGATCGCCGCAGGGGTCCACGGCTGCAGCTCCCCGTCCTGCCACAGCGCCTCGTAGGCGGACGCCGGTTCGGCGGGGAGCACCGGGGCGGGCCCGGACCGCGGCCGTTCCTGCTCCGCGGCCGGAGTCCCCGGCTCGGGCCCGAGGGGCGTGGGCCGCTGCGCGGGGGTGGTCGGCATGGATGCGGCGGGCGTGGGTTCGCGGCCGGCCGTCGTGGGCTCGCGGCCGGCCGTCGTCGGCTCGCTCGGGGCGGTCATCGGCTCGTCCCCTCCCGGCTCCGGCGGGCGAAGCCGCGGCCCAGCTCCGTGCCCGCGAAGGCCGTCGCCATCGCCTGGTACGTCACCCGGCAGCGGCGCCTGCCCAGCCCTTCCATCGCCATCGCCCGGGCCTCGACGGGGTCCTCGCGGAGGAGGGCCAGCTCGGTCGCGACGAGGTACACCTCGGCGACCATCGCGGTGTCCGGCAGCGCCCGGTCGACATCGAGCGCCTCGCGCACCAGCTCGTGCGCGAGGTCGAGGTCGCCGCGCCGCATCGCCGCGCGGGTGTGCGCCACCAGCTCCTCGGCCCGCCGGCGCGGCGTCGGGGTGCGGGGCGGGGGCGCCGGCGCGGTCGCGTCCAGGGCGCGCAGGAACGCGCCGGCGTCCGGGTACCGGTCCGTGGCCAGGGGGCTGAGCGCGCGCTGGACCACCGCTTCGAGCGGGTGGCCGCGCAGTTCGGGGTTGCGGGCGCCGGCCGGTTCCACGTCGCGCAGCCTCAGCCGTACGAGCGCGTCGGTGTCGGTCCGGCCCCCGTCGCCCGGCGCCGCGGCCCGGAGCTGGTCCTGGCGCGGGAGGCGGCCGGTGAGCATCTCGTAGCAGATGAGGCCGAGGGCGTAGACATCGGCCTCGGGGCCCGCGTCCTGCAGCTGCAGCACCTCGGCCGGCAGGTACCACGACGTCCCCCGGGAGGCGGGAGCGCGGCGCAGCAACGTGCTGACGCGGCGCGCCAGCCCGAAGTCGCCGATCTTGAGCGAACCGGACGCCGAGACCAGGATGTTGCCCGGCTTCAGGTCCAGATGGACGACGCCCCGCTCGTGCAGGAAGGCGAGGCCCTGGCAGATCTGCAGCGCGTGGTCGCGCACGGTCGCCACCGGCAGCTGGCCGCCGCGCAGCCGCCCGGCCAGGTCGCCCCGGGCCAGTTCCGTCACCAGGTACGGCCGTCCCGTGCCGCCGCCCTCGACGCCGGCGTCGTAGCAGGTGAGGAAGCGGTCGCGGACCACCGGATCCGGACACTCGGCCACGGTCCGGACCAACTGCAGCGCCTCGCCGAGCAGTTCCCCCACCGGGACCGCCGGGATCGCCGGGCCCTCGTGGAAGAGCTTGACGGCGACCTCCCGGAGCGTGTGCCCGAGGACGCGGAACTCCGCCCGGTGGACCGTGCCGAACGCGCCCTGCCCGAGCCTCTCGTGCAACAGGTAGCGACCGTCGAGCAGCTCAGCCACCGATGCCCACCCCCCTGATGCCCGCCGCACCGGTCCCCGCCCCACTGATGTCCACGACCGACAGCCGCTCGCCGTCCGGCACGATGCGCACCCGCTCGACGAACTCCCCACGGCTGTCGGCCTCGTCCAGCAGCCGCAGCAGGGGAGGGAGGACGCCGTCGACGTAACGGTTCACGCCGCGGGCGGCCTCCTCCCGGCGCCGCGTCATCGCCAGTTCCGCGATCCGCGCCGCCAAGTCCCGCGTCCAGCACAGCTCCACCCCGAGCTGCCCGGCCACCTGGGCGGCCTGCCGCCTCAGCCCGCCGAGTGCGATGGCTTCGAGCTGGTCCTGCCGGAAGGGCTCGAAGAGGACCACCTCGTCGATCCGGTTGAGGAACTCGGGCCGGAAGAACCCCGCCATGATCCGCCGCACGTGCGCGGCGGCCTCCGGCTCCTGGCCGTCCCGCGACGGCGCCACGTCGGCGAACTCGGCGGCGCCGAGGTTTGAGGTGAGCACGATCACCGAGTCACGGGCGTCGCGCACCGGTCCCGCGGGATCGCTGATCCGTCCCTCGTCCAGCAGCCGCAGGAGGGCGTCGAGCACCCTGCCGTCCGCCTTCTCGACCTCGTCGAAGAGCAGCACCCGCCGGGGGTTGTCGCGCAGTCCGTTGGTGAGCCTGCCTTCCCCGTAGCCGACGTAGCCGGGCGCGGCGCCGATGAAGTTGTTCATCGACTCCTTGGTGTTGAACTGCCCCATCTCGAAGAAGAGCACGTCGTCCTCCGAGCCGTACACCACGTCGGCGAGCGCGCGGGCGGCCAGGGTCTTGCCGGTGCCGCTGGGACCGCAGAACAGGAACCTGCCCAGGGGGCGATCGTGCAGGCGCAGGCCCCGCCTGAGCGACCGGGTGATCATCTCCAGGTGGGGCGCCAGGCGGTCGATGACCGCCTCCCGTCCGATCAGGCGCTCGCGCAGCCGGTCGAGCGACTCGTGCGGCGGCGGCACGTGCGCCGCGGCGTCCGGCGCCTGCTCGGGGAGCTCCTGGTAGTACTCCTCGGCATAGCGGCGCAGCCGGGTGATGTCGACACGGGCGTCGCGCAGCAGCCCCCCGGCCAGGCCGGCCGGAGTGTCGAGCAGCGCGGCGAGCAGGTCGCGCTCGGCGACCAGGTCACTGCCGCGCTGCGCCGCGACCGCGGCGGCCTGCTGCAGCGTGCGCGCGAGCGGCTCCGGGAGGCGGTCGCGGGCGAGCGCCCCGCCCGGGCCGGACGGGCCCCGGCCGCCGCCCGCGAGTGCCGGGCCGGACGGGCCCCGGCCGCCGCCCGTGAGTCCCGGCCCGGACGCATCCCGGCCGTCGCCCGTGAGGGACGCCATCCGCAGGCGCAGGACGCGAACGTCCCGGCTCAGGAAGCGGCACCCCTGCTCGATCAGGCCGTTGGGCACCTCGGCCATGGCCCGCAGCAGGTGAGCGGTGGTCAGCAGGCCGGGCGCCGGGTCGTTCCTCGGCCCGGCCATCGCGGACAGCACCTGCCGCGCGCCCGGGCTGAAGCAGTCGAGCAGCAGTCGGCCGTCGTCGCCGAACACCTCCCGCGCCCGGCCGGGTTCGGCGTGGCACTCGCTGATCCACTGGTCGAGATCGGCCCGGGCGTATTCGCGCAGCAGCAGCGCGGCGGGCGGTTCCAGGCGGGGCAGGACCGAGGCCAGCAGTTCCCGTTCCCCGGCCCCGGCGGGCAGCGCGCCCAACGCCTCCCGGGTCGCCGAGGCAGCGGTGCGGTCGGTCAGTTCCGTCGGCGGCATCCCGTCGTGTGCCGGGCTCTGGGTGCGCAGCGCTTCCACGAACGCCTCCACGGGGATGCGGCTGCGACCGAACAGCCCCGCGGTCACGCTGCCCGGCACCCGGGCGAGCGCGATCAGCACGTGGGACGGCTCGACGAGGGCGGCACCGGTTTCGACGGCCGCGGCGACGGCGCCCGAGAGGCCGTCGGCCGCCGCCAGCAGCGCCGGTTCCAGCCGGTCGATCCCAAGGTGGTGCAACGTCCTGCCTCCCCCGAAGACCCTGCGCCGTGTGAAGCGCTCCTGGCGTCCGTCACCCGTGTCGGGCTGCCGGTACCGGTGTACCGGTGCCGTCTCGGGACCCCTCCCGAAGCGGTGCCGCCACAGTCGTGCGGGACGGGCCCGGCACGACCGAGGGGCGCCGTCGCAGCGAGCGCCGAGAGGTGGGGACGTGAGGCGGAGAGACACGCAGGACCGTTTGGCCTGCTGGTACCGGCAGTGGAAGCACCCCCGGGAGTTCCGCATCGCCCCGGAACGGCTGGACGCCGGCCAGCGCGAGCGGATCGCCGACCACCTCGCCGTGCTCGACACCGCCCTCGCCAACCTCGAAGCGGCCGGAGCCGCCGCACGCCGCGCCGCCGCGACCGCCGCGGCTACGCCGAAGGCGCAGGAGTTCGACACCGCCCGGCTCGCCGAGGCGGCCACCGGCGTGTGGAAGGCGGAACGGAGACTGGGGCGGCAGGACGACGGGCCGGGAAACGCCTCCCGGCAGATCGGCCGCAGCCTGCGTACCGCACGCCAGGCACTGCAGGAGGGCGTCGAGCTCAGAATCCTGGATCACGACGGGGACCACTACGACCCCGGCCTGTCGCTGAAGGTCCTGTCGTTCGAGGACGACCCGGCCCTCACCCGTGAAGTCGTCCTGGAGACCTTCCTGCCCTCGGTCTACTTCCGCGGACGCCTCATCCAGATGGGTGAGGTCGTCGTCGGCAGGCCGCCTCTTTCCTGATTCGCACACGCAGCCGATCGTGGAGTCGGCAGGGGAGATCAGATGCGTGAGACCATCGATTTCGGCATTGACCTCGGGACCACCAACAGCGCCGTCGCCGTGGCGGAGAACGGCCGGTCCCGGATCATCAAGAACAACGAGGGCTGGGACTGCACCCCGTCCGCGGTGTGGATGCCGCGGGAGGGAGTGACCTACGTCGGCCGCAGGGCCCGCGAGCACGCGGAGACCGATCCGGACGACGCGTACGCCGAGTTCAAGCTCCGGATGGGTGTGGCCGGCGCCGAGTACCGCTTCCGCCGGGCGAATGTCTCCCTGACCCCCGAGCAGTTGTCCGCCGAGGTGCTGAAGTCACTGTGCCAGGACGTCGCCGCCGACGTGGAACTGAGGGAGCCGCCGGCCGTCGCCGTCATCACGGTGCCCGCGGCGTTCGCGCTGAACCAGTCCAGCGCCACCGGCAAGGCGGCGGTGCTGGCCGGGCTCGGGGAGCACTGCCCGCTGCTGCACGAGCCGAACGCGGCCGCGCTCGCCTACGGCGTGGACAACGCCGCCGAGTCCGCGCACTGGATGGTCTTCGACCTGGGCGGCGGCACGTTCGACGCGGCCGTGATGAGCAAGCGGGACGGGGAGCTCCAACTGCTCCAGCACGCCGGTGACCGGCACCTGGGCGGGAAGGACGTCGACTGGGCCATCGTCGACCTGCTGCTGGCGCCGGCCGTCGAACGCGACCTCGGGCTGAGGGAGTTCGTCCGCGGCAACGCGCGGTGGCGGACGAACTTCGCCAAGCTGAAGGGGGCCGCCGAAACCGCCAAGATCGAACTGTCCCGGGCCGGTTCGGCGACACTGTTCGTCGAGCTCAAGGACGACAGCGGCACAGAACAGGAGTTCGCGTACACGCTGACCCGCGGCGCCCTGGACGACATCGCCCTTCCCTTCTACACCCGGGCGATCAACCTGTGCCGCAAGGCGCTGACCGACGGCTCGCTGCGCCCCGACCACATCGACCGGCTGCTGCTCGTCGGGGGCGCCACGCTCGCCCCCGGCCTGCGCGAGCTGCTCGCCGACCCGCGGGACGGGCTCGGCATCCGGCTCGACCACAGCCAGGACCCGTCCACGGTCGTCGCCCGCGGCGCCGCCATCTACGCCGGCACCGTCCGCGCCCCCGCGACCCGGCCGCGCCCCCGCGCCGGCGAGTTCACCGCCGACCTGTTCTACGAGCCCCAGTCGCTGGACACCACCCAGATCCCCGTGTCCGGCAAACTGCACCGCACCGGCCGGGTGGACTGGACCGGCTACAGCGTCTCCCTGCACAACCCGGACGGGATCCCTGCCTTCCACGGCCCGAGGGTCGCCCTCGGCGCGGACGGCTCCTTCTACACCACCGTCACCATCACCCCCGACACCAAGTCCCGGTTCACGGTGGAGCTGACCGACGCCTCGGGCGCGAGGCAGAAGCTCACCCCCGACACGCTGACCATCACCCACACGAACACCCTGCCGCCGGGGCCGGTCCTCACGCACTCGCTCGGCATCGGCACGCACGACGGCGCCTTCGCCGCGATCGTCCGCAAGGGGGCGGCGCTGCCGACCGACGGAAGCAGCACCTTCCACACGACCATCGCCCTGACCCGGGACCATCCCGACGCGGTCATCCGCATCCCCCTCCTCGAAGGCGAGGACGCGGAGGCGAAGAACAACAAGCAGGTCGGCGAGGTCACCTTCCGCCGGGGCGACCTGCGCTACGACCTCCCGGAGGGCAGCGAGGTCGAAGTGAGCTACGAAATCCGCAAGATCGGGCAGGCCAGGGCCGTCGTGGAGACGATGGGCGTGGAGTTCGAGGCCGGGGTACGGCTGGAAAGCGCCCAGCCGGAGCACGCCGAACTCGTCGCCGAGCTGCGCCGCCTGGAGCGGCGGACGGCCGAACTCACCGAACGCGTGCGGGAGACCAGGGCCGTCGCAGCGCAGCCCGTCCTGCGGGAGCTGTCCGGCGAAACGGAGCAGCTCCGCGTGAAGATCGACCACGCGGTCACCGACATGAATGGGGCCCTGGAATGCGACCAGCTCCTTCGCGACCTGCACGCGCGGCTCGACCGCGTCGAGCGCGAGGCCGTCGAGGCGCCACGGCTGATGCTGGAACTGGGAGACGCGCTCAAGGAGTGCGAGGGCCTGCTCCGGCGCGGCGGAAGCGCGGCCGAGCGGCAGGAACTGGAGCGCCTGCGCGGCCGGGCCGGCCAGGCCATGCAGAACGCCGACGTCGCCCGACTCGAACGGCTGCGGGAGCAGGCGCGTGACCTCTACGTCGACCTGAAACGCGCCACCGGCGAGCTGGAGTACGAGCTGTTCGAGGAGTTGTCCCGGATGCGCCACGTGATGACACCCCGCAACGAGGCGGACGCCGTGATCGCGCGCGGCAAACGGGCCGTCGCCGCCCGCGACCGGGACACCCTCCTCGACGTCCTCCAGCGGCTCTACGAGATGCTGCCCCCCGAGCTCACCCGGCAGCTCGACGCGCCGGGCGGTCCGGTCGAGGGCGGGGTGATCCGCCGGTGACCGCGACGGAAACCCAGCCCGTGACCGTGTCCGGGCCCCGCACCGACCGCGACCTCGCCACGGGGCTGCGCGTCGAGTACACCGTGGCCCGGGCCACCGCGAAAGCCCGCGCCGGCGACCTGGACGCGGCGCTGCGCGAACTGGACCGCGCCGACGACCCCGCCGTCACCCGGCACCGCGACGTGACGGACCTGCGCGCCCGCGTGCACGCCCAGCGCGGCGAGCTGGAGGCCGCCGAACGATGCTGGCGCCGGCTGCTCGACGAGCACCCGGACGACGAGTCCGCCGAGGCCGCCCTCGCCCGGATCCGGCGGTTCCGGCGCACGGGCCCGGCCGCCGCCCTCGCCCGAGCCCGCCACCGGGGCCGGCCCGCCGTGGCCGTCGCCTTGTGCGCCGGGGCGATCACGGCGGCGTGGGTCCTCGCCACCCAGCTGCCGTCCGGTGCCCGGGAGCCGGTGTCCGACTCCGCGGCCGTTCCCCGTGCCGGACAGGACGTACGGCAGGAACCGAAGGAACAGCCCGGGCGAGCCGCCGCCGCGGCGGCCGAGGCCCGGCGTGCTCAGGCGCTCGACGCGCTCGCACAGGCGGTCCGCACCCCGGGGACCCGGGTGGAGCGGCACGAGGACTCCGTGGAGGTGGTCTTCGCGCAGGGCCTGTTCGCGCAGGGAGCCGAGCCGACCGACGCGGGGGTCGCACAGCTGACCCGGGTGGGTGAGCGCCTCGCCGGGCAGCGGAACCTGCGCGTCGAGGTCCTCGGACACATCGCCGACGTGCCCGGCGCCCCCACCGGCGGAGGCTCGGTCACCTCGCTGTGGCGGGCCATGACCGCCGCCCGCGTGCTCAGCGACGCCGCCGACCGGCCGCTCACCGGCTTCCTGGTCGCCTCCGCCGAGCAGCGGGACGCCCCGCACGACACCGACGCGGCGAACCGGACCGTCACGGTGGTCCTGACCCCGCACACCGACTCGTGACACGGCAAGAGCGCCGTTGAACTCGCAACACCTGGGAGGACGCCTTGCCGAACGGCACCGCACCGGTGGTCCTGGAGCGCCTTCGCGAACTCACCGTCCCCGAGCTCTATCAGCGCAACGCCTTCAGGCTGACCGGGCTCTCCACCATGGCGACGCGCCGGACGATCCGCCGACAGAAGCAGCACATCACCACCGCCGCCCGCGCCGGGGTGCACCTTCCCGCGGGCGAGCTGCCCGTGCCGGGCCGACGGAGCGCGGAGCAGTACGCGGCCGCCTTCGACGTCATCGACCATCCGCAGCGCCGGATCGTCGACGAGCTGTTCTGGCTCTGGGACGCTCCGGACGGCTCCTGCGGCTGCGACCGGGAGCTGCACCAGGCGCACGACGCGGCAGTACGGGCCCATGCCCGGGCCCTGGACGAGGAACTGTCGGGCCGCGCGGCGCCCGCCGAGGGGGAGGACGGCTGGGGAGCGGCCGCCGCCGGCTGGCAGCGGGCGCTCGGCCACCCCGGATTCTGGGACCATCTCCGCCACCGCATCACCGCACTCGACGATCACCGCCTGGACCCCTCGGCGCTCCCCGTGCTCGAAGGCGAGGTCCGCCGCACCCTGGTCACGCCCTTGGCGGCACTCGCCGCCAAAGCGGCGTCGCCGCAACGGATGACCGGACACTTCGGAGCCTGGTCCTGGGCCGGCGAGCACCTGCTGGACGAGGCCGTCGAGCAGCAACTGCGCCCGGAGCTGGACGCCGTGCGGGTCGCCTTGGACCGCGCCCGCGACCTGCACCCCGAGCACACCGTCCGGGCGGTGTCGGTCGTGGAGAAGAAGGTGGTACCGCGGCTGACCAGGCTGCGCGCCTTCGGCACCGACGGCGTACGGCGCCACACCGCCAAACTCAGCGACCGGACGGCGCTGCTGCTCAACAACTGCGTCATCTCCTCCGGCGCCGGCACCTCGTTTCCCGCGGGGGAGGACTCCAGGCTGCTCCAACTGGCGCTGGCGCTGGCCGAGACGGAGGAGACCCGCAGGATCGTCACGGACAACCGCAAGTTTCTGGGGCTCGCCTCGACCGTGAAGTCGCTGGACGAGGTGCGCAGGCTCCTGGACGACGAGAAGCCCCGGCGAGCCGCCGAACGGCTCAGGAAGCAGGTGCTGCCGGAGCTCACCGAGCTGAGCCGGAGCGAGGACGGCGAGAAGCGGCGGAGCGCGGCCCAACTGGCCGACGCGACGGCGGTCCTGCTCAACAACTGCGCCGTGGCGCTGTCCCCCGCCTCCGAGCCCTCACCCGCGCGGGAGAGCTTCGACCTGCTCGACGAGGCGGCGAAGCTGGCGGGCACCAGGAAGACGCGCAAACTCGTCAGGAAGAACCGTCGCGGGCTCACTCGGCAGTCCCGCCTCGGCCCGTACATCGCGGCGCTCGACGCGACCGTGTCCGACCTCCGCAGCGCGCAGGAACTGCTGCGCGGCGACGAACCGGATCGCGCCGCCACCCGGCTCACGGAACGCGTGGTGCCACGGCTGGAGGAACTGCGCGGGGCCCCGTGGAAGTTCCGGTTCGCCGCCTCCAGGCTCAGCGACCGGACCGCGATCCTGCTCAACAACTGCGCCGTGGCGCTCGTCCCCGAGGCCACGGCGCCCAAACAGCGCAGCATCCGGCTGCTGGAAGCCGCTTCGGCCTTGGCCAGGAAGAGGGGGACACGCAGGCTCATCACGAGAAATCTCACCGGGTTCCGCTACGCGGAACAGATGTACGGGAACCGCGCGCCGTCGAGGTTGTCCGACCCCTGGTCGAATCCTTTGGCCGGCCTGCTCGGACACGACGACGGGGAGCTGTCCCGTCTGCCCTCCTCGGTACGCGAAACGGTGATGCGGCTGCCACCGGAACAGCGCGCCAGGTTCCTCCTGCACTACCGCGACAGGCGCTGACGTCCCGCGCGGCCCGAACCCGGCGGTACCCGCCGGAGCCGCCGCGAGGGCGGTGACCGGCGTGGACCGTCCTCCACGGAGGGCGCCCCGCTGTCCATGCATGGAGGCGCCTCGCTGTCCATGGGTTTCCGTGGCGACGCCGCCGATCGTCCATGAGGCCGGGGGCCTTGTGGGGCGAGCCCTCGCAAGACCCCGGCCTCGGCGGTGCCGGGCACTGCGCGGGCGCGCCGTTCAGGCCCGCAGCAGCTTTTTGACGATCTTTCCCGCGGGGTTGCGGGGCACCTGCTCGATGAACTCCACCCGCCGCGGGCGCTTGTAGGGCGCGAGCAGTTCCCCGACGTGGGCGAGCAGCTCCGCGGGCCGCGTGCCCGGTTCGGCGACGACGTACGCAAGCGGCACCTCGCCGTAGTCCTCGTCGGGCATGCCGACGACCGCGGCGTCCCGGACCGCGGGGTGCGTCATCAGGGCGCGCTCGATCTCCGAGGGATACACGTTCTGCCCGGCCCGGATGATGACGTCCTTGGTGCGGTCCACGAGGTGGATGCGCCCCGCCTCGTCGACGAAGCCGAGGTCACCGGTCCTGATCCAGCCGTCGAGCACGATCTCGCGCGTGGCTTCCGGGTCGTTCCAGTAACCCTGCATGACACCCGGTCCGCGCACGACGATCTCACCGATCTCGCCGCGGGGCAGCTCGAGTCCGGCGCCGTCGACCGCGCGGGCGGACATGCCGGGCACGACGCGCCCGCAGGGGATGCGGGCGGTGACGTCCCCGGGCGCCGGGTGCTCGTCGGGGCCGAGGGTGACGAAGGGGCCACCGACCTCGGTCATGCCGTAGACCTGCCGGAAACCGCAGCCGAGGCGCTCCACGGCGTCCGCGTACACGTCCAGCGGCATGGGGGCCGCGCCGTAGAGCACCTCGCGCAGGGAGGACAGGTCGGCGTGCGCGGAGCCCTTTGCCTGGAGCATGAAGCGCAGCATCTGCGGCACCAGCCACATGTGGGTGGCGCGGTGCTCCTCCACCGCGGCCAGCGCCCGCTGCGGGGTGAAGCCGGGCATGAGCACGATCGTGGCGCCGGCGGCCAGATAGGTCAGGGACACCACCATGCTGCCGTGGTACAGCGGGCAGCAGTTGACCATGACGATGCCGTCGGTGGGACGCGCCATGACCAGCCAGCCCAGCGCGATGGCACGGAACGAGGCGCTGTCGACCGTGACGCCCTTGGCCTGCCCCGTGGTGGCCGACGTGTGCAGCACGGCGATCGGGTCGGCGTCGGCCACCTCGGGCAGCTCGCGCTCGGTGGCCAGGGTGCCCAGGGCGTCGAACGCCGGCTTGTCCAGCGCCACCCTGATCCGCACCGACGCCGGCAGTTCGGGGTGCCGGTCCAGCAGCTCCGACTCGCCGAGGACGGCCACCGCCCCGACGCGCTCGACGATGCCGGCGACCTCCGGAACGGCCAGGCTGTGGTTGAGCGGAACGAACAGCGCGCCCAGCCGGGCGAGCGCGAAATAGGTCTCCAGGACCTCGATGCGGTCCTTGGACAGCACCGCGACGCGGTCGCCGCGCCCGATGCCCAGCTCGGCCAGTCCGCGCGCCAGTTCACGCGTGCGGTCGTGGAACTGCGACCAGGTGACCCGGCGCCGCTCGTCGATCAGCGCCGTCCGGTCGGGCCAGCACTGGCGGTTGCGTTCCAGCAGCTGCGTCAGCCACATCACGCACCGCCGGCGCCGACGGAGGAGTGCTCGGCCACGAACCGCTCGTAGTCGGCGATCGTGCGCAGCTCCTCCATGTGGTCGGCGGTGATCTCCACACCGAGCCGCTGCTCCACGAGCAGGACGAGACGCACCAGGTCTCCGGAGTCGATGCCGCTCGCGGCGAGGTCGACGTCGTCACCGACCCGCTCGGCGTCGGCGAACTCGGCGGTCCCGGTGAGTTCGACCAGCAACTCCCTGATGGTGCCCATGCTTTCCCCTTCCGGCGCGGCGAACGGCCGCCGAGCGCGTCTCGTGGGTCCCGTGTCACCCGAACAAGAGGTCTGCGCGGCGCACGGCAATCCCCGCGTCCGCGCGTGACCTTTCTCACCCGTCCGGTCCGTCCGGCGCGGGGATAGCGCGGGGCGCGCGGGGCCTCTTTCCGAGACGGAGGACGCGCCACCCACCGCCGGGTGGCCCCTTTGCGAGACGGAGAAGCGCCACCCGCCCGATCCGGGACGGGCGCCGCCGACGCACCGGGCGCGCCGCGGCCCGGCCAGTGCCGAAGGAGTGATGCCAGTGCCCAGGCCCTGCGTCCGGTCCGCGGACCGGCACGTGCCCGCCGTGGCGGGAACCGGCCGCGGAGGCGGCGCATGACCGCACAGCCGGCCACCTCCGCGTCCGCCACCTCCGGGTCCGCGTCCGCCGCCTCCGCCGTGCCCTCCGCGCAGGACGAGCTGCTCGCGCACTTCGACGGCCTCATCGCCGCGGGGGAGACCGTCGAGCCCCGCGACTGGATGCCCGACGGCTACCGCAGGATGGTGCTCCGGCAGATCGCGCAGCACGCCCACTCCGAGATCATCGGCATGCAGCCGGAGGGCTCCTGGCTCACCCGCGCCCCCTCCCTGCACCGCAAGTCGGTGCTCATCGCCAAGGTCCAGGACGAGGCCGGGCACGGCATGTACCTCTACTCCGCCGCCGAGACGCTGGGCGTGGACCGGGCCGAACTGCTCGACGCCCTGCACAAGGGCCGGCAGCGGGCCTCGGCCACCTTCAACCACCCCGCGCTGACCTGGGCGGACACCGGCGCCATCGCCTGGCTCACGGACGGCGCCGCCGTCATCAACCAGGCCCCCCTGTGCCGTACGTCCTACGGGCCGTACGCCCGGGCCATGCGCCGCGTCTGCCAGGAGGAGGCCTTCCACGTACGGCAGGGATACGACCTCATGCGCGCCCTGTGCGAAGGCACCCCGGAGCAGAAGGCGATGGCCCAGGACGCGGTGAACCGCTGGTGGCTGCCGGCCGTGGCCCTGATGTTCGGGCCGCCCGACACCGGCACGGACGGAACCGGCGCCGCCGCGCTCGGCGCCGCCGTCTCCCGCCGCGCCATGGCCTGGGGCATCAAGCGCCACACCAACGACGAACTGCGCCAGCGCTTCGTCGACACCTGCGTCCCCCAGGCCGCACGCCTCGGCCTCACCCTCCCCGACCCGGCGATCCGCTGGAACGAGGAACGCGGCCACTACGACTTCACCCCCGTCGACTGGGACGCCTACCGCGCGGCGCTGGGCGACGACACCCACTGGTCCCGGCAGCGCGTCGCACACCGGCGCGCGGCGCACGAGGACGGCGCCTGGGTACGGGAGGCGTCCGCCGCGTACGCCGCGCGCTGCGCGGCCGACGACACGTCCCCGGCCCCGTCCCCGGCCCCGTCGTCGGCCTCGGAGGCGCGGACGGCCGGCGACGCGGCCACGGCGGAGGCCGCACCGGGCGGAACGGGAACGGGAACGGAGGAGCGCGCGTGAACCGTCAGCCGGAGGGCGCCCAGGCGTCCTGGGAGGTCTTCGTCCGGCCCCGCCGCGGCCTCGCCCACCAGCACGTCGGCTCCGTGCGCGCCGCCGACGCCGACACCGCCCTGCTGCGGGCCCGTGACCTGTACACCCGGCGCGGCGACCCGCTGTCGCTGTGGGTGGTCCGCTCGGACGCCGTGCACGCGGCGTCCCCCGACGAACGCGACCCGTACTTCGCGGGCGCACGCCACAAGCCCTACCGGTACCCGGAACACTTCGCGCCGCTGACCGAGAAAGGCCCCGACGGTGACCACCTCGACTGACCCGGCCACGGTCGCCGAAGCCGCACGCGCCGAAGCCCCGCGCGCCGACGCACGCCTCGACGCCCACCTCGCCGTACACCTGCTGCGCCTGGGCGACGACGCCCTCGTCCTCGGGCAGCGCCTGTGCCAGTGGATCACGCGGGCCCCGAGCATCGAGGAGGACATGGCCCTGTCCAACATCGCCCTCGACCTGATCGGCCACGCCCGCACCCTGCTCACCCTCGCCGGGCAGGTGGACGGCACCGGACGCACCGAGGACGAGTTCGCCTTCACCCGCTCCGAGCGGGAGTTCACCAACGCCCTGCTGACCGAGCTGCCGAACGGGGACTTCGCCGTCACCGTCGCCCGGCAGCTCGCGTACACGCACTACGCCGTCCCGTACTACGAGGCCCTGGCCGGCTGCGCGGACGACCGGCTGGCCGCCTTCGGCCGGCGGGCCGCCAGGGAGGTGGCCTTCCACCGGATGCACGCCGACAACTGGACGCTGCGGCTGGGCCTCGGCACGCCCGAGAGCTCCCGCCGCATGCAGCGGGCCCTGGAGCGGGTGTGGCCCTACACCGCCGAACTGTTCGACGAGGACGAGGTCGTACGGCACCTCGTGTCGGCCGGCACGGTCCCCTCCCCGACCCCGCTGCGCCCGGTGTGGGAGCGGGCCGTGGGCGAGGTCGTGACCCGCGCGGGCCTGACCGTGCCGGACCCGGACTGGCGGGCCCGGGGCGGGAGGGCGGGCCTGCACACCGAGGAGTTCGGCCCGCTGATCGCCGAGATGCAGTCGGTCCACCGCCAGTTCCCGGGAGGCCGCTGGTGAACGGCCCGACCCGGCCGGCCCCGGCGGCGCCGCGCCCCGTCGTATCCCTGCGCCCCGCCCGCACGACGGCGGAGGTACGGGCCCTGGTGGAGGCGCTGCCCGATCCGGAACTGCCGATGATCGGCCTCGGCGACCTCGGTGTGATCCGCTCCGTCGCCCCGGCCGCCGACGGAGTGCTCGAGGTGGAACTCACCCCGACCTACCTGGGCTGCCCCGCGCTGCCGGCCATGGTCGCGGCGATCCGGGACGTCCTCGCCGCGAGCGGCCACCCCGAGGGGCGGGTCCGGCAGGTGCTCTCCCCGCCGTGGACGACGGACCGCGTCACGGCGGCCGGCCGGGAGAAGCTCGCCGCCCACGGCATCGCCCCGCCCCTGCCCGTCGCCGCGAACGGCCCGGTCCCCGTGGCCCTGGCCGCCGTGCCCTGTCCCCACTGCGGCTCCCGGGCCACCCGGCCGCACAGCCCCTTCGGGCCCAACCGCTGCCAGTCCGTACTGCGGTGCACGGGATGCCAGGAGCTGTTCCCCCACCTGAGCGCGCTGTGAGGCAGACCGTGAACACCGCCGCCACCACCTGCCGGGCCTCCGGCCCCCCGGACCCCGCCGCCCCCCGCGAGGACTCCGCCGCCCCGCCCCCGCCCCCGGCCACCCCCCACCCGGCGTCTCCCGGCCGCCCCGGGGCCGCGGGGCGGCGCACCGGCCGGCACCGGCTCGCGGTCGTCGACGTCCAGCGGCTCACCGCGGACGCGGTCGCGGTGACCCTCGACGTGCCCGACGTCCTGCGCGACGTCTTCGCCCACCGGCCCGGGGAACACGTCGTCGTCCGGTACCGCCGCGCCGACGGCGCCGAACTGCGCCGCAGCTACTCGGTGTGCCCCCCGCCGGCCGACCCGACGGCACTGCGCCTGGTGATCCGCCGCGGGGCGCCCGGCGGCTTCGGAGACCACGCCGTCACCGGCCTGGCGCCCGGCGACGTGCTGGAACTCTCCCCGCCGACGGGCACGTTCGCCCTGCCCGAGCATCCCGGCGGCCACCACGTCCTCGTCGGGGGCGGCTCCGGAATCACCCCGCTCGCCGCCATGGCCGCCGCCGCCCTGCGCGAGGACCCGGCCTGCCGTGTCAGCATCGTCCACTCGGTCCCCACGGCCGCCGACGCCCTGCTCGCCGACGAACTCGCCGAACTCAAGGACGCGTTCGTCGACCGCCTCACCGTCACCCATGTGCTCACCCGAGAGTCCGGCAGCGGCCTCCCGGGCGGCCGGATCGACGACGCGAAGCTGTCCCGGCTGCTCACCGCGCTCGACGCGCTCCCCGGCCCCGACACCACGTTCGCGCTGTGCGGCCCGGCAGGCATGGTCGCGGCGGTCCGCCGTTCACTCACGGAGTGGGGCGCCGACCCGGCCCGGATCCGCTCGGAACTGTTCACTCCCGCGGACGAGTCATCCGCGGACGCCCCGTCCCCGAGCGCACCCCCACTCTCCAGCGCACCAGCCCTCAGCGCACCAGCTCACAGCACACCGTCCCCGAGCACACCACCCCCCACAGCTCCCACCCCGCACGGAACCCGCATCACCGCACTGCTGGACGGCCGCAGCCGCACGGTCACCGCGTCCCGGGACGCCACCGTCCTGGACGCGCTGCTGCCCGCCCACCCCGACGTGCCGTACGCCTGCCGCGAGGGCATCTGCGGCAGTTGCCGGGCCCGGGTCCTCACCGGACGCGTGACCACGGGCCCGCAGCACGCGCTCGGCGCCGAGGAACAAGCCGCCGGCTACACGCTCGTGTGCCGGGCCCGGCCCCTGAGCCCCGAACTCACCCTCGACTTCGACGTATGACCGGGGGCGCGGACCCGCCGCGCCCCCTCCACCCGTCACCCACAAGTCACCCACCCACAAGCCACCCACCAGTCACCCACCCACCAGTCACCCACCCATCAGTCACTCACCAGCCACGCACCAGAAGGAGAAGACGTTGAGCACCACCTTGCGGCACGAAGGCAGGACCGCCCTGGTCACCGGAGGCAGCCGCGGCATCGGCCGGGCCATCAGCCGGCGCCTCGCCCGTGAGGGCGCCCTCGTCGCGGTCCACTACGGGCACGACGCGACGGCGGCCGAGCGCACGGTCAAGGAGATCGAGGCCGACGGCGGCCGGGCCTTCCCCGTCCACGCCGAACTCGGCGTACCCGGCGACGCCGACGCCCTCTGGGAGGCCTACGACCGGGCCCTCGCCGACCAGGAAGACACCCGCCCCGGCGTGGACATCCTCGTCAACAACGCCGGCATCACCCTCCCGCGCCCCATCGCGCATGTCACCGAGGCGGACTACGACCGCGTCTTCGCCGTCAACACCAAGGCCCCCTTCTTCATCATCCAGCGCGGACTGGACCGGCTGCGCGACGGCGGCAGGATCATCAACGTCTCCTCGGTGGCCACCCGCGTCGCCTTCCCCCCGATCGCCGCCTACACCATGACCAAGGCGGCCCTCGACTACCTCACCCTCTCCCTCGCCCAGGAACTGGGCCCCAGGGGCATCACCGTGAACAGCGTCGCGCCCGGCTACACCGAGACCGAGATCAACCCCACCCTCAGCATCCCGGAGATCCGCCAACGGTACGCGGCCGCCTCCGTCTTCGGCCGGCTCGGCGCCCCCGCCGACATCGCCGACGTGGTCTCCTTCGTGGCCGGCGACGACGCCCGCTGGATCACCGGACAGTGGATCGACGCCTCCGGCGGCGTCCACCTCGGCGTGTGAGAGAGCCGCCCCCGCGGCACCGACGGCAGCACCAGGAGATGCCATGAACGACAGCACGTCAGCCCCCGTCCCGCCCACCGCCGCCGCCGAGGACGACCTCGACCCGCTGACCCGGCCCTTCCCGGGCGCCAGCCCCTACGACGCGTACGTGCACGCGTCCGTCCTCAACACGCTCCAAAGCCCCCTCACCGAGGCCCCCGACGAGATGGGCTTCCTCATCACCACCCAGGTGATGGAGCTGTGGTTCACCCTCGTCGTCCACGAGTGGCGCACCGCACGGACGGCCTTCGCCAAGGACGACCTGGACGCCGCCATGGACGCGCTGGTGCGCAGCCGGCGCACCCTGACCGCCCTCAACGCCGCCTGGGCGCCGATCGGCGCGCTCACCCCCGCCCAGTTCAACGGCTTCCGGGCGGCGTTCGGACAGGCGTCCGGCTTCCAGTCGGCGATGTACCGGCACATGGAGTTCCTGCTGGGCGACAAGTCCGCCGGGATGCTCCGCATGCACCAGGGCGACGCCGCGGTCCACGAGGCGCTGGCCGAGACCTACCGCGAACCGTCCCTCTACGACGAGGTGCTGCACTTCCTGCACCGGCGGGGGCTGCCCGTCCCCGAGCACGTCCGGGACCGCGACCCGGCCGTCCCCCACACCTGCGACCCGGGCGTGGTCGAAGCCTGGCGGCAGGTCTACGCGGGCCCCCAGCACGACCCGCTGCTCGTCCTCGGGGAACTGCTCACCGACATCGCCGAGCTCGTCGCCCGCTGGCGCTTCGACCACATCATGGTCGTCCGCCGCGCGATGGGCGCCAAGAGCGGCAGCGCCGGCTCCACCGGGCTCGCCTGGCTGGAGGAACGAGCGACCCGCCCGGTCTTCCCCGAACTGTGGGAGGTGCGCGGTGGCGTCTAGGACGATCTCCGCCTTCGCCGCCGAGGAGGAGAAACGGGTCCTGAGCCTGAAGCCGGTCCTCGCGCCGGTGCACGGCCGCTACGGGGACCACCCCCACCAGGTCTACGACGCCTGGCCCGCCGAGGACCCCGCCGCCCCGCTCGTGATCCTGCTGCACGGCGGCTACTGGCGCTACGACCGCATGCACCTGACCCCCTTCGCCGCCTACCTCTCCCGGCAGGGTTTCGACGTGCTGCTGCCGGGCTTCCGCAGGTCCGGCGGCGCAGGCGGCTATCCGCAGACGTTCGACGACGTCGCGCGGATCGTGGACACGCTGCCGCGGGGGCGGCCGTACGTTCTGGCCGGGCACTGCTCGGGCGGCCACCTCGCCCTGTGGTGCGCGGCCCGCGGCCTGCTGCCCCCCGGCTCGCGCTGGCACACCCGGACCCTGCCGACCGCCGTGCTGGCGCTCGCCCCGATCACGGACCTCGCCGCCACCCGCCGCGACGGCCTCAGCGACGACGCCGCCCTGCAACTCCTCGGCGGCGCTGAGCTGTTCGAGGAGCGGCTGCCCCGGGTGGACCCGATCACCCTGCTGCGCGACGCGGGCACGACCGGCGTCCCGACCGTACTGCTGCACGGCGCCGTCGACGAGGAGGTCCCGCAGGCCCAGTTCACGGACTACGCGTCCGTGCACCGCGACCTGCGGACCGTCGTACTGCCCGGCACCGGCCACTACACGCTCATCGAACCCGGAGCGCCCGGCGCCCGTGCGGTGGCCGACACGCTGGGGGAGATGGCGGCCGGCTTCGGCGCCCGGCACCTCCGGGACGACGACCGGAAGGCCGCAAGCCCCCGGTGATCCGCCGCCCCGTCGCCGGACCCCGCCGTCCGACGACGGGGCGCCCCTACCGGACGCCCGGAGCCGCGTACGGCCGCGGGTCCGCCGACCTGTCCGACGTGCGCCCGGCACGACCGACCCGCGGTGTGGTCGGTCCGAGGACCGGGCGGCGCACGGCGTCACCCGTTCGTGTCGCCCTCCGGAACATTTCGGACGTTCCTGTCAGCAATCGGGGCGCTGTCCCGTTCAAGACCCGGGGAGCAAGCGAACCACAGGAGCACCACATGAAACACCGCATCGTCGTCCTCGGCGCCGGCTATGCCGGGGCCTACGTGGCCGGAACCCTGGCCCGTCGGCTGTCCCCGGACGACACCGAGATCACCGTGGTCAACGCCGAACCGGACTTCGTCGAGCGGCTGCGGCTGCACCAGCTCGCGGCCGGTCACCCGATCGAGCCGCTCAAGCTCGCCGACGTCTTCGCGGGCACGGGCGTACGGCTGCGCCTGGCCCGTGTCACCGCCGTCGACCCCGAGCGCCGGGTCGTCGCCCTCGCCGACGCCGAGGACGAGCTCGCCTACGACACGCTCGTCTACGCACTCGGCAGCCACGTCGCCCACAACGGCGTCCCGGGTGTGGACGAACACGCCTTCGACGTCACCGGCCGACCGTCGGCCCTGCGCCTGCGCGAGCGCCTGGACACCCTGGAGCGGCGGGGCGAAGGCGGCAGCGTGGTGGTCGTCGGCGACGGGCTGACCGGCATCGAGACCGCCCCCGAGATCGCCGAGGCCCGGCCCGGCCTCGCGGTCACGCTGATCGCCCGGGGCGAGCTGGGCGCCCGGCTCTCGCCCGGAGCCCGCGGCCACCTGCGCCGGGCCTGCGACCGGCTGGGCATCACGGTCCTGGAGCACACCAGCGTCGAAGCCGTCGAGGCGACGAAGGTGCTGTGTTCCGGCGGCACCACCCTGGCGTCGGACGCGACCGTGTGGACGGGCGGGTTCACGGTCCACCCCATCGCCGCCGCCAGCGGCCTGGAAGTCACCGAGAACGGCCGGATCGTCGTCGACCGCACCATGCGGTCGGTGTCGTACCCGAACGTCTACGCCGTCGGCGACGCCGCCTACGCCGTGGGCGACAACGGTATCGCCGTGCCGATGTCCTGCGCCTCCGCCGGCTGCACGGGGCGCCAGGCCACGGAGGCGATCGTGAGCCGCCTGACCGGCCGCAAGGTCCCGACGGTCGCGCTCACGTACCTGGGCAACCACATCAGCCTGGGGCGGCGCGACGGGATCCTGCACCTGGTCGACGTCCGGGCGCAGCCGAAGCCGGGGTACGTGGGCGGCCTGAAGGCCGCGCGGGTCAAGACGGCCATCATCCGGATGTCACTGTGGGCCGTCTCCCACCCGACCTTCGGCCTGCCCACCCGCAGGCGTCGCCTGACCGCCGCGCCGGACGCGTCCGCCGAGAAGGCTGCCGCATAGCGGAATAGGGTGTTCCGCGTGAACAGCACCACCACCACTGATCGCTTCGACGCGGGTCGGTTCGAGGCCAGCCGGAACCGGCTGGCCTCCTTGGCGTACCGGCTGCTGGGCTCCGCCGCCGACGCGGAGGACGCCGTACAGGACGCGTTCCTGCAGTGGCAGGCCGCCGACCGCCGACGGATCAAGGTGCCGGAGGCATGGCTGACCAAGGTCGTCACCAACCTCTGCCTCGACCGGCTCCGCTCGGCCCGGGCCCGCCGCGAGCGCACCGTCGGCGCCTGGTTGCCGGAACCCCTTCTCGACGGCGACCCGATGCTCGGCCCGGCCGACACCGTCGAACAGCGCGAATCGGTCTCCCTGGCGGTGCTGACCGTCATGGAACGCCTGTCCCCCCTGGAGCGGGCCGTCTACCTCCTGCGCGAGGCGTTCTCCTACAGCCACGCCGAGATCGCCGGCATCCTCGACATCACCGAGTCCGCGAGCCAGCAGCACCTCCACCGGGCCAGGCACCGCGTCACCGCAGCGCGCCGCGGCGGCGAGGTCGACCCGGCGTCCGCCCGCAGGATCGTCGAGGAGTTTCTCGCCGCCGCCTCCTCCGGCCGCACCGAACGCCTGGTCGCCCTGCTCACCGACGACGCGACCGCGATCTCCGACGGCGCCGGCCGGGCCGAGACAGCGCAGCGGTACGACACCCCGCAGCGCGTCGCCGCCGTCGCACGCGGCCTCAAGCCCACCCCCGCCAAACGGCGCCTGCTCGGCGGCACGCCCGCCGTCCACTACGCGCTCGTCAACGGCGCCCCCGCCCTCCTGCTCGTGCTCGGCGACCGGGTCGTGGCCGCCGTCGCCTTCGACATCGCGGACGGCCGGATCGCCACCGTGCACGGCATCGCCGCCCCCACCCGCCTGTCCCGGCTCACCGAGACCTGGCGCCGCCGCGAACCGGACACACCGCTCCTCGCCGAGTGGTGACACGGACCGACCAGGACCGGAGGCGTCCCGGATCACCGGCACGCTCCCACGCCCCGCGCCCGAGCACACGTACTCGGGCGCGGGGCTGGATCAGTGCTCGGGGCAGCCGGGCGCCCGTCCGCGCGCCGCCGTCAGGCCGACATCTTCGCCGTTGACCGGCTGCTGGCCGGCTGCGCGCCGGAGCTGCTGGAGCCGCCGGTCAATGTGGTCCGGGTCTGTCTTCATCCGGAGGGACTGGCGGGCCGGACCGGCAATCGCGCGGAGTGGGGCGGCCATCTGCTGCGGCAGGTGCGCCACCGTGCCGACCGCACCCATGACCGGCGGCACCGCGAGCTGGCCGCAGAGATCGCCGGGTACCTCGGCGGGTCCGGTGCCGCGATCCCCGGCACCGGACCGGTGATCACCCTGGAGATCGACGTGGACGGCGCCCGGCTGCGGTTCTTCAGCACTTCCGCCACGCTCAGCACCGCCACCGACGCGGCCCTGGAAGGACTGCATCTGGAGACGTTCCCGCCGGCCGACGAGGAGACCCGGCGCAGGTTCGGTCGTAGATCCGGGCGGTCCGGGATCGGCCGACCGGGGGTCGGCCGCGGAAGGCGAGCAGGTCGGAGCCCCGCCGTTCCGATACAGCGAGCACGACCCAATCTCTACCCACTTCCAAGTGAAAGCTGCTACCTTTTAGTTGTCACTGTTAAAGACGGTGGTCGGCGTCGATCGGTGCAAGAATCGGCGCGCAGTGACGAGGCCGACGAACCCCGTCGGCCGGCACCGACCCCGCAACGGACGTCGCGTGGGCGTTTCCCCCGGCGACACGCGGCCAGGGCCCTCGGCATTCGCCGAGGGCCCTTCTCCTTCACCACCCTGTGCCGGGCTACTCGGCCACCCGCGCCCGCGTGACCGACCGGCCCCGGTCATCGAGGCCGGCCAGCACCGCCTCCACGAACCCCCGTCGGTCGTCGTCGTGATCGCGGAACCACCGCCCCACATGGTGATCCGCGCCCGGAAGGTCGAAGCGTGCGTACCGGGCGCGCGCGGCCAGCGCATCCTGTACGGCCTCGGTCACGGCGGGCGGGATCACCGCGTCCGTGCCCGGCACGGCGAGCACCGCCCGGCCCTCGTACGCCCGCAGCACCTCCAGCGCACGCGACCGCCGCCAGCTGTCCGGCCGCCGGATGATGCCACTGAACCGCCCGTTGCCCTCCCCGAAGGGCACGTCCCACGCCTCGGCCGCATACACGGCGGGGGCGCACAGCCCCAGCGCCGCCACTCGGTCCCCGTAGTGCGCGACGAGATCCGCCACCGTCTGCCCGCTCATGCTGAATCCCACCGCAACCAGCGGCCCGTCCGCCCCCGCGTACGCGTCGATCACCGCCACGACTTGCTCGAACCGCCGCCGCAAACTCGACTCACTAAGCGCACCGGTGCTGTCACCGTGCCCGGAGAAGTCGAAGGCGATCCCGCGACAGCCGTGCGCCACGAACTCCCGCACCACCGGGAGCACCCGTTCGGCGCTGCTGGCGCCCGCCCCGTGCAGCACCACAGCGGTGGCCCCGGACGGGGGACCGCCGAGCACACCGCTGAGCCGTTCACCGTCGTGGCCGTGTGTGAAGGGGAAGAGCATGTCCCCATTGTCGGTGGGGCGACCCCGCCCCGGGAGGGCCCGGGCTCAGCCGATGATCGCGACCGGGGCGTCCCAGGCGTTGCGGTCCACGGTGATGGTGTGGCCGCCGCGGGTCTCCTTGCTGTTGGCCGTGTACTGGTGGCCGCGGCTGTGGTCGGTGTACAGCCTGGGGTCCCAGTGCCGGTCGGCCCGCCGCCGGCCGGTCAGTGCCCCCCTTGGGCGCCCGCGCCGAAGGGGGGCCGCGACGCGGACGTCAGCCGTCGTACGACAGGCCGTGCCCGGAGGGGAAGAGGACCTCGGTCGGGTCGTCGGCGCGCTGGACGGGCACGGGCAGTCTGCCGCGCGGCTCGACCCGGCCGGCGATCACCCGGGCGGCGGCGCGCAGTTCGACCTCGGTCCAGCAGTAGGAGGCCAGTGAGGCCGGGACGTCGCCGAGGTGGGCGATGTCGTAGGGGTTGCGCACCGCGAGGTGGACGACGGGGACGCCCGTCGCGAGCAGCCGGGACACCAGGGTGCGCTGGGCGCTGGTCGCGCCGACGTTGTCCGTGGTGACCACGACCGCGTCCCGTCCCTGCGCCGCGGCCACGGCCTCGTCGATCCTCGCCGCGTCGGGCGCGCGGCCGGTGGCGAGGTGGGTGGTGCTGTAGCCCAGTTCGTCGAACGCCCTGGCCAGTTCGGGCACCGTGGTGCGGGTGCCGTCGGTCGGGAAGGCCGGGCTTGCGCCGACCACGAGCAGCTTCTTCTGGCCACGGCGCAGCGGGAGCGCCTCGTTCTCGTTGACGAGCAGGGTGGTGGTGCGCTCGGCGATCCGGGCGGCGGCGAGCCGGTGCCTGCGTGCGCCGACGACCCGATCGACCTCTCTCGGGGACACGTAGGGGCTGCCGCTGAGCAGACCGACCTTGTCCTTGAGCCGCAGGATGCGCAGGACCGACGCGTCGAGCCGGTCCTCGGTGATCTCTCCGCTGCGGACGGCGGCCAGGACGCCGTTGTAGGCGACGTCGATGTCCGGCGGGAACAGCAACTGGTCCGCGCCGGCCTTGAGGGCGAGGACGGGCACGCGGTCGTCACCGTACTTGGTCCGCACGCCGCGCATGTTGAGGGCGTCGGTGACGATCACGCCGTCGAAGCCGAGCTCGCCGCGCAGCACGCCCTGGAGGATCGTGGGCGAGAGGGTGGCGGGTTCGTTGCTGGGGTCGAGCGCGGGGACCTGGAGGTGCGCGGTCATGATCGAGTCGACGCCCGCGGCGATGGCGGCCCTGAAGGGCGGGGCGTCGACGCGGTCCCACTCCTCGCGGGTGTGGGTGATCACGGGGAGTCCGGTGTGGCTGTCCTCCGCGGTGTCCCCGTGGCCGGGGAAGTGCTTGGCGCAGGCCACGACGCCGGCCTGCTGATAGCCCGTCACCTGGGCTGCCACCATACGGCCGACCTCGCGGGGGTCGGCGCCGAAGGAACGGACGTTGATGATCGGGTTGGCCGGATTGACGTTGACGTCGGCGACCGGGGCGAAGTTCTGGTGGATGCCCAGAGCGGCGAGTTCGGTGCCGGATATGCGCCCGGCGGTCCGCGCGCCGGAGAGCGAGCCGCCCGCGCCGAGCGCCATCGCGCCCGGCAGCTGGGTGGCGCCGCTGCCGATGCGGACGTTGGCCCCGTGCTCCTGGTCGATGGAGATCAGCGACGGGATGGGGGTGGGCAGGGCGAGCGAGGCCCGCTGCACACCGTTCGTCAACTCCGCGACCTGATGGGGGTCCTGGATGTTGTTCGCCCACCCGGAGAAATAGATGACACCGCCGATGTGGTACTTGGCGATGAGCTCGGCCACGGTACGGACGCCGAGTTCCCTGAGGTTGCGGTCCTGGTCGAACTGGCTGGGAGAAGTCGCCGACGTGCCGTAGAAGTACGGCACGAAGAGCTGGCCGATCTTCGCCTCGACGCTCATCCCGGCCATGATCTTTTTGAGGCGGTCGTCACGGTCGTGCGCGAGCGCGGGGGTGGCCGTGACGCCCACGACGCCGGTCGCGCTCGCGGCGGCCACGGTCGCGGAGGCGAGGACGGTTCTCCTGGACAGACTCCGGTCCTGCATGCGGACATGCTCCTTCCAGCCTTGCCCAGCAAGGGAATTGAAGGAAACGTGCACTGCTCGGTGCTCCGAACAGCGGGAAACGTAGCTCTCACGTCACGGGCGGGGCAAGAGGTCTAGACAAAATAGGTCTAGACAATGTGGAAAGGTGACGAGCCGTCGGACCCGCCCGGTAGCGCTCCGCGGCCCTGGCGCCGGGCCTCGCCATCTCGCGGTCGATCTCGCCGTCGGTGGTGGAGCCGGCGCGTGTGTGGGACCGCGGTTTCCGTGGCACTCGTAGCAGCGGCGGGGTGCCGGCCAGGCCGCACCGCCCGGAGCGAGGGGCCGTGGCCGACCGGGTGAGTGGCGGACGGTGCCGACGTGACCTGCAGGATTGCCCTCACAACGTGGTCGGGACGACATGGTCGAGCACACGAAACGCGGCAAGCAGTACGCCGTCGCCGCCTCCGGACAGTGGACCGACGAGGAGGAAGGCCGCCGTAGGCTGCCCGCCGGAGAGGTGCACGCCTGGGAACCGGGCCGGAACGAGACCGTGTGCGGGCTGTCCCTCCACCGCTCGCAGCTCGCGCGCTTCCCCCACGTCAGCTGGCCCGACACCTTCCCGGAATCCGGCGGCGCGGCCGACAGGGTGCAGCGGGTGTGCCCACGCTGCGCCGCCGCGGCCGGACGCCGCGGCCGGGACGCGCGCCCACGGTGGCACCGCGTCCGCCCCCGGCCGTGAGTACGGCTCCGGTGTCTGCACGCATCCCGGACAACGGCGGCCACGGACGCGGCCGCCGTGACGAAGGGCCGCCACGGAGTCCGGTTGCCGCCTCCCACACGGCGCCGGAGCGAATCCTCAAGGCGCCACGCACCGTTTCCGCACCCGGACCGGGGGCAACCGTGCGGGCATGACAGGTACATCGTTCGCGCGACGCACCCGGCGCACCGCGCGGCGCGCCGCCGACAGCACGGCGATCGACCGTGCAGCCCGGGCCGGCTTCGTGGCGCGAGGGGTGCTCTATTTCCTCATCGGGATGATCGCGATCCGTATCGCCTTCCACCCCGGCAGCGGCGAGCAGGCTGACCGCTCGGGCGCGCTCGCCGAGATCGCCGACAAGCCCTTCGCCTCGGTGCTGCTGTGGGCGCTGGGCATCGCCACGGCCGGGATGGCGCTGTGGCGACTGTCGGAGGCGGCGTTCGGCGCCTCCGCTCCGGACGGGCGCAAGGCGCACAAGCGTCTGCTCTCCGCCTGCCGTGCCGTCTTCTACGGCTTCGTCGCCTACTCCGTGATCGCCTTCGCCACCGGGTCGGGCAACGGGGGCAACTCGTCCGACCGTCAGTCCAAGGACATCACCGCGAGGGCGCTCGAGATGCCCGGCGGACGCTGGCTGGTCGGCGCCGCGGCGGTCGGGGTGATCGTCGCGGGCGGATGGATTCTGGTCCGGGCGGTACGTCGCACATTCCGCAAGCACCTGCGGATGGCCGGAGTCGGCCGACAGGTGCGCCGGACGGTCGACGCGCTCGGCGTCTGCGGCGGTGTGGCCCGGGGGCTCCTGTTCGGCGGCGTGGGAGCGTTCGCCCTGATCGCCGCCGTGCGGTTCGATCCCGAGAACGCCAAGGGGATCGACGACACGCTGCGCGCCTTCACGCGGACCCCGGTCGGCCCGTGGCTGCTCGTCGTGATCGCCGCGGGTCTGCTGGCCTTCAGCGGCTTCTCCTTCGCCAGCGCTCGCTACCGCAGGACCTGAGCCGGCGGTCGTTCGACGGCGAGGGATCACGGGGACCGGCAACAGTGGCGCGATCGCAGAAGTCGGGCCCTCGATCCCTGCGGGGGCCGGGCTTCGCCCCACCGGCACCGTGCTGACCGTGATGAGCGGGACACCAATGCCCGGTGACGGGAACCGATGTGACGCGTTGACACTCCTGTCTGACGGGGATCCGGGAGACCGCGCTGTCGTCGCTCCTCCCCGGACCTCCACGGCACACCTCTCACGTGTGCCGTCACATCGACGAGTCGAGAACGAGGAAGCCACGTGCCCCTGCCGATGCACCGACGTCTGGCCATGAGCGCCACCCTGATCGCCGCCCTCGCAGGCGGCCTCGTCCCCGCCACAGTGGCCGCCGCGGCGCCGGCCGCCCCCACCGCCCCCGCGGACCGCACGACTCCCGCCCCCGACATGGTCGGCGTGACGGCGGCCCTGGAGTCCGCGATGGCCAACGGCGCACCCGGCGCGATGGCCCGCTTCGTCGGACCCGACGGCATCAGGACGCGCACGGTCGGCGTCCGCGACCGCGTCTCCGGGGCAGCCATGGACATCCGGGCACGCTTCCGCATCGGCAGCGTCAGCAAGACCTTCTCCAGCGTCGTGCTGCTCCAACTGGTCGACGAGGGACGGCTGGAGCTCGACGCCCCGGTCAACCGCTACCTGCCCGGACTGCTGCCCGACGACCGCATCACGGTCCGGCACCTGCTCACCCACCGCAGTGGCCTCGCCGACTACACCGAGGCCATGTTCGCGCAGACCGTGCCCGGCTTCGAAGCCGTCCGCAACCGCGTCTTCACCTACCAGGAGCTGGTCGACCTCTCACTGGCCGAACCCCGCACCACCGAGCCCGGTGTCGCCTACAAGTACTCCAACGCCAACTTCATCGTCGTCGGCATGCTCATCGAGAAGGCCACCGGGACGTCGGTCGCCAAGCAGTACGAGCGGCGCATCATCGAGCCGCTGAAGCTGGGCCGGACCTCCTACGTGCATCCGCAGACCCGGATCGCGGGTCTGCACGCACGCGGCTACCTCCACCCCGACGAGGCCGGGGCGCCGCTCGTCGACTCGACGGAGCAGACCGCTTCCTGGGCCCAGTCGGCCGGCGCGGTCATCTCCGACCCGGCCGACCTGAACACCTTCACCACCGCGCTGATGCGGGGCAAGCTGCTCTCGCCCCGGATGCTGGACGCCATGACCACGGTCACCCCGACGGACACCGCCCAGACCCGCTTCTACGGGCTCGGGCTGCGCCGCTACGACCTGTCCTGCGGCACCCAGGTGTACGGCCACACCGGCACTGTGCAGGGCTTCTACACGTACGCCTTCGCCACCCGCGACGGCCGGCGCGCGCTGTCCGCCATGGCGAACACCTCGAACCGGGGCGCGGCGAACACGGCGCTCGGCGGATCGCTGGAAGCCGCCTTCTGCGGGAAGAAGACCGAGCCCACGGCGTCGTCGACGCGTGCGCCGCGCCCGCTCGCGACCATGCCGGCGGAGGCCGACCTGCCCGAACGGCGCTGAGGCCCGCCGCGGGACCCCGGTGACGGAGTCCCGCACCCGCCGTCCCCGCGTTGCCCGCCCGCCTGTTCGCCGTCGACGACGTCGAGGACACCGTTGCCCGCCTGCGCCCGCACGGCGCCGAACTCGTCGGGGAGATCGCCCGGTCCGAGGACAGCTACCTGCTCTGCTACCTCCGCGGACCGGAGGGCGTCATCGTCGGACTGGCCGAGCAGCTGCGCTGAGAAGGCAGTCCGAAGGACGGGGCCGGACGAGCGCATCAAGGTTCCGCGTCGCCCTGTCGGCCAGGGCTGTCTGTCGGCACAAGACGTGACCTGCCTGGCCTGAACGCCAGTAGCTGCTCGCCTTCACCTCGGACGGGCGGCACCCACGGCAGGCGGCGTGCCCCGGGCCATGGGCGTCATCGGTCATCTGCTGCCCGCCTGCGGTGCACGCCTTTGACGAGGTGGCCCTCGTCCGGCCGCACCCGTCGAAGACGGGCCACGCCGCACGGTCCGCAAGTGGCAGGCCAACCTTCCGCTGGCTCGTGAGTCTCACTCATCGGGGGTGGCAGGCATGTCGGAGCATCAGATCGCGTTCCTCCTGCGGGAGTTGGGGACGTCTGCGGACCCGGCGAGGCGCGCGGCAGCGGCCAAAGGGCTGGGGCGGCTCGGGCGGGCGGAACACGCAGCCGCCCTCGTCCGGGCGGCCGGTGACGGGGATGCCGTGGTGCGGGCGGCGGCTGCCGTAGGGCTGGGCCGACTGGGGGTGCGGCAGGCCGCCGCCGAGGTGCTGCCGGCGCTCCTGGTGGACCCGGATCCGCGCGTGCGGCGCCGAGCGTCGCTGGCCGTGTTGCGCCTCGGGCTCGACGGGCCCGGGATGACGGAGACGTTCGCACGGCTGCTGTCCGACCCGGACCGGCATGTGCGGATCAACGCCCTGACCGCCCTGGAGGCGCGGGGCACGGTCGGGGACGCGGCGGCCGTGGCCCGGCTGCTCGGCGACCCGCACGACGTCGCCTGGGGACTCGCCCGCAAGCTGCTGTACCGGTCCGACGACGATCCGGCCGTCGCGGCGGAGGTACTGCGCACCGCCAGACAGGGCGCCCCCGCCGCCCGTGTCCGGGCCCTGGCCATGGTCCCCTCCCGCTGCGACGGGGCACTGTTCGACTCCCTGCTCACCGGACTGCGGGACCCGTCGGCGCAGGTGCGTGCCGCGGCGGCCTCCCGGCTGAGAAGCATCGGGTACACCACCGTGCGGGACGCGCTGGCGGCGGCTCTGGAAGCGGAGACCGACCCGCGGGCGGCCGCCGCGATGCTCAGGGACGCCGAAGGGGACGACGATCCGGACACGGCCGGTGTCGCGCTGCGATGGCTGACGGACCCCCTGGCCGGACCGAAAGCCGTACGCGCCCTGGGCGGCCTGGGCGTCTCGGAGGCGGCCGAGCGGCTGGAGTCCGCACTGGACGACAGCAGTCTTCCCGCCTCGACCCGGGCGGCCGCCGCCGTGGCCGTCGCGGAGGGCGGCGGGTGGGACGCCGTATGGCAGCTTCTGCCGTACCTCGACGACGAGGACCCGGTACTGCGCGCCGGGGCGGTCGACGGGCTGGGCGTGCTGGTGAGGCACGGGCTGCGGCCGTGGGAGCGTCACGCGGTGGCGTGGGCGCTGACGGCGCATCTGGAAGCCGGGCACGACGTCTCGCAGACCCGCAACGCCCTGCGCGGCCTCGCCCAGGCGCTGCCCGGCCTACGCCGCCTGGCGGACGAGACGTCGAGCGGGAATGTGAGGGCGGCCGCGCTGTGGCTGCTGGAGGACGGCGGTGACACCGCACGCCAGGACCTGCGGCGCTTCGTGCGGAGCCTGGACGATCCGGACGAGGGCGTCCGCCGTACGGCGACGTCCGGTCTGCTCGCGTGGGCGAGGGCCACCGGCGCACTGCCTCCGGACATCGGTCCCGCCCGCGACCGTCTGGCCCGCCTCGCGTCCGACGACGGCTCGCCGGGGGTGCGGTGGGTCGCCGCCGCCGCACTGGAGGCCCTCGACGCCCCGCCGACCGGGTGAGCCGACCGAGACGGGCCCGGCCGTCGCTGCAGGCGACGGCCGATCGCCGGGCCCTCGGGGTGGGGGAGGTGACAGCCCCTCCCACCTGCAAGCGATCCGCCTGTCCGGACCGGCGAAGAGCGACGTGAGTGGGGCCGGCGAGGAGTTCGTCCGGCACGATGCCTCCCCGAACCGCCCGCCGCCCGGTTCCGTGACCTCGCCGCCCTGCGCCGGTTCCACTCCGCGAGTTCGTCATGGCACCGCACGCCCCCATCGGGCGCCGGGCCCGTGCCGCGTGACACCCCCGGTGCCGCGGCTGCCCCGCACGGCACCACCGAAACACGCCGGACCCGTGCGGTCCAACGCCTGCCTCCATACGTTGAGGGCATGATCCGACCGGACCCGGCGGGGAAAGGACACACGTGGACGTCGATACGAGGGTGCTGCGCTACTTCCTGGCCGTGGCCGAGCATCTGAGCTTCACCCGGGCCGCTCGGGAACTCTTCGTCACCCAGCCGTCCTTGAGCCGGCAGATCCAGCGGTTGGAGAGCGACCTGGGGGCCGAGCTGTTCACCCGCGCCGGCCGGGAGATCCGGCTCACGCGTGCGGGCGAGGACCTGGTGGCCGCGGCGCGGCGGGTGCTGGACGACTGGGAGCTGGCGCTGCGTCAGGTGCGGGGCGCCCGGGCCGCGCGGGAGCGGCTGCTACGGGTGGGGTTCGTGGCGACCGGCGCGGGACCGCTGGGGCGCAGGGCGCGTGCCGTGTTCAGCGCCCGGCGCCCCGACGTCCGGATCGAGCCCAAACGGTTCGAATGGGGCGGTGAGGCGGAGGCGTTGCGGCAGGGTCTGGTCGACGTCGCCTTCGTCTGGCTGCCCGCGGATCTGACGGGGTTGCGGGCCGAAGTCGTCGCGACGGAGCCGCGGTGGGTGGCGATGGCCGCCGGGCACCGGCTGGCGGGCTCCCGGGAGCCGGTCGACATCCTGGAACTGCGCGACGAGCCGCTGATGTGGACGGGCCGGGCCCCCCGCGCCTGGGTGGACTGGTGGGCGGTCAACCCCCGGCCGGACGGCTCCGCTCCGGTATGGGGGCCCGAGAACGACAACGTGGAGGAGATGCTCGAACACGTCGCCGCCGGCGCCGCGGTGTGCTTCGGCACGCGTTCCATGGCCGCGTACTACGCGCACCCCGAGCTGGTGTGGCGGCCGATCGCAGGCATCGAGCCGCTCCGCGTCGCCGTCGCCTGGCCACCGGAGGCACACGGCGAGGCAGCCCACGACTTCCTCACCGCCGTCCGGGAAGCGGCGACCGACGACGCCCCGCGGACGACAGCGTGAGGGCGAGGGCCTGCCGGCCCTTCGGCCCGCGGCCGGGAACCCATGCCCCGAACGCATGGGCACAGGCATTGGACCGCGTCGCGGAGCGGCTGATTCGCTGAGCCCACCTTCGGCAGCGGGAGTTCGGCACCGACGTCGGACCGCGCCGGAGGGGAACCGCGGGACACGAGGAGGGACATAACGGTGGACGAGCCGTTGAGCAGAAGCAGCATGCTGCGCGGAGTGGGACTCGGGGCGGCGGGGCTGGCCGCCGTGATGCTCCCGGGGGCGGGCGCCGCCGGCGCCGCGGTGCCGGCCGGAACGGGTGAACACCCGCATGTGCGGCTGATCCGCCGCTACTACGAGGCCTACGCGTCGGGCGACCCGGAAACGCTGAGGCCGTTCTTCACGCCCGACATCCGCTGGACCATTCCCGGCCACCACCCACTGGCCGGGACGAAGGAAGGCGTCGACGAAGTCCTCGCATTCTTCAGGGAATTGAGCAAGTCCGGCTTCCGGGCGAACACGCTGTGCATCGCAGCCGACCGGGACTGGGTCGTCGACCTGCACCGGGGGTGGAGCACGACTCCCGAAGGACTCGACACCATCTGGGCGCTCGCCTTCCGCATCCGGGGCGGGAGAATCGCCGAGGCGGTCAACTTCGCCGGGGACCAGCACGCCGCCGACGCCTTCTTCTGGCGCGCCCACCCCCTCGCACCGCTGCCGGACCGCCTCGCCGCAGAGCACGACAGGTAACCGACCGCCGACCGGACGTGTGTCCCGGCCGCGATGAGCGCCGAGGGCGTCGCCGACCGCCTCGACTCGGGTCAGTACCCGCAGTGCGCGCCGAAGATCCCGCTGAAGGATGCCCTGTCAGTACCTGCCTCGGCAGTGACTCCCTCTTCACCAGCGAGAGAGGTTCGCTGAGGGCCGGACAATCCAGGCCGTCTGAAAGGATCCACTCGGCATGCGTTTCAGGACTGCCGCACCGCCGGCCCGCGTCGGCCTCCATCGCGCCGGGCTGGCCGCGGCCTCCCTGCTCTCCGCCACGATGCTCCTCCTGTTCTCGGCCGGTGGCGCGCAGGCGCATCACGGGTTCGACGACTTCGACACCGACCGCCTCTACTACATGGCCGGTACCGTCTCGCAGGTCCGCTGGGGCGAGCCGCACTCCTATTTCACCGTGACCGTCGAGGACGGCCTCCCCGCCGATGCACCCGAGCGCGATCTGCCCGTCGGGCTGCGGGACGCCGCCGACAGCGATCCGATCAGCGCCGCACCGTCCTACAGCGGTTCGCACGACGAGCTGGCCGTCACCATCGCGCCGCCGAGCTTCACCTCGATGTGGGGCCTTGACCGCAAGCTCGACGACGGCGAGCGGATCGAAGCCGTCGGCTACATCGGCAAGAGCCACAACGACGAGTTCCGTCCAGTGGTGTTCTGGGTCGAGGACGGGCAGCCTGTCAACCAGGTGCTCAACGAGGAGCTCCCGGCCACTCCGCTGCCGGTCCCGTATCCGGAACGCGGCGCACCGTCCGCCGACGCCGATCAGGATGCGCCGTCGACCTCAGCGGACTCCGAGGCCACGTCACCGACTGCGGTGTGGGTCGTGCTCGGTGTCGTGCTGGTTGCCGTCGTCGCGGGTGGAGTCTTCTCCCTGCGAGCACGGTCGCCCCGAGCGTGATTGCTCTTCATGGACGAGGTCTTCTTCCGGCTGGAGGACAGCTGGTTCGCCGAGGCTGTCCGAGGCACGGCCTATCTGTATCCGATGCTCGAAAGCGTCCACATCATCGGGATCGCCCTCCTCGTCGGCCCAGCCGCAGCCTTTGACTTCCGGCTGCTCGGGATCGGCCGACGGGCGCTGCGGGTGACGACTGCGGCCGACCACTTCCTGCGCCTGTCGCACCTCGGCTTCATGATTGCCGCGGCCACCGGCGTGATCATGTTCCTGCCCGGCGCGAGCCTCATCGCCGATCGTGGCAGCGCCCCGTGGAAGCTCGGCCTCATCCTGCTCGCCGGTCTGAACATCCTGATCTTCCACCGGTGGACCTACCGCAGCGTGGCCGACTGGGATGAAGATCGGCCGACGCCTGTCGCCGCCCGACTGGCCGCGGTCGTCTCCCTCACCTCGTGGACGGGTGTCACGGTCGCGGGAAGGCTCCTGGCCTACAGCTGAACAGGACGGTCGGGTCGGCGTCGCTCAGGTCGGCGGTGGTGACGTCCTTCGACGCACCACCGAGGGCCGCAGGGAGCCGCCCATGGCCGACGTCGCGCAGGGCGGCAGTTCCAGCGCGAGTGTTTCCGCAGCTCAGGGCGGACATGGGGGACACCTCGTTGGCGGTGGCGGGGAGATTGAAACGTATCAGCACATTGACCGGGGTCGGAGCCCATGCTCTCCTGGTACTCGCTTGCTGGATGCTCCGGCGCTGTGGCGGTCATTTCGCTGCAGCGACAAGCCGGCCGGGCATGATCGCAGTCAGGGAAGACTCGCCCCTGGCCGGGCTCCGGTTGCCGGCTATCTCACTTCGCGCCCTCACAAGGCGGCGGGTGTGGCCGGACGTCCAGTGACCAGCGCGGAGTCATCACGTCGAGTGATGTGGTTTCGGGAGTTCGGACCACCCGAAGGGGACGCCGACACAACGAGAAACGCATCCCATGCCGATCGATCACATCGCTCGCGCCTGTGCGTCCCTCGCTGCGGCAGAACCGACCGATGAGGAAGGCAGACCGCCGAAGGCGCGCGCCGGTCGATCGACATGATGGATGCAGCCCCTGGAGGTTGGTCATGCAGGACGAGATGCGCGGGCGCTCGGGTACGCGATACCCGGGAGACAACCGCAAGATACCAAGAAAGGCGGCGGTGAGTGGCTGGATCGGCAGTGCACTTGAGTACTACGACTTCTTCATTTACGCGCAGGCCGCTGCACTGGTGTTTCCCAAGGTCTTTTTCCCCTCGGCCAGCCCGACCGTAGCGGTCATCGCCTCGCTGTCCACGTACGCCGTCGGTTACGTGGCCCGGCCGCTCGGCGCGTTCGTCCTGGGGCACCTGGGCGACAAGCACGGCCGGAAGAACGTGCTGGTGCTGGCCATGCTGTTGATGGGCGCGTCGACGTTCGCCGTGGCGCTGCTCCCCACCTACGGCCAGGTCGGCCTACTGGCGCCCGCCCTGCTCGTGCTGCTGAGACTCGTCCAGGGATTCGCGGTCGCCGGTGAGCTGGGCGGGGCCGGCGCCATGATTCTGGAACACGCCCCCTTCGGCCGGCGCGGTTACTACGCGAGCTTCGCCCTGCAGGGAACCCAGGCCGGGCAGATCATCGCGGCCGCCGTATTTCTTCCGCTGTCCGCGGTGTTGTCCACCCACGACTTCACCACGTGGGGATGGCGTATTCCGTTCCTCATGAGCTGCGTGGTGCTGTTCGCCGGCTACCTGATCCGTCGAGGCGTCGAGGAGACGCCCGCATTCCAGGACCAGGCGGCGCAGCGCGAGATCCCCAAGGCGCCGATCCTCGAGGTCGTCCGCGAGAGCCGAGGGAACATGGTGCGGGCCGTGTGCATGGCCCTGACGAACGTCATCGGAGTCACGGCGGCGGTGTTCGGCGCGGCCTACGCGACGCAGCCCGGGTACGGCGTCGAAATGAGCACCACGGTCTATCTGTGGATTCCGGTGGTGGCCAATCTCGTCGGCATCGCCGTCATCCCGGTCTTCGGCAACCTGTCCGACCGGATCGGCCGGCGGCCGGTGCTGATCATCGGTTCCCTCGGCTCGGGTGTGCTCTCCTTCGCCTACCTGTACGCCGTGAGCCAGCGGCACGTCATGCTGACCGTTCTCCTGGCGATCGTGATGTGGGGCGTCCTGTACCAGATGTGGAACGCCACCTTCGCCAGCGCCTTCCAGGAGATGTTCCCGACGCGCACCCGGGTCACCGGGTTCGCGGTGTCGCAGAACCTCGGTCTGCTCATCGCGGCGTCCATGCCCACATTGTTCGCCGTCATCGCTCCGCCCGGTTCCAGCAACGTGCCGCTCATCATCGGAGGCATCTCCTTCGGGCTCACGGTCGTCGCCGCCGTCGCCGCTTGGTCCGCCCGCGAGACGCACCGAGTCCCTCTGGACGACCTCGGCAGGCCGGACGCGGTTCCCATCTCGATCGAGGCGTTCGAGGAACTGCGGCGGGGCGCGAAGGTCGGCTAGCCCGTCGCCCCGTGGCCACGGGAAGCCGCAGACGGGTGGGCGGCGCATCTTTCCGGGCGGTGTGACTGCACCGGTCCAAGAAGGCCTTCCCTCCGACGCTCGGCTTGCGACCGTGACGGGTGGGCGCGGGCCCGCGCCTCCAGCCGGATGCGGCCGCCGCGTTGGACGGCGCCGACGACGTGAGGCCGGTGGGGCCGGGCCGCTTCGGCGATCCCGGCCGCCGCCCGATCGGCGGCCGGGAGGTCGGCGGCCGGGAGGTCGGCGCCGGCGCCTCATGGCCAAGTCGGTGGGCACCAAAGATGTGCCCGTGCCACCGGCCCATCCGTCGGTACGGCGTCCGACCTCGTGCGGATGGAGCCCTGTCCGTGCTGCCCACCATCCTGTCCTGGAAGTTGAACAGGTAAATTTCAAACTCGGTGGTATTCGAACGTCAAGACTCCTCGGGTGCCCGAATGATTCCGGGCGAACCGGAGTGTTGACTCAGAATTTCGGCCGTGGATAAAGTGGACAAGGCGTTATTGAAACGATTCATAAAGCTCACCGCCCGCCGGGCGAAGTGCCCTTCCGTGGCGTCCCCTCCCCTCGTGACGTTGACGCAGAGGAGACCACGGCACCTGCAGTGACTCACACAAAGGCCGATCTCATGACGACACTGCGAATTTCCCGACGCGATCTCCCCGCGCTCGGAAGCATCCCTTCGGGCCGTCGCGCACGGCGTCATGCGATTCCTGGGCTCACCGGTCGGTCGGCGCTGTGCAGGGCCGTTCTCGCTGTCCCGGGGGAAGCCTCCCAGGTGCCGAAAGCGCGTCGATTCACGACGACCGTCCTGCGTCACTGGAGCGTTCCGGAAGACGTCCGGGACACCGCTGAGCTGGTAGTGAGTGAACTTGCCTCCAATGCGGTGAGGCACGGGTGCGGCGACTTCCTGCTTCGCCTGTCCCTGGAGGACAAGGTGCTGCGGATCGGTGCGACCGACTGCGGGGCGGGGCCCGCAGTCGGTGGCGCTGAACCAGAGAGCGGCCTGAGTGAGCGCGGCAGGGGCATGGCCATCGTGGAATGCGTCTCCGCGTGGGTGCGGACCCGGGCGTGCGAGGGGGGCTACACCGTGGAAGCCGGGCTAACCATCGGCAACTGAAGTCCGCGGACGCGGTCGCCTTCCCGGCAGTGCAGGAAGCGCGCACGACGCTGATCGGGCCGTGCCTGTTCCTCCTCCTTCCCATCCGCCCCTTCAGGACGCGGCGTCTGAGCCGGTAGGCCTCGCGCAGAGGCGGCGGGGCGTGCTTTCCACGCGACGCGACCGGGTCGCCGCAGGCCGCAGGCTCGGCCGGCAGCCCGGCAGCCCGGCAGCCCGGCAGCCCGGCAGCCCGGCAGCCCGGCGTACGACACGGCCGCCTGTCCTCGTGCTCGACCGGAACGCCGTCGCCGCGCCGGCCGACCTCCGCGGCCACCCCACCGGCGTCTTCCGTACCCGACACCGCAGACCACTCCCCACGTCGCACCGGCACCGCCATGATGGGAGCGCTCCCGCACCGCCGCACGTGCAGATCCACCGACACCGGAAGGACCGCTCATGCGCACCACTCCCCGTCTCTCCCGGCGCACACTCCTTACGGCCGCCGTCGCCGCGAGCGTCACCGCCGCCGCTCCCTTCCAGGCGTCCGCCGTCCACCGCTCCCTGCCGTCCGCGTCCTTCGCCGGGTTCCGGACGGTGGGCCGGGTCAAGCCGGCGGCCGACGGCTGGGTGCAGTACACCTGGCCCGGCGTCGCCTTCGAGGGCCGGTTCCGAGGCACCGGCGTCGGAATCCTGCTCGACGACGCCGCCAACGACTACGACGTGCAGATCGACGGAACGACCGTCAACACACTGGTGACGCCAGGGCGCACGATGTCCTGGGTCAGGGATCTCACCGACACCGAGCACACCGTACGGCTCGTCAAGCGGACGGAAAGCCCGTGGGCCGTCGGCCGCTTCGGCGGATTCGTCGCCGCCCGAGGAGGAAAGGTCCTTCCCGCCCCGGCGGCGCGGAACAGGCAGATCGAGTTCATCGGCGACTCCTTCACCGCCGGATACGGCAACGTCTCGGGCACGCGCGACTGCTCGGCCAACGGAGGAGTCGACCGGAACAGCAACGCGGACCTCGCCTTCGGCGCCCTCACCGCCCGGAAACTCGACGCCGACCACCAGCAGAACGCGTTCTCCGGCCGCGGCATGGTCCGCAACTACAACGGCGGCGACCCCGGCACCGATTACCGCACCTACTACGACCGGGCCCTGTTGAACATCGCCGGCGACGTCTGGCACAGGCCGCGCACCTGGCGGCCGCAGGTCGTCGTCATCGGCCTCGGCATCAACGACTTCTCGACCCCGCTCCGCCCGGGCGAGCCATGGGCCACGCAGAGTGAGCTGATCGCCGCCTACGCGAGCGCCTACCACGGCTTCCTCGACAGGCTGCGGGCCCGCTACGGAAGCAGGACGTTCCTGGTGGTCAGCGCCACGGCGGTGTCCGGCACCGCCTTCGCCGACACCGCCCGGGACATCGTCACGGACCGCAACGCACGGGGGGACGACCGGGTCGGCTACTGGTACTACGACGATCCCGGCCTGGACCGGCTCGGCTGCGACTGGCACCCCTCCCTCCGCGACCACCGGATCATCTCCGGTCTGCTCGACCAGTACCTCGCCACTCTGCCGCTGGACTGGTGACCGGGAGGGGCGGCCCAAGCCGAGCGGGGCCCGGACCGCCCGCAGCAGTGCGGCACGACGAGGCGCTCCTGCACGGGTGGCGGGGCTGAACACGGCTGGCGGGACTGAACGAGGAACGGCATCCCGCCGCCCTTGGGCGGGGCGGAGCGGCAGGATGCCTTCGCGCTTGCCGGCAGCACCGTCATCCCGAACGGACCGGGGCGGTGCCGGGGTGATCGAATCGTTGCCGCACCGCGTACAACCGCGTACGGCCCTCTCCTGTCCCACAGTTGGCCGCGAGGACGAACCTTCGGCCGGGGCGCCTGCGCGTGGGGACCATGCCGCAGGGGAAAGGAGCGACCCGAGGATGGGGAAGACGATGTGGAAAGCGGCGGTGGCCGGTGGAACGGCGGTCGTGTTCACGGCGTTGACGGCGGTGCCGGCCGAGGCCGCGGAGGGCGGGGTGGCCTTCACCCGGGTCGCGGTGAACGGCGGGAAGCCGATCGTGATCGGGGTCAAGGACGAGGTCGAGGTGCGTGCGTCCTTCCGGATGACGACCACACTCAGATACGACGCCGGGCCCACGGTGTTCCCCTACCGGGGAAAGCCCGACAGCGGAGACACCCTCTACACCTCCATCATCACCAGCGACTGCGAGGTCGTGGACAAGGAGAAGGGAATCTGCGACTTCAAGGAATGGCTGTACATCGACCCGCGGCACCTCGACTTCGGAAACGAGGACGCCGGCACCTGGCAGACCGCTGCTCGGGTCTATCTCGCCGGCGATGCCCACGACACTGACGACGAGGACCTCCCGTTGCAGGTCAAGCGGGCCACACGCGTCTCCGTGAACGCCTCGCCGGAACCGGTCGCCGCGGGAAGGACGATCACCGTGACCGGGCGGGTCACACGGGCGAACTGGGACACCCACACATACCAGGGGTACGCGGGCCGTACGGTGAGCCTGCAGTTCAAGGCGGCGGGAGCCTCCTCCTACACGACGGTCAAGAAGGTGACGTCGAGCAGCACAGGGGCGCTCAAGACCACGGTGAAGGCCGGCAAGTCGGGGACGTGGCGGTGGTCGTACTACGGGAACTCCACCTCCGGCGCGAAGTCGTCGACCGGCGACTACGTCGCTGTGCGGTAGGCGAGGCGCGCGGACCGTCCCTCGCCGAAGCGGCATCCACCGGACGGGCGGGACGCGAGAACTTCACCCCCGTCAGGACGTGGCCGACCTGGGGAGGCGGACTCGTGCCGAGGCATGTCCGATCCCACTGGGCCGGCTGACCTGACACCGCTCGTCCGTGACGGAACGCGCTGCTTGGCCGGCGTGGCCAAGCAGCGCGCTCGACCTGGTCCGCCACCAGCGGCCGAAACCGTCCGAGAGGGCAGTCGCCCCCTCGACGCATCGGGGCGCCCACGCGGTTGCGGCGGTGCTCTCGTCTCCGGGACGACGAGCGGACGGGACGAACACAGGGTCACGCGTGACGTCGTCCAGGGCCCGCGCCCGGGCGTCGCACCGTCGGCCGGTCACCTCGACGCGAGGGATCCCGACCGCGCTGCGGCGCGGTGGGCGCTGGGGCTCACGCCCTTGTGGCGTTTGTACGCGGCGCTGAAACCGAAAGCGTCGGCATAGCCGACGGACCTGGCGATCTGGGCGATGCCGAGGTCGGTGTCGGACAGCAGCGCCTCGGCCTCGTCCATCCGGCATTCGGTGAGGTAGGCGAGGGGCGGACGGCCCATCAGCCGGGTGAAGCGCTTGGCGAACAGCGCGCGGGAGACGCCGGCACGAGCGGCCAGGGAGGCCACCGTCCAGGGTTCGGCGGGCCGGTCGTGGAAGGCATGCAGGGCCGGTGCGAGGACCGGATCGGTCAGACCCCGGTACCAGCTGGGCGCGTCCGCGCCGGCCCGGTCGAACCAGCTGCGCAACGTGCACACCAGGGCCCAGTCGAGGAGCCGGTCCATCAACGCCTGCGATCCGGCCGAAAGACGGGCGGCGTCGGTGGCCGCCGTCTCCAGCCAGGCGCAGACCTCGACGTCCTCCTTCATCACCAGGACGGGCGGCAGGGCACGCAGGAGCCGCTCGTGGCGGTGGCCCGAGGCACGGTAGGCGCCCACGATCAGCGCGGTCGCCTCCTTCGAGTCGGCGCCCCATCGGATACCGCCGAGTTCCTGGGCGCTGCACCCGGCGCTCTCGGTGAAGCAGGCGATCTCGTACGCGGCGTGGGAGCCGCGCACGGTACCGGGGCGGTCCGCGAGATGGAACGGTTCGGGGCCGCGGACGATGGCCGTGTCACCGACGCCGACAGCTCGCTCGGTGCCGTCGGCCAGCAGCAGGGTGCCCCCTCCCCGCAGCACGCTGATCATGGTGAGCGGCGCGGCGTCGGAGAAGCGGATGGTCCACGGCACCGTCAGTACCGCGTGGCTGACGACCGACCCCTCGGCCCGGATGCCGCTCAGTAGCGAACTCAGAGGATCCATGAAAGACACCGTAGACGATCTCCTATGTTTGAGAGCGCTTCTCCCATGGATCATCTACGTCGTCGGGGCTGTACTGGACTCGTTCCTTCGGACCCAACGAGACCAGCCGGGAGACACCGTGACGCAGCACGACAGCCGTGCCAGGACAGCCCTCGTCGTCGTCGCACACCACCGCACCGATTCCCTCACCGCGCACACGGCCCGCCGTGCCGCCGCCCGGCTCGAAGCCGCCGGCTACCGCGTCGACCTCCTCGACCTGCACGCCGAGGGGTTCGACCCTCGGATGAACGTGGCGGACCAGCCGGACTGGGGCGACCGGGACAAGCGCTACTCGGACGAAGCGCACGCCCACATGCAGCGCGTCCTCGACGCCGATGCCGTCGTCGCCGTCTTCCCGGTGTACTGGCAGCACGTACCCGCCCTCCTCAAGGGCTGGATCGACCGCGTGTGGAACTACGGGTTCGCCTACGGCCGCAGCAAGCCCCGCCTCGCCGGCAAGCGCATCCTGTGGCTCGGCCTCGCCGGCGCCACTGCCGACGATCCCGTCGTGGAGGGGATGCAGACCGTCCTCGAGACCGCCCTGAGCGAGGGCATCGCCTACTACTGCGGCTTCTCCCGCTCGACCGTCGGCCTGCTCACCGACGCGGAGGAGCGCCCTCAGCGCGTCGACGCCGAAGGCAACCTCCTGGTCGGCGACGCGGTGACGGGCGCCGAGCGAGAGGCGCAGTACGCCGATCTCGACCGTCGCGCACGGGAGTTCGTGGAGAAGTTCGTCGCCGAGGAACTCGTGGCGGCCTGAGCGGAAGGGGACGCACGCACCTGAGTGAGGAGCGTTCGCCGAACCGGGCCGAGCAACGCTCCGGAGCCCTGTCGCCGCGCAGGCCGGCGGAGCCCGGCGGCGGTTTCGTCGGGATCGGTGGGTCGCGCGGCGCGCGGTCTCAGCGCCAGTCGTCGATCACGTACGCGTCGGGGTGGCTGTACCCGGGTTCGTTGGGTCTGTGCATGGTGACGCCCTGCAACCAGGTGCCGAAACCCCGGTCGATCATGCGCCGGTAGGCATCCGGGCGGCCCAGGTTCACGCCGGCGTCCAGTTGCCCCAGCCCGCGCTCGGCGGCCAGCCGCTCGCACGCGTCCAGCAGTCGCTCGAACCGGTCGGCGGCCCCCGGACCAGGACGCACGGCGCCGAATTTGACGAAGCACACGTCCGAGCCGGCCTCCGACCCGGCTCCGCAGTGGCAGACGGCCAGGCCCTCCAGCTCGGAGCCGGCGCCATGGAGCAGGACGGTGTCACCGAGCCCCTGCGCGTGCGCCGCCACGATCTCCCGCTCCAGGCTCAGGCCCTCGTGCACGGCTCCGGTCAGTGCGCGACAGGAACTCAGCGCGCCGGGCCGCTCGGCAGCGGGCAGTTCGCCGTAGAGCACTCTGCCGGGCACCGCGGCACCGTCGGTGACCTGCTTCTTCATGATGGCTGTGAGGAAGCGGGGCCAGAAACCGTACCGGCGGTAGAGCTCAAGATGCTTGGGACTGTGCGCGAAGGTGAACAGGCCGAGGTGGCGGTTCCCCCAGGCGTCGAAGCAGTCCATGACCGGTTGCATCAGACGTCTGCCGATGCCCTGGTCCCACAGATCCGGACGTACGGTCAGCGGTCCGAAGAACCCGACGCTGCCCCAGTTGGTGGCGAAGTTCGATCCGACGACTTCGCCCTCGACCGTCGCCGCGAATGCCGCCCGCGGATCGGCCGCCCAGCGCGTACGGACGTAGTCGACGGTCCCGAAAGGATCAGGAGCCCCCAGGAAGGTCCCGAAGGCGAGCCTGCAGATCTCATCGGCCCGATCCAGGTCCACCGCTTCCAGTGGGCGGACTGATACCGGGGCCGCGCCACTCCTGCGCTCCGCTGCTGGTGGGGTCATCGCTCTCTACCTCCGTCGCCCCCTTCCATCGCACCACGGAGGTGCGCCGCGGGCGAGGCGACAGGAAAGCCACTGCTGCCCGGGACGGACCGACAGGTGCTGTCCCGCGTGCCCCCGGGCGGACGCCTCCCGTGTGAGGGCGTGCATGGCAGACGCGGTGCGTGGGTCAGTCGCTCAGGGCTTGTTCGACGGTGGGGTGGCAGGGGATCACGGCGTCCAGGCCGACGAGTCGTAGAACGCGCAGGACGGATTCCCGGGCGGCGGCGATGCGCAGCCATCCGCCCGCGCCGCTCGTCTGCTGGTGGACGGCGACGAGGACGTTGATGCCGCTGGAGTCCATGAAGGTGACGTCGCCGAGGTCCGCCACGATCCGCGTGCCGGCGTCGCGTCCGCCTTGCAGGGCCTGGCTGAACCGCCCCGTGACGTCGTGGTCGATCTCGCCCCGTACGGTCACGACGAGGACGCCGTCGACCTGGGAGTGCTCGATGGAGAGCCGGTCTGGCCGGTCCGCTCTCGGAATGTCGCTCACGGTCTCCTCGACTGCGCTGGGGCGTGCCCGGGCGGGGCACGTACACGGGGATTCTGCCCCACCTGCCCGGGCGGATGCACTCACCCGTACGGCCCGGCCGTGCCCGGGACCGCCGACGCATGCCGGACGGCACGGCGAACAGCCGCCCTCGTGATGAACGCGAAGGGGGCGGCAGCACTTTCGTAATGACATCCATTTTCATGTACTGTCTGTCCCGTACACGCTCACACCGGAGGTCCTCATGGCCGTACCCAAACGCAAGATGTCGCGCAGCAACACCCGGCACCGCCGCGCACAGTGGAAGGCGGTGACGCCTCAACTGGTCACCGTCACGGTGGACGGGGTGGCGTACCGCATCCCCCAGCGGCTGGCCAAGGCGTACGAGCGTGGCCTGCTCCGGCCCGAAGGCTGACGCTGCGTGGCCCACGTACCCTTTGCGCGCCTGCCCGTCACCGTTTTGTCGGGGTTCCTCGGCGCCGGCAAGACCACCCTGCTCAACCACGTCCTCGGGAATCGGGAAGGGCTGCGCGTCGCCGTCATCGTCAACGACATGAGCGAGGTCAACATCGATGCCGCCCTCGTCCGCGGCGGCGAGGCGGCCCTCTCGCGCACCGAGGAACGCCTGGTCGAGATGACCAACGGGTGCATCTGCTGCACCCTGCGCGACGACCTGCTGGTGGAGGTGGACCGGTTGGCGCGCGAAGGGCGCTTCGACCACCTCCTCATCGAGTCCTCCGGCATCTCCGAGCCCATGCCGGTGGCCGCCACGTTCGCCTTCGCCCGCGACGACGGCGCCGCCCTCGACGAAGTGGCGCGGCTGGACACGATGGTCACGGTGGTGGACGCCGCCAACTTCCTGCCCGAACTGGCCGGCGGTGACGAACTGGCCGAACGGGGCCTGGATCAGTACGAGGACGACGAACGCACGGTCAGCGACCTGCTGATGGACCAGGTCGAGTTCGCCGATGTCATCGTCCTCAACAAGCTCGATCTCGTCGACGCCGAGTCCGCGGACCGCCTCCGGGCGACCTTGGCACGGCTCAACCCCGCCGCCCGCGTGGTGCCGGCCGTGCGGGGCCGCGTCCCGGTCGGCGAGGTCCTGGGCACCGGTCTCTTCGATCTGGAGCGAGCGCAGCAGGCGCCGGGCTGGGTCAGGGAACTCAACGGCGACCACGTTCCCGAGACGGAGGAGTACGGCATCTCGTCGACCGTCTTCCGCTCCGCCGCATCGTTCCACCCCGGGCGGCTGTGGGCGTTCGTGAACGAGTCGCTCGACAGCGGCGCCTACGGACAGGTACTCAGGTCCAAGGGCTTCTTCACGCTGGCCAGCCGCCCCCGGGTGACGGGGCTGTGGTCCCAGGCCGGCTCGGTCGCACGCTTCGAGCCGTCCGCCGCGCGTGACGCCGACAGTCCCCACGCCCAGGAACTCGTGTTCATCGGCACCCGTCTGAACGCCGAGGCCTTGCACATGGCCCTGACCGAATGCCTGATGAGGGAGGACGAGCGGCTTCCTCGTCGCGATCCCTTCCCCGCCTGGGACACCTACGGCTTCGACGAGGCGTGCGCGCACGATCACGAGCCCCTCACCACGACGACGGGGCCCTGAGACTCCGGGCCGGACGGTGGTCGCAGCCACGGCACCGTCCGGCCCGGACAGCGCCTTCGTTTCCGGCGCACTGCCCCTCGCCCGTCGGATGCCGAGCCGTGCACCGGGGCCGGGCGGGCGGACGCGACCGAGTCACGGCCGGGGTCCCGGCACGCGTGCATGCCCGGCCTGCCTGCCCCGGTCGTCCTGAGAGGGCGAGCAGGGTGCGTACGGCCTCCGTCAGCTCGCGCGGCTGCGGACCCGGCCCGGGGCGTCCGGGGCGCGCTGCCGGCGGCGTGGCGGTTCTCCCTCGTTCGCGGACGACTGGCAGGTGATGCAGATGCCGGTCAGCTCGACGGTGTGCTCGAGCGCGGCGTAGCCGGTGTCGGAGGCGATCCGCCCGGCCCACTCCTCCACGGCGTCGAACGCGCCACCGTCCCCGACCGGGCCTCGCCGGACTGGAGAGACCGGGCCGGGCGACCGCCGTCCTGCCCGGGCGGGGGAGGCAGGACGCCGCGTGCGCGGCGGCCGGCCGCAACGGCGATCGCCCGCCGCCGCCCCCCTGGTGGCGGGCGGCGGCGGGCGGTCGCGTCGGTGCGTCAGTGACTGGCGGTGAGTTCGCCGCTGAGCTTGCCGTGCAACCGGGCGCTGGGGTCGTTGAGACCGGTGATCTCCACCGTCTTGCCGCGCTGGGCGTACTTCGTCTCGATCGCGTCCAGAGCCGCGACGGAGGAAGCGTCCCAGACGTGCGCTGCCGAGAGGTCGATCACGACCTTCGCGGGGTCACCCGCGTAGTCGAACTGGCCGACGAGGTCGTTGGAGGAAGCGAAGAACAGCTCGCCGGTGACCCGGTACACCACCGTGCTGCCGTCCGGGTCCGTGACGGCGGTGACCTCGGCGAGGTGCGCGACGCGCCTGGCGAAGATCACCATCGCGGTGACCGAGCCCACCACGACGCCGATCGCGAGATTGTGGGTGGCCACCACGCACGCGACGGTGATCACCATGACCGCGATCTCGCCCGCGGGCATCCGCTTGAGGGTCTTGGGCGCGACGGAGTGCCAGTCGAAGGTCGCGAACGACACCATGATCATGACGGCGACCAGGGCGGCCATGGGGATGTCGGAGACCACCGGGCCGAAGACGATGCACAGCACCATCAGGAACGCGCCCGCCAGGAACGTCGACAGGCGGGTTCGGGCACCGGACACCTTCACGTTGATCATCGTCTGGCCGATCATGGCGCAGCCGCCCATGCCGCCGAAGAAGCCGGTGACGATGTTGGCGATGCCCTGGCCGACGGACTCACGGGTCTTGTTGGAGTGGGTGTCGGTGATGTCGTCGACCAGCTTCGCCGTCATCAGCGACTCCATGAGGCCGACCAGCGCCATGGCGAACGCGTACGGGGCGATCGTCGTCAGCGTGTCCACCGTGAACGGCACGTCCGGCAGCCCCGGCGCCGGCAGCGAGGACGGCAGCTCGCCCTTGTCCCCGACGGTCGGTACGGCGATGGCCGCGGCGACGGTGATCACGGTGAGGATCACGATGGAGACCAACGGTGCCGGGATCACGGTGGTGACCCTCGGGAACAGCACCATCAGGGCCAGGCCGCCGATGATCAGCGGATAGACCGCCCACGGCACGTCGGTCATCTCCGGCACCTGGGCCATGAAGATCAGGACGGCGAGCGCGTTGACGAAGCCGACCATCACCGAGCGGGGGACGAACCGCATCAGCCTGGCCACCCCCAGCGCGCCGAGGACGACCTGGAAGACGCCGGCGAGGATCACGGCGGCGACCAGGTGGCCCAGGCCGTGCTCGCGATTGAGCGGGGCGATGACCAGGGCGACGGCGCCGGTGGCGGCGGAGATCATCGCGCGGCGGCCGCCCACGACGGAGATGACCACGGCCATGGTGAAGGAGGCGAACAGGCCGATCGCGGGGTCGACGCCCGCGATGATCGAGAAGGAGATCGCCTCGGGGATCAGCGCGAGGGCGACGACCAGTCCCGCGAGGACCTCGGTGCGCCAGACCTTCGGGTTGTTCAGCCAGTCGGGCTTCAGGCCGCGCAGGCGGGCGGCCGGGGACACAGCGGCAGCGGAAGACAAGAGTTCGGGAACCTGTCGTGCTCGGGCACACCCCCTGTGGCGATCGGGGACGCGCGGAAGGACGCGGAGGGGCCGGGCCGGCGCCCCCGCGGGCGGCCCCGTCATCGCGGAGCCGGAAGACCAGGGAGGACGGAGCGGGCGGGCACGAGGGCGCCGGGAGTCACGTCCAGGGGCGAAGCGTCACGGCGGGCAGGCGGCGGCGCCGGGCGACATGGGCTCGCGCACGCGTCTCTCCTGCAGGAATCGGAATCGGATCTTCGCCGGGGGCGCCATCGGCCCCGACACGGCAGAGGCGGAGCGGCGGCACGCCGCCTCAACCGGCAACTCTACCCTAACGTTAGAGTAGGGATTGGCGGCCCCGGCCAGGGGCGGCGTCATGACGCAGAGGCCAGGAGCAGGGACGTGGGCGGCAAGCAGATGCAGATCGGCGAGGTCGCCGCGCGCACCGAGCTGTCCCTGCGCACCATCCGGCACTACGAGGAGACCGGTCTCGTCGTCCCCTCGGCCCGCTCCCGCGGCGGCTTCCGCCTCTACACGGACAACGACGTCGCCCGCCTCATGGTCATCCGGCGGATGAAGCCGCTCGGCTTCACCCTGGACCAGATGCGGGACCTTCTGGACGTCACCGACCGCCTCGACGAGGGCGGCGCACTCGGCCCGGACGAGCGCGAGGCGCTCCTCGAGCGCCTGCGCGCGTACGAGCGGAGCGCGGCGCAGCAGGTGGAGAAACTGCGCGTCCAGCTCGCCCGCGCCGAGGACTTCGCCGCCACTTTGCGGGCACGGCTGCCCGAGCCGACCCGCCCCTGACCGCTCCCGGTGTGCTGTCGGTGCGCGGCATCGCTGCCGGCCGACGGGTGCCGACGCCCTCGGCGTCTCGCGAGGCACCTGCTGAGCGCCACAATGTGGGAACGATCCGGCCGGCCGCGCCCGTCGACCCCACCGTGTGCCCGGAGGCGTCGGTGCGCGCACGCGCTCGGCCCCGGATCCGGGAACGCGCCCGTCGTCGGTGCCGGCCTCGTCGTCGACGTCCGCGCCCGGTTCGGTTCGCCGCCGTGCCCGACACGACGGGCGACGCACGGAGCGCCCTCACGATTTTGAAAGTCGTTTTCATGTGACTAGCGTGGGAGCCCGACCGAAGGGACACCGAGATGAGTCGGATCACACCTGGCGGGTACACCGTGCGTCCCGCGACAGCGGCGGACGCGGACGGCGCACGCCGCGTCATGCTCGACACCTTCTACAACGAATTCGGGTACGGGTACGTGCCCCAGTGGCACCATGACGTGGTGGACATCGAGGGCACGTACCTCGACGTTCCGCGGCACCTCCTGCTCGTGGCCGTCCACGACGGCGAGGTGGTCGCCACGACGGGCGTACGGTCCCAGGGCCCCCGCCATCCGCCCCACCCGCGCTGGCTGGCCGAACGCTACCCGTACGGCACCACGGCCCAACTCGTCCGCGTCTACGTGCGGCCCGAGCACCGGCGCCGAGGGCTCGCCCGCACACTGGTCGACGCAGCCTGCGACTTCGTCATCGGCACCCCCGGCTACGACCGCATCTACCTCCACACCAACGTGAACGTCGAGGGGGCGGAGGCATTCTGGCGCAGTCTGGCCAAGGAAGTGTTCGACGCTCGCACCACCGGCGAACACGGACCGGGCGTCGCCACGGTGCATTTCGAGATCCCGATGTGACCGGCAAGCCGTCAGCCGGCGTGCCGGCCGGCAGGGCGAGGCGCCGCGGACCCGGCGCGGCCGTCGCAGCACGCGAGGTTCGACCACTTCGTCGGCTTCAGCCGCGCCTTCCGCGCCGCCTACGGCCTCTCGCCCCGCGACTGCCGGCAGTGCGCCCTCAGCCCGGCCTGCGGACGCCAAGTCATCGACCGTGGACACACGGTCAATGACCTTCCCGTGACGGCAGGGCAACCTGATCGGCATGGCATCGCTGGATGCCGTCCACTGAGGTACCTCACAGACGGGAGAGATCTGTGCACATGGCAATGAGCAAGAGCAAGGCGGCGCGGCGCATGGGTCCAGGGGTTGCTGCGCTGTGCTTCAGGGAAACTCGTCCCGAAGCTCCTCGGCGGCGAGCCGGCACGGGCGGCGGCCCTGGAGGGCGGCGCGGCGCGGATTCATCCGGTGCACGGCGTGCGGCGCCCGGCCGGGGCGGGTACCGCGTACGGGATACGCCATCGTCGCTGCGGCGGCGGGAGTGGACGCCGCAGCAGAGCGCGGGGCGACGTCACGCAGGGACGCCGAGCGGCGGGTGCTCGAGCACGCGGGGCTTGTACTCGACCAACTGGATGCGGCCGTCGAAGGTGCGGTGCTCGATCATCTCGAGGGCGACGTCCGGATAGCCGTCGTAGATGCGTTCTGCGCCCGTGGCCCCGGTGATCACCGGGAACATCACGACCCGGAAGCGGTCGACGAGTCCGGCTCGTAGCAGGGATCGGCACAGGCTGAGGCTGCCGATCGTGCTGAGCAGCCCCGAGCCACTCGATTTCATGGCGCGGACCGCCTCTACGGCGTCGTCGCGGACGAGCGTGGAGTTGGCCCACGTCAGGGGCTCCTCGAGCGAGGAGGAGAAAACCACCTTGGACGCCTGCGTGAGCTGGTCGACGGACGCCTCTTCTTCGGGCCTGAACTCGTCTTGGCCGCTCGGGACCTCGCCTGCGGCGAAGCCCGACATCAGGCGGTAGGTGTTCGCTCCCATGAGGTAGGTCGCCCCGGGCTGCTCCCCGAGCCATGCGAGGTACTCCGGGCCCTCGAGGCCCCAGAACCCGGGCCATCCCTCTCCCGATGCGTGGCCGTCGAGGGAGGTGATGAAGTCGACGAGAAGTTCCGACATGGCTGTGTCCTTTCCTGGGGTGTCACGAGCTTGGACCGGCAGGGAGCCGCAAACTCATCGGCCGTGCTGTGGAGTGAGGAGAAGACCCATGGCGCCGCAGCCGATCAGGTCGGCGGAGCGGCACCGCTTCGGAGGACCTGGGTCCTTGAATGATTGTGCTATACATGCAGTCGGGTGATGATCTCCACCGGGCCGACGTGGATCACCTCTTGACGATGTCGTCGCGGGTGACGGCGAGCGTCGCGTCGATGTCGCGGTGCATGACGGCGGCTTGGGCGGCATGGTCACGTCGTGGGGCTGCCGGCCTGTCCCCGGCGCCCTTGCCCGAGAGCTGGACGAGCCGACGGCCTCGGCGAGGTCGCCACCGCCGGTGAGGTCCAGCAGGAGGTAGCGGTCGACGCGCAGCGGCGCGAACAGGCCGGTGTCGCCGAGGACACAAGACGCACTCAACAGCCGCTCGAACTGCCGCGCCCAGGCCGCAGAACATCTCTACCCACAGCGGCTCAGCCTTCAATTCTTCGGCCATACAGGGGGAATGACGGTAACTCATCCTTCAGTGGCCCATTGTGAGGCCTCAAGGGCTACGGAGATGGTTCGGCCCCCGAAACCTGAACTTTCGCGATCTCGTGGACGTCACTGCGCTCTGCCACACTCTGGCTACCTGTCCGCCCGGCAGGTTCTCCCGAGCCCACGAGGAGCACTTCGCATGCTTTCCAAACTGCCCGTGAGGATCACCGTCGCCGCCCTCGCCGTCACCGGACTGCTCGCCACCGCGCCTTCGGCCGCGGCGATTCCCGCGGACACGCCCCCGGTAGCCGCCGCCCAGTCGCCGTCCTCCGATGTCACCGTGAAGATGCCGTCCGCGGTCGCCGATCGCCTCGGCACCGGCCGCCAGGCGCTGATAGACGCCGTCTCCACCGATGTCCTCTCCCGGTCCCACGATGCCAAGGGCCTCGCCCCGAAGGACGCCGTCAGAAAGCTCGCCGCCGAAGGCCGCGACGTGGTCGTGGACGTCCGTACCGTCTCGCGTGGCTGGGCCCGTGGCGTCGCCTACGTCGAGGCGCCGCGCACCCACCACGGCGAGCCGGAAGGGTGGCTCTACATTGCCCACCGCAAGAACGGGCGCTGGGTCACCGGCCTCGAGGGCGACCGCGAATTCGCCGACCATGTGGCGAAGTCTCCGCTGGTCGGCAAGGCGGAGCGGAAGACCATGACGGCGTACGCGCAGCGCAAGGTGACGGCGCCGGAGCAGGCGCCGTCGATGGGGACCATGGCCAACACCGGCGGGCTGTTGCTGCCTTGGATGCCCGACTACTACATGACCCTCACCGGTGGCGCGCACTCCCACGACGGCTCGACCGGCTACTGGAGCAGCCTCGACTTCGCCGGTGGCAACGCCAGCGGCCGGATCCGCTCCTCGCAGGGAGGGACGGCGACCTCGATGTGCGGCGCGGGCGGCGGCTGGACCCGGGTGATCCACCCGGGCGGCTTCTCGACGGACTACTACCACATGTGGAACGCGACCTACTACAACGGGACCTCGATCGGCAGTAGCGCCCTGCTCGGCAACATCGGCACCGACACCTGCGCGGGCGGTTCCGCGACCGGAGCCCATGTGCACTGGAGCCTGCGCACGTACGACGCCAACTACGCCGGTCAGTACACCTGGCTGAACGGCCGCACCATCGGCGGCTGGACCTGGTGGAACGGCAACAGCCAGTACTCCGGCTGCGCCACCCGCCTCGGCGTCACCGCCTGCCCCGGTACGGCGATCTACAACCGCACCAGCTGACAACCCACCCGCGTCGCCGTGCCCGGCCGACACCGCCGGGCACGGAGTCGCCGGTCAGGCATGAGAGGCCCGCGGCGGCCGAGTACGCAGTGTTCAGCGGCGCTTGGACCGCGACCGGCTGATCGTGTCCTACCAGTCCCGCTACGACGCCGGCCGGCGGGGCAGCGGTGACATTCGGCCCTGAAGGCGTAGCCGAGTATGGCCTGCATCGGGGCGAGGGCACCGGTTCGGCACCGCTCCGGCGGGGCGTGATGCCAACGGCGATGTGCAGTAAGGGATCTCGCGGCAGTGTCCGCACTGGTGTTCGCCTGACACCGTCATGGCCTGGCTGGGCCAACCGGTCCCTGCCGCCGCCCGCCGTGCGCCGCCTCTTCCGCCTTGCCGTCCCCACGCCTTCCCGCGCCTGGGCTGGGACGATGGGTCCATGGATCCAGTCCTGCACCGACTGCCAGCCGCTTTCTGGACCGTTCCGTACGTGGGCTCCCGGTTTCCGGGGGCGTCGGAGGTGACTGACCCTCCCAGTCTGGAGGAGGGTGCGAACTGCCAGCTGTTCGCCTACGAGGTGCTTCGGCACTTCGGTCTGGCTGTGCCCGCTCTGCGTTCGAGTGAACTGTGGGCCGATACGCAGAGCTCAACCCGTGTGTTGGTCGCCCAGCCACTTGACCTGGTGCTGTTCAACGCCACCGACGACGCTTACGGCGCCCACGTGGGCGTCTGGGTGGATGAGGGACGAGTGCTGCATCTGTGCGCAGAGGTAGGACGCCCGGCAGTCTGGGGAACGAAAGAGTTCGCGGCGCGGGAGCGTTACCGGGTCCTGATCGGCATCAAGCGTGTGGTCGACACGACGCAGAACACCCTCGGCTGACTCGACAGGGCCCTCCGGGGGCATGGCGCCCGCGGGGCCTTGAAAGGGCCCGCCCGGTGCCGGAGGGCAGAGCGGTGGTGTCGGCCGCGCCCCGGCCGCCGGTGCCCCGCAGCCCGTCGCCGTGCGGCGGCCCTCCTCCGTGCCCGTGGTCACCTCCGCCGGCGGCGGGCCGGGCATCGACCGCGACGTAGCCGTGGAACGGCTCCGGACGGCCCGGGCGGCCGGACGTCCTGCGGGGCAACTGGGCAGGCCGTGGGCTTCCACCGGGCCCGGGCGGCAGGGATCGCGTCTTGCCGCACTCAACATGCCCCATGCGCTCGTGATCTCGATCGTGAAGGACGCCGAGGAGGCAGCTGTCACCGTCGATCAGCTGGACGAGACCGACCACGCCGTCGCGGGCGTCCGTTCCTTCTCTGCTACCCGAGTCCACCGAGACGGAGGGCGTTCTCGATCTCGCTGAGTTTCGCGGAGGACAGAACGCCCGCTCGCTCGATCAGGTCGTCGCGGGACACGGTGGTCAGCCACGTGCAAGGGGTGAAGCCCGGACGCGGCAACGCGACCCGAAGCACGCCTTCAAAGGGCAGTCCTTCCACGGCGCCTACTGCCACTTCGACGCCCAGACCGGTGATGTCGACACCCGCCCGAGCGACGACCTGCATCACCCGGATCCCGGACGCGTCGTCTCCCGACAGCAGCACGACCGGCCGCCGCTCGTCGAACTGGACCCACCAGAGTTCGCCACGTTGCACATGTCCTCCTGACACAGGACGGCGGGTGGACGCTGCGCGACCCCGTCACGCTGTGGAGACGGGGGAGGCCACCCGTTGATCATCGGCGTGTGAAGACAAACGATCACGCGATGGCCGCAGGTCACAGCGTAGACCCTGCCCGCTGGCAGGAGGCTCCGGAGGGCCCTGATGAGCCGATAGCGGGATGGTTCACACGGGTCTAATCCGGGTCCCCGATACGGAAGTTGGTGCTCGGACTGCTGCCGGACCTGCCGCGAGAGGACTGCTGGACCATCGCCGAATGGGCCGGGGAGAGGAGCCCGGACGGCATGCAACACCTGCTCGGCCGGGCCGGGTGACGCCGACCGGGTCCGCGACGACGTGTGTGACTACGTGGTGGACCACCTGCACGACGACCAGGCGGTACTGGTGGCCGACGAGACCGGGGACGTGAAGAAGGGCACCGACACGGTCGGCGTCCAGCGCCAGTACACCGGTCCCGCGGGCAGGATCGAGAATGCCCACATCGCCGTCTACCTGGTCCGGGCCGGCCGGGGCGGGCACGTGGCAGTGGGCCGGGAAGCGCACGTCTCGCGTTCATGGACCTCCGACCCTGACCGCTGCCGGGATGCCGGACTCGACCAGGACACCGGCTTCGCCACCGAGCCGGAACCGGCCACTCGTAGGGTTGCCCCGTTCCTGGACGCCGGCCACCAGGCCGCATGGGTCGCCGCTCCAGATGCCGGGTCGGCAGTGCGCTGACGCACTCACCGCTGGGCGGATTGTTGAGGAAACCGGACGCCTCGTACGGAGCCGATGATGACGACCTCGCGCACATCCTGCGGCTGCGTCACGGGGTCACGCCTTCTGCGCGGCGTCGATCTCGGAGATCAGGGCCTCGATGCGGGTCCTGATCTCGTCGCGGATGGGGCGTACGGACTCGACGCCCTTGCCGGCGGGGTCTTCGAGCGCCCAGTCGAGGTACTTCTTGCCGTGGAAGACGGGGCAGGCGTCGCCGCAGCCCATCGTGATGACGTAGTCCGACGCCTGGACGGCCTCGGTGGTGAGGATCTTCGGCTTGGCGGCGGAGATGTCGATGCCGACTTCCCTCATCGCTTCGACAGCCGCGGGGTTCACCTGGTCGCCGGGGACGGAACCGGCGGAGCGGACCTCGACGCGGTCGCCCGCGAGGTGGGAGAGGAAACCGGCAGCCATCTGCGAACGGCCGGCATTGTGCACGCAGACGAACAGCACGGAGGCGAGCGGAGCGGCGGACATGCGTTCTTCCTTCACAGGGTGAGTGGCAGGTGGGGCGGGGGTTCCAGGTGCTCGGCAGGCCGGCGAGCAGGTCGGTGATACGGCGGTCGGTGCCGTCGCGGATCCGGTGCGGCGGACATGGGAAGACCCTTTCGACGGGCCTGTGGGTCAGTCTCAGCTGGTATCAGTGCCGGATGATGTGACAGTATCAGTCCATGATGACGTCAGTCGACACTGACCTGATCCGGGTTCTGGCCGACCCGCTCAGGCTCCGGATCGTGACCCTGCTCGCCCGCGAGACGCTGTGCACCACCCACCTCGTCGAGGAGACCGGTGCCAAGCAGACCAACCTCTCCAACCACCTGAGAGTCCTGCGCGAGGCCGGAGTCGTCGAGACCGAGCCGTGCGGACGCTTCACCTACTACAAGCTGCGCCCCGACGTCATCGCCCAGCTCGCCGGGCAGTTCGCCGACCTCGCCGAACGAGCCCGTACCGCCGCCGACAACAAGAGGGCCTGCCCGTGACCCGCACCGAAGCGCCCGCGACGACCCAGGAAGCATCCGTCGTCGCCAGGCTCTCCACGCTCGACCGCTACCTCGCCGTGTGGATCCTCGTCGCCATGGCCGTCGGCCTCGGGCTCGGGCGGGTGATCCCCGGACTGAACGACGCGCTGGCGAAGGTGGAGATCGGCGGCATCTCCCTGCCGATCGCGCTCGGCCTGCTGATCATGATGTATCCGGTCCTGGCCAAGGTCCGCTACGACAAGCTCGACGCCGTCACCGGCGACCGCAAGCTGATGATCTCCTCCCTGGTCGTCAACTGGATCCTCGGTCCTGCGGTGATGTTCGCCCTGGCATGGATCTTCCTGCCGGACCTGCCCGAGTACCGCACCGGCCTGATCATCGTCGGTCTGGCCCGCTGCATCGCGATGGTGATCATATGGAACGACCTCGCCTGCGGCGACCGCGAGGCCGCCGCCGTCCTCGTCGCGCTGAACTCGGTCTTCCAGGTCCTGGCGTTCGGCCTGCTCGGCTGGTTCTACCTCGACCTGCTGCCCGGCTGGCTGGGCCTCGGCGACGGCGAGCGCCTGGACATCTCCATGTGGAAGATCGCCCTGAACGTGGTGATCTTCCTGGGCATCCCGCTGCTGGCCGGCTTCCTGACCCGCCGGATCGGCGAGCGGAGGATGGGCCGCGAGAACTACGAGCAGAGGTTCCTGCCGAAGATCGGGCCGTGGGCGCTGTACGGGCTGCTGTTCACGATCGTCGTCCTCTTCGCCCTGCAGGGCAGGACCATCACCTCGCAGCCGCTGGACGTGGCGCGTATCGCGCTGCCGCTGCTCGTGTACTTCGCGGTGATCTGGTTCGGCACCTTCGCGCTCGGCAAGGCGATCGGCCTCGCCTACGACCGCACCGCCACCCTCGCCTTCACGGCCGCCGGCAACAACTTCGAGCTGGCCATCGCGGTCGCCATCGCGACCTTCGGCGTCACCTCGGGCCAGGCTCTGTCGGGCGTGGTCGGCCCGCTCATCGAGGTCCCGGTGCTCGTGGCGCTGGTGTACGTCTCGCTGGCCTGGCGGCGGAGGTTCACGGCCGCCCAGCAGGGTTCATGACGCAGTACGCGGACGTGGTGGTGGTCGGCGGCGGCCAGGCGGGGCTCGCCGCCGGCTACCACCTGCGCCGTCAGGGTGTGGACTTCACGATCCTCGACGCCGCTCCGGCGCCGGGCGGGGCCTGGCGGCACATGTGGGACTCGCTGCATCTCTTCTCCCCGGCGGAACACTGTTCGCTGCCCGGTCGCCCCATGCCCGCCCAGGCCGGTGAGACCTACCCGGACGCCGGGCACGTGGTGGACTATCTCACCGACTACGCAAAGCGCTACGACCTGCCCGTCCAGCACGGCACCCGCGTGGACGCCGTACGTCGCGACGGCGACCGGCTCCTGGTCGAGGCGGACACTGGTGCATGGCGGGCCCGGGCGGTGATCAGCGCCACCGGCACCTGGTCGCGGCCCTTCCTTCCCGCCGTCCCCGGCCGCGAGGTATACGCCGGGCGGCAGCTCCACACGGTGAGCTACCGCCGTCCGGCCGACTTCACCGGGCAGCACGTGATCGTGGTCGGCGGCGGGAACTCCGGCGCGCAGGTCGCGGCGGACCTCGCCCTCCACGGCCACGTCGAGGTCACGTGGGCGACTCGGCGCCCGCCCCGTTTCCTGCCGGACGACATCGACGGCCGCGCCCTGTTCGACGTCGCCACCGCCCGCCGCCGCGCCCTCGACACCGGCCGCGCCGACACGGGCGGGGCCGCCTCACTCGGGGACATCGTCGCCGTACCGACCGTCCGCGCCGCCCGCGACGCGGGACTCCTGCGAGCCCGGCCGATGTTCGGCCGACTCACCGCCACCGGCCTCCAGTGGGCGGACGGCAGCAGGACCGAGGCGGACGCCGTCATCTGGTGCACCGGCTTCCGGCCCGCCCTGGCCCACCTCGCTCCGCTTGGCCTGCGCGGCTCGCACGGCCATGTCCCCACGGTCGGCACCCGGGCAGTCGGCGAACCCCGCCTGCACCTGCTCGGCTACGGCGACTGGACCGGCCCGGCCTCCGCCACCCTCATCGGCGTCGGCCGCCCCGCCCGCGAGGCCGCCCAGCAGATCGCGCGTCAGCTGAACACCTGACTCGGCGACTTGGTCCGCGTACAGCTGTGCACGGCCGGACAAACGGAGAATCACCGCCTTGGGCGTCGCCGCCCCGCCCCGGCACCGGACGGTCCGGCATCTAACACCGGCTCCCACAGGCACCCGGGTCATCTCCCTGGCCGAGTCGAGCACCACGCCCAACCGGATCGGTCCGCACCTCCTCGACCGGCATGCCGGAAGTCGCCTGTGAACGTGCGGCAGACCGGGCCGGCGGGAGTCGATGGCGCGGCGTCGGAGTCTGTGAGGCACCGCTGCGAGCCCCGAAAGACCGGTGCTTCTGTCGGGGCTCGCAGGGGGGTCAGTTGCCGGTGGAGGTGACGCCGAACATGAGCGTGCGCCGGGAGACGTCGTAGTGGACGGTCTTGGTGTTCTCCAGCAGGTCCTGCAGCACATCGGCGTCCTCGGCGTCCACGGTGAGGACCTCTTCCCAGGCGCCCTCGTCGAGGACCAACTGCAGGGTGAATGTGCCGCGCCGGCCCGGTTCCCCGGCGACCCAGCTGAACTGGTAGTGGTTGACCTGACGCACCTTGATGCTGTCGTCGGTCACGGGCTGCTGAACCTTGGGCATGAACCGCCGCCTCCGTCTTTGCTGTCTGTGCTGTCTCAGCGCGGCGCCGACCGTGCGGCCGGTGCCTCGCCACCGCGTTGGGTATCCAGCGCCTGCACGGAACTAACGCGGAGACCGGAGGGCACGCTGAGATCGACCCGTTCGGCCGACCGACATGGCCCCGGCGGGCCGGATGCCAGAGAGCCAAAGCGCCATGAAGATTCGGCCCGGCTGGGCGAGATGCGCGGGTGCCGTCACGGACCATCCGGAGTCGGCGTTCCTCTACGGCACAGCCAAGGGCCTGGCCCAGTCGGGCAGATCATCCAAGGAATCACCGCTCACGCTCGCCGAGTACCGCGCCGAGCCGGCCCGGACGTCCAGGACAAGCTGCCTCGACAGCAGCAGTCGACTGCGGGTCACCCTGGCGTCGCCGGTGAGCGCCTTGCGCACCAGTTCCCCTGCATGCTGCGTGCGCACGTCCTCGAACGTGAAGTCGTCCAGCATGAGCCGCACGCTCTCAGAATGGTTGCGGGCGCCCATGACGAGGACATAGACGTCGTGACCGTGGACGTCACCGTCCCACTCCGCCACCCAACCGTGATCGTCCCACCGCTCGCGCGGCGCGGGGGCGGCGGCGCCCAGCGACCGGAGAGCAGCTTCGAGTCCCGCCGACGCGGACGGCCGGGAGGCGGTCTCTGCCATGTCCGGACCTCCTTCCGCCCTCTGGGATGTCGCTTCCCCTGGTGTCCCATGCTGGTCGGGGCCACGAAGTAGCCTATTCGACTTGGTCAGCGGATTGCCTGCCGCATCCGCCGACCACGCCTCAAAAGCCATGCGAAGGTGTCCGCGCACCCGCACAAAACGGCGTGTCCAGCGGCCTTCCCTTGCGTCGCTGCTTGTTCCGGGCCCCAGCGCCGAGAGCGACCCAAGCGCCTGACCACCGGACATGACGACTCGCACCTTGCCGGAGCCAACCTCCCCCGTCGCAGGCCGGCCCCGCTCCAAGCCGAGCCGAGGGAGGCGGACCGACGCCGCAATCGCCTCAGCGAGGTAGGGGGTGCGTCACCCTTGCGCGTCGACGAGGACCCCTGATCCGGCCGGGACCTGAGCGCGCGCGTTGACCGGTCTCAGGGGCGGTCCGCGGTGACCAGCCATGATGTGCTGAGCAGTCGGACCGTGCCGTCCGCGGCCTCGTGGCAGCGCAGGTGCCCGGTCAGGGTGTGGCGGGCGCGGTCCCGTGCGGTGCGGTCGGCCTGTTCCATCAGGTGACGGCCGGGGCCCGTCTCCAGCAGGAACCGCGCCGCGTCCTCGGCTCCGCTTCCCCACACCCCGTACGCCTGCGTCCGGGTGATGGCGACGCCGGTGAAGCCCGCCGCGGTCAGGACGCCGCGGACGTGGTCCGGGTCGGCCAGGGAGAACATACCGGGCTGCCCCGTCCTCCCGAAGTCGCCGACCGGCAGCAGGCCGCGCAGGGACGCCATCGCGGTCACCCACTCGTTGAGCGAGGCGTCGGCCGGGCAGATGAACGCCAGGCGCCCGCCCGGTCGCAGCGCGCGGCCGATGTTGCCGAAGGCCGCCACGGGGTCGCCGTAGAACATCACTCCGTAGCGGCTGATCGCCGCGTCGAACGTGCCGGCCTCGAAGGGGTGCGCCTGCGCGTCGCCCTCGGTGAAGGTGACGTTGGTGATGCCCTCCTGTTCGGCGCGCGCTCGTGCCCCGTCCAGCATGGGCCGGGACAGGTCGAGGCCCAGCGCGCTTCCTCGGGGTGCCCGGAGTGCGGCGAGGCGGGTCGTCTGCCCGGAGCCGCACCCCAGGTCGAGGGTCCGATGGGCGCCGGCGATTCCGGCGGCGTCGAGCAAGGGCTCGTTGAACCCCTGGTTCACGGCGTTCCAGCGGTCCTGATGGCGTGCCCAGTGAGCGCCTTCGGGGCCGTTCCATGCCTGTGCCTGCTCGGTGTTGACGATGGACACGGGCGCCTCCTGCGAGGGAGCGAAGTGGAATGGGCGTGCGCCCAAACTGTATGGGCGTGCGCCCAAACAGGCAATCGCCAGTACCCTCCCAGGAGTCCGTCCTTGGTGGGTGACGGTGTGGGAACGGGAGAGAATGCCTATGTCACCGCGCGGAGTGGCGACGCCCGACGTCCGTGAGCGGCTGTTCGCGGCCGCCGAGCGGGTCGTGGAGAGGGACGGACCCGGGGCCCTCACCAGCCGGTCCGTCACCACGGAGGCGGGCTGCGCCAAGGGGCTGCTGCACGCGCACTTCGCAGGGCTCGACGAGTTCGTGGCCGAGCTCTGCCTCGACCGGTTCGCCCGGACAGCGGCCAAGGCGCGGGCGCTGACGGGCCTCGCCGGGCAGGGCGAGGTGGCGCGGAACCTCGACGCCGTCGTCATGGCGCTGTTCGACTCCGGCGGCCCCGCCCTCTCGGGCCTGGCCATGACCCGCCCCGCCGCCGCGTCGCGTGTCCGCGAGGCCATGGAAGGCGGGGCGCCGGGATTCACCGCCATCCAGGAAGCCGTCACCGGCTATCTGAAGGCCGAGCAGGAACTGGGCAGAGTGCCCGAGACGGTCGACCCGGCCACCACGGCTCTCGCGATCGTCGGCACCGCCCACCACCTTCTGATGACCGCCTGGCCCGGCACCCCCGACCCGCGCCCCGCCATGACACGCCTGGTCGCGTCGTTGGCGGGCGGCGGGTAGTCCGGTACGACATCGTGATCTGCTGCCGGAGGCGGCGGTACGTCACCTCGGCGGCGAGGCCGCGAAGCGGGAAGTGGCTGCGAGGGCTGGCGCCTCACGGTTCCACGGCCTCCAACCGAGTGCGGTTTACGGCTACCAGCTATGAGGGGATGAGCAGCCTTTGTTCGCCGCTTCGGCGGCGGATCTCACGATCGAACGGATCCGTGCTCTTGCCGCGCGGCCGGACCAGGTCGAGAGCCCGACCTCGCAGTTGACGACGACCACAGCGACCCCGCCCCGGGGCAGCGGTCAGACGCGCAGGTCGAGCATGGCGGACATGGCAGCCACCACGGACGGAGCGACCCGGTAGTAGACCCAGGTGCCGCGCCGCTCCGAAGTCAGCAGACCGGCCTCGCGCAGTTTCTTCAGGTGGTGGGAGACGGTCGGCTGGGAGACGCCGACATCGGCGATGTCGCAGACACACGCCTCCCCGCCCGGATGCGAGGCGATCCTGGAGAACAACCTCAGCCGCACGGGATCCGACAGCGCCTTGAACATGGCCGCCATCCGCTCCGCATCCGCCGGGGACAGCTCTCCGGCCGTGATCGGCGGGCAGCACGGCACCGCGTCGCCGTCCTGCAGGACGGGCAACTCCACAGCCTTCGACTTCGACATGCCTCTATGTTGACAGCTGTCGATATGACTGGCAAGCTCCGCGATATAGACAGACATCGAAACAAGGGGGTGTCGTGACCGCCGCTTGTCGAGCCCTGACTTCACCGGCCCGGGCCCGCCGCACCGCCCCCGCCACCTGGTCGGCGTCAGCTTCTGCGACAGCCGCGCCCGGGCCGGCGACCATGCTGCCCGAGCGGCCGAACGCCGCCCGCGCAACCAGGTGACCGCCCTCGCCCACCCGCACTGACCCCCCTCGCCCTCAAGGAGACCGACACCATGAGCACCCAGCAGCTCCCCGTCGTCGTGATCGGAGCCGGCCCCACGGGACTGGCCGCCGCCGCCCACCTGACCGGACGCGGCATCGAGACCCTCGTCCTGGAAGCGGGCGACAGTGCGGGCGCGGCCGTCCGCGAGTGGAGTCACGTACGGCTGTTCTCCACCTGGGGCGAGGTCGTCGACCCGGCCGCCGAGAAGCTGCTGGCCCCCACCGGCTGGAGCCGGCCCGACCCGGCGACGTACCCCTCCGGCGGAGACTGGGCGGAGCAGTACCTTCAGCCGCTCGCCGCCGTCCTCGGCGAGCGGGTCCGCACCGGCGCCACCGTCACCGGTGTCTCCCGCGCGGGCCGGGACCGGATCGTGGACGCCGACCGCGAGAAGCAGCCGTTCGTCGTCCACATCGCCGATGGCGACGGCCGTGAGGAGCGCGTCTTCGCCCGCGCGGTCATCGATGCCTCCGGCACCTGGGCCACGCCGTCCCCGGCCGGCGGCAGCGGCCTGCCGGCCCTCGGTGAGAAGGCCGCCGGGGATCGGATCACCTACCGTGTCCCAGACCTGAAGGACCCGGCCGTGCGGGCTCGGTACGCGGGCAAGCGCACCGCCGTGATCGGCTCCGGCGCCTCTGCCTTCACCGCCCTCGCCTACTTGGCCGACCTCGCCAAGTCCGTCGACGGCACGGACACGAAGGGCGTGTGGATCCTGCGCAGGGGCATCTCCGGTGCCACCTTCGGCGGTGGCGAAGCCGACCAGCTCCCGGCACGCGGTGCCCTGGGCCTGGCGGCGAAGGCCGCCGTCGACGAGGGCCACGCGGACGCGGTCACCGGCTTCCGCACCGAGGCGATCGAGCAGGCGGACGACGGCCGCCTCAGCCTGGTCGGCGAGGACGGCCGCCGCCTGGATCCGGTCGACGAGGTGATCGTCCTGACCGGCTTCCGCCCCGACCTGTCCTTCCTCGACGAGCTGCGCCTGGGCCTCGACGAGCGCCTCCAGGCGCCGGTTGCGCTCGCTCCGCTGATCGACCCCAACCAGCACTCCTGCGGAACCGTCTACCCTCACGGCCACCGCGAGCTCTCCCACCCGGAAACCGGCGTCTACCTGGTCGGGATGAAGTCCTACGGTCGCGCCCCCACCTTTCTGGCGATGACCGGGTACGAGCAAGTCCGCTCCGTCGCCGCCGCGATCGCCGGTGACATCGAGTCCGCGGACCGCGTCGAACTCACCCTGCCCGAGACCGGAGTCTGCGGCGGCGCCGGCCTGTTCGACGCCCCCGAGGCCCAGGAAGCAGACGGCGGCTGCTGTGCGCCCACCTCGCAACTCGTCCGGCTCGGCGCGCCCGCCACGACGGGGGCGGCCGCCGACCAGGCCCCGGCGGGCGGCTGCTGCGGCTCGTGACCGACCTGAACGTCCGCGACGGCGAGGCAGCGACCGGAACAGGGGACCGGTCGCGGCCAAGCCGCCGCCCTGCCGCCCTCTGCGCCACACAGATCACCGGTTCGGGAATCGTCTCCTACGCGTCTCCCGTTCCCAACACCCTGATCACCGCCGCGACCGGGTGGCCGGCCCGGGCCACCCCCGCGACGTTCTCCCCAGCTCTCGTCGTCCCCGCCCTCGCCCGAATCCGCGTTCGCCGCATCCAGTCACGATGACGATGTCCGGCCAGCCCGGCGCCGTTGTCCTGCTGCGATGAGCAGTTCACCGAATTCGCGGGGCTGGGCGGCAGTCACCGCGGTGGCGTCGTAGGCCGGGCCGAGGCGGACCGCATCCAGGATCTGCGTCCAGGACGACGCGCCCGTCCCAGGACAGCGACGAACGAGTTCCGATGACGTAGTCCGTGGCCCTGACGGCAGTGCCGGGGCAGGCCACCGCGCCGGGCCCGTCCGCGACGTCCGGGCCGCCACCACCCGGCGAAGGGTGTTGTGTGGCGGCCGGCGCGGTTGGGTGCAGCCCGGGCAACTCACGGGTAGAGGCAGAGGGGCACTGCCACCTTACCGGCGTTGCTGACGACACCCGTTGTCTCGTTGACGGCGAGCACATACATCGTTCGAGATTCGGACTTCCGGCAGCCTCGATCAGTCAGCCACCTCTCGCCGAAGATGATGGTCCCGCTGCCAATGGGCCTGTAGTTGGCTCCCCGGGCCGGCTCCCAACTGTAGAAGGAGAAGTTCGGGGGAGTCGCTACCAGCTGGTTGTCCGATTTCCAGTAAGCGGAGATGCCGTTGCTCGGGAGCTGCTCGGGATGGGCATACCCCGACACTGCGTTCCTGTTGGCCTGCTGGTTCTGGGTGCGGCTCAGCGGGGGAACGCACACATGGTCCGAGGGCCGAGTTTCACGCCACACGAATCCTTGCTTGCAGGTGTCCGGACCGTAGGGCCCTCCGCCGGGCTGCACCCGCGAGGGGCCAAGAGCATTCTCGTTCCATGTCTTGGTGCGCCACTGCGGAGTTACGCAGACACGATCCCCTGGCACAGCCTCACGCCACACAAGGCCGAACACGCAGGTATACGGGCCGTATTGTGCGTGAGCGGACGGTGCCAAGGCGAGAGAGCCCGTGACGACAGCGGCAGTCGCCACCCCTCCGGAGAAAAGGCAACGAAGATTTCGTCGAGTCTTCGTACTGAAGGATTTTTTGCTCATGAGATCCTCCGGGCGCAGCGCACAGATCACCTCTCGTCGAAAGGGGTGAAGTGCTTTCCGTACCGTATGAGGGCTTTTACTTCGGGACGATCACAGTTCCCAGTACACCCCCATTCGGCCCAACGCGCATCCGGAAGTAATTACTACTTCAACTGCCAGGGGCGTTGCGAGTGCATGCTGCGCCGGGAGGACGACCGTACCGCCCGCCGGTACAAGGTAAATGGGTCGACAGCGCCCCTTGGCGCCCGGCACAGTTGCCGCTTGTGACGAGCAGTGAGCTGTGGAGCCGTGCGACCGCCGACCGCTATGACGCCGAGGAGACCGAGATGTCCTCGGCCGCCGTTCTCGGACCGACTCTCGCCTTCCTCGCCGAGCTGGCCGGAGATGGCCGGGCACTGGAGTTCGCCATCGGAACCGGACGAGTAGGCGTCCCGCTCCGGGAACGCGGCGTGCCGGTGGTGGGCATCGAACTGTCCGAGCACATGGCAGCGGTGCTGCGGCGCAAGATCGACGAGGACGCACTCCCGGTGGTCATCGGGGACATGGCCACCACCGTCGTCCCCGGCGAGTTCACCCTGGTCTATCTCGTCTACAACACCATCACCAACCTGCTCACGCAGGATGAACAGGTCGAATGCTTCCGCAACGCCGCACGTCATCTGGAGCCCGGCGGCCGATTCGTCATCGAGCTGGGCGTGCCGCCGCTGCGTTTCCTGCCGCCCGGCCAGGTCGCGGTGCCGTTCGACGTCTCTGAGCAGCATCTCGGTTTCGACACCTTCGACCTGGTTGAACAGATACTCGTCTCGCACCACTTCACCCGCGACGGTGACGACGGCCGCTACCGTCGCGGCAACTCCCGACACCGGTATGCCTGGCCGGCGGAACTCGACCTGATGGCACGGATCGCGGGGCTTGAACTGGAACGTCGCGTCGCGGACTGGGGCGGGGCGCCGTTCACCCAGGACTCGGCGAAGCATATTTCCGTGTGGCGCAAGCCAACCTGATTCCCGCGGCTCACGGCAGGGCGGGGTCTACGGCCGCCCACGTCCTGCCCCGCCTGCCGGACCACGCCGTAGCCGTCCAACTCCCCTGTGCCCCACTCTGCCGGCCGGGTGGCGGCTGAGTCAGAGTGGGACGGCTACCGTGCCCAGCTCGCCGTGCGCCCCGGCGGGCGGGTGCTGCTGGGATCGAGGCAGGGCACCGAAATGACGACCTCAACCCCCCTTCAGGCGGGCGAAGGTGGGCGAGCGTCCCGACGACTTCGACCACGTCGGCACCGATCGCACAACCCGTGCCCGGGATTCGAGGTCATGGCCCCACGTCCTGCCTCAGCGGTCCCGACTGCCCGGAGCCCGCGCACGGACCGGATCCCGCGAACGGCCTGCCCCGGCCCCCGTACCGGTACGGCGACCGGGACGAGGAACGGGCGTCCTCCCGGACCGGGGGCGTCATCCGGAACCGAGTTTCCAGGACTCGACCGGCGGCTCACCGACCCGGTCGGCGACGCCGATCTCGAGCAGCGCAGTCGTCTCCTCGACGCCGAGGAAGACAGAGCTCGACACGTCGAAGACCAGGGCACGGTCGTACGTGCTGGAGTGCGGGAGGGACAGGCCGGTGCCCGTGCGCCCGATCCGGTCCTGGGCCTCGCCCTCGACGACGATGCCGGGGATCCGGCGCGCGGCCCGGTAGAGCGCCTCGCTGAGGCCGGGGACCAGGGCCGCCGGTTCGAGCAGGGTGGATATGTACCCGAGGGCCGCCTCCTCGGGTGACCGCCCCTGCCCTTCCGTTTTCCTGTAAGCGTGTTTCAGCAGCTTCTGCGGGTCGGCGGGCAGCTCCTGGAGTTCCCGGTAGTCCATACTGCCGGAAATGGCCATGCGCTCCGTCGTGGGCGCATTGGGGTCAAGACGGTCCGTGTCCGCGGGCTCCGGCCCTGTCAGGGCCCGGCCGTCCCGCCCGCCGTCCACGGCATGCCAGTCCTCGCGCTGGACGATCTCCGCGTCCGCGTCGGAAGGGGTGTAGTCCCTCGACATCACACGGCGTTTGTACAGGAACTGATCCTCGCCCATCGTGATCGCCGGGGGATCGCCGACCGACGTGACGGACCGGCCCGGCGTCTGCACGGCCTCACGCCCGTCCCGCAGCCCGTCGACGACGACCGTCCCCGTGGCCACGGTGGCCGCCAGGGCCAGCGGCGCCGCCCAGACGGCGAGCCGCCGACCGAGGAAAGGCCGGAGCTTCACCTTCCGCTTCTTCCTGCCGATCTCCCGCATCAGGTGCTGCCTGAGGACCCGGTGCCGTTCCGGGCCGAGCACCGGGTCGCCCGGGGCCGGCAGCAGCTCGGCCATCTCCTCGGGCTCGAGCCGGTGGTGTCGCTCCGGGGTCATCTATTCCTCTCCTCCGTGCACTGGTTCACTCGGCTGTGCCGCTCCCGTGTCCCGTCACCGGACACGGGGCGCCGAGCCGCTGCTGGTCCCGGTCCGCGCTCCGTGTCCGTGAGCTCGCGCAGTCTCCTCCTGGCGCGCGACAGTCGCACTCGCACCGTGCCGGCGGTCACCCCGAGCGCCTCGGCCACCTCGGCGGTGTCGAGACCCTCCCAGACGCACAGCGTGAACACCTCCCGCTCGGCGCGCCGCATCCCGCTCAGCGCCCGCTGCGCGGCGACCAGCTCCTCCCGGTCGGCCAGCCGTTGCGTCACCTCGTCGGCGAAGTCCGGGACCGGGGGAGCGGGAGGGAGCCGGGCGAGCGCGCCCTGGTGCCGACGCGCCGTCCGCGCCATGTTGCGCATGACGTTCGTCGCGATTCCGAGCAACCAGGGGCGCAGGCTGTCCCCCTCCGGCCGCACCCGTTCACGCAGCCGCCAGGCCTCGAGGAAGGTCAGCGACACCACGTCCTCGGCCGTGGACCAGTTGCCCGTGACCCGAACGGCGTGCCGGTGGACCGTCGATGCGTAGGTGTCGAAAAGTCGCCCGAAGGCCTCGGGGTCCCCGTCTCGGACACGGACGCGCAGTGAATGCTCCACGCTTGTAACTGTCCGCATCACGGGCAGCGCATCAGTGACGTACGTCATACGAACGGATGCCGAGGGCGCGGAGGCACAACGGGTGGCCACGCGGCGCTTCGCGAACGCCCGGCCGAGGCTCCGGCCGCAGGTCCGATGCAGCCGCAGGAGCCCGATGCGCCGGCACGCAGGCCGGCCAAGCCGCTCACCGGCTCGTTCCGGCCGACCAGCCGGACGATGACAGGGCTGGGGTCGCGGTCCTGGAAGGGCGGGATACGAAGGGCGTACCCGTCCGGACGGTCCTGTGAAGGTCACCGCGTGGGCCCGCGTCGCGGCGCGGCGAGCCGAAAAGGTACGCCCGTGCCCGGCGTCGTCCGCGTCGCGTCATGTGACCCGAGCAACAGTAACCGCGCCCCGCCTGCGGACAGTTGGGAGTGTGACACGCACACCCATGGCCCCCCGTCCGAAACGGGCATCGACGCCGGACCGGCCGGACCGTCTGCCCGAGGAGGGCCCACCTCGTGAGCACGGGCACGCAGCGTCCCGTGCCGGCGGCCGGCCGGAGCCTCCGTTCCGACGGGACATCCAGGGGCTGCGCGGGCTGGCCGTCGTCCTCGTCGTGCTCGCGCACGCCGGAGTCCCCCGGCTGGCCGGCGGCTACGTCGGAGTCGACGTCTTTTTCGTCATCTCCGGTTTCCTCATCACGTCCGGCCTGCTGCGGGAGGCCGGGCGGTGCGGATCGCTGTCCCTGCGGCGCTTCTACGGCAGACGCGCGGTGCGCATCCTCCCGTTGGCGACCCTGGTCTGTCTGGCCACCCTCGTGGGCTGCCGGCTCTTCGCCTCGAAGGTCCGTTACGAGGAGTTCCTGCATGATGCGCTGACCAGCGCCTTGTACGGCATGAATCTGAACCTGGCGGTCTCCGAAGCCGATTACCTCCAGGAGGGCGGCACGCCGTCGCCGTTCCAGCATTTCTGGTCGTTGTCCGTGGAGGAGCAGTTCTACCTGCTGTGGCCCGCGCTCCTGCTGGTGAGCTGGAAGGTGCTGCGGCGCCCGTGGCTGAGGGTCCTGCCGCTGGGCGTGCTGTGCCTTGTCTCGTACGTCCTGAGCGTGCGGGCGACCGCGGTCTCGCCGTCCTGGGCGTACTTCGGCCCCCACACCCGGCTGTGGGAACTGGGGGCCGGAAGCCTGCTGGCCTTCTGCGCCGGGACGCCGGCGCGTGTACCGCGTTCCGTGTCCGCGGCGTTGGCGTGGCTCGGGCTGTCCGCGATCGTCGCCTCGGCCGTCCTGTACGACGCCGACACGCCCTTCCCCGGCCACTTCGCACTTCTGCCCGTGCTCGGGACGGTCCTGGTGATCGCCGACGGGTGCCGGCCGTCTCCGTCCGGCGTTTCACGGCTGCTCGCGCTCCGTTCCGCCACCTGGTTGGGGGACCTCTCGTACGGCTGGTACCTGTGGCACTGGCCGCTGCTGATGCTCGGTCCCTCGGCTCTGCACCGGGCGGCCACTCCTGTGCTGTCCCTCCAGCTGAGCGCGGCCGCCCTGCTGCTGGCCTGGGCGACCCTGCACCTGGTGGAGAACCCGGTCCGCTTCCGTGCGTCGCTGCATCGCAGGCCCACGGCGGCAGTGACCCTCGGCCTCGGTCTGTCCGCGAGCGTCGTGTGCGTCTGCCTCGTCGCGGCGTCCTTCCCGCCGGCGATCGGCTCCTCGGTCCACTCCCCGAAGCTGAGCGAGACCCTGGCGACGGCGCAGGACCCCCACGCCCGGCTCGCCGACCTCATCGCCACGTCCGGCACCGCACTGCCGGCCAATCTGTCCCCGTCGCTGCCGGACGTCAAGGAGCAGCGATCGGCCGTCTACCGCGACGGCTGTCACCTCGGCTACGGCGCCACACGCTCGCCCGCGTGCGTCTACGGGGACCGGTCTTCGAAGAAGGTCGTCGTCCTCTTCGGCGACTCCCATGCGGCGCAGTGGTTTCCCCCGCTCGACCGGTGGAGTCGGGAGCACGGGTGGAAGCTGGTGTCGCTGACGAAGGCGTCCTGCAAGACCGCCGACGTCACGCTTCGCTCCAAAGGCAGGGCGTACGAGGCGTGCGACACCTGGAGGAGGGGAGCGCTGCAACGGATCACAGAGCTGCGGCCGATGCTGGTCGTGGCCTCCTCGTCCGAAGAGGCCACGCCGGTGAACCGGATGGAGGAGCCGCCGCGGGAATGGACAGCGGGGTACGAACGCGTCTATCGGCGGCTGACCCGTGACGCCGGCCGTGTGGTCGTGCTGCTCGACAATCCGTGGCCGAGGGGCGATGCCGTCGAGTGCGCGGCGCGGCATCCGCTGCGGCTGGAGAACTGCGAGGCGGACCAGCGAGATGTGATCAGGTCCCCCACTCTTCGGGAGGCCGGCGAGAGGGCGGCCCTCCGCACCGGCGCCGCGGTCATCGACCCGAAGCCGTGGCTGTGTCCGCAGGCAGGCCGATGCCCCGTGGTCGTCGGCGACACCTTCGTCTACCGTGACGGAAGCCATGTGGCGGAGTCCTACGCGCAGGCGCTGACCCCGGTACTGCGGCAGGAGATCCGGGAACTGGGGATCGCCGGCGTCCCGCACCCCGCCGACCGACCCCGCCGCAACGCCGATGGCGCAGTCCTGGGTGACCCCACCGGGCCCGTCACACCAGCCGGACTCGGTCACGCAGGAGGACGGAGCCTGCCCGGCCGAACATCTGGCGTTTGAGCGTCTTGATCCGGTTGACGTGGCCTTCGGCGACGCCGGAGTTCCAGGCCAGGGTGGGGCCGGCGATGACGGCGTCGCGGTCCCGGTCGATGCCGACGGCGAGGGTGTGGAGGCTGGGCGAGTCGTCCTGCCGGACGGCGTCGAGGCGGTCCGGCAGGCGCTCGCCCCGGCGCTCGGCCGGCATGGTCGGGAAGGAGCGGGCATGCCCCGGGTGAGGGCGTCCAGTTCGGGGCAGTGGGCCCGGACGTTCTCGGGTGGAAGCTGCTCGGACTCGGTGAGGGTTTCCGGATGGCGGAGGTTCCGTCCGCAGATGGCATCTCCGGCACGACCTGAGCGAGGCCGCCGAGCGGGCCGTTGCCCGGTCGTGCCGTTGCCTGTGGGTCCTGACGCCGGCAGCCCCTGCCCTTCCGGCCTCCTCCGTTGCTCCTCGGCCGCTGAACACACCGCTGAGCCGTTCACCGTCATGGTCGTGCGTGAGAACGAAGAGCACGCCTCCCCATTCGACCACCGCGCGCCGACGACGCCCGGAGGTCCGGCGGCGCGCGGAACGGCGGTTCGTGCCCTGCTCCGGTGGATGCGCTCCTTTCCCCGAAGCCGCCGGGACCGCCCGGATCAACCCTGGTTGCGCACGACGCGCCATCGGTTGTCGGCCGTGCCGTCGTCGGAGTCCTGGACCGCGAACGCGCCCACGGCGGTGGAGTCGCCCGCGATGGCGAGCAGCTTGCCGCTGTGGACGTTACGGATCTTGTAGGTGCCGTCGGCCTGGTCGAGGAGGGTCCAGCGGTGGTCGGCGGTGCCGTTGTCCGTCCACTGCAGGACGGTCGCGTCGTCGGCGGTGGACATGTCCCGGACGCCGAGAACCTTGCCGCTGTGCGCGTTGCGGAAGCGGAAGTCGCCGCCGTCGGCGATCATCTCCCAGTTGTGGTCGGCGGTGCCGGAGTCGGTCCACTGCAGGGCCCGGCCGCCGTCGGCGGTGGACATGTCCTGGATGCCCAGCACGAGCCCGCTGGCCGCGTTGACCAGGCGGACGGTGGGCACCGTGCCGATGGTCCAGTAGACCGTGTAGTTGTGGCCATGGGCGTCATGGAACGGACCGAGGTTCACGGTGGATCCGGACGCCGTGGCGGTGAAGGCCAGTGTGGTGGAGCCGGTACGCCTGATCGAGGACGTGTCCAGGGCCGGCGGTGAAGCGAGCGTGGCGTTGCCGTAGTTCCCTGAGAGGACCACCGGGCCGTAGGTGATCGCGGCGATGTTCGGGTCGTCGTTGGCCGGGCGCATGACGATCCGCATGGGCAGACGGACGGTGACCGTGTCGCCGGATGTCCAGGTGCGGTTGAGGACGGCGTAACTGCCGGGTGTGGTGGCGATGTTCTGCACGACGCCGTTGACGCTGACGGTGGCGCCGGTGGTCCAGCCGGGAATGCGGATGCGCATCGTCCAGCTGCCGGCGGCGTTGCCGGTGACGCGGAGGGTGGTGGTGTCGCCCGCCGGGTACGACGTGGTCTGCGTGACGGTGATGCCTCGCTCGGTCCACGTGAGCACCGAGGGGACGAACAGGTTCACCGTGAGCGCTGTGCCGGCGTGGAAGTAGATGGAGTCCATCAGCCGGGTGTGCATCTCCAGGCCGGTGCCCTGGCAGCACCAGAAGGTGGTGTAGTCGGTGCTCCAGGTGCCGCCGCCCCAGGCCGGCCCGACCCCGCGCCGGCCGCCGGGGTTGAGCGGGGTGAAGTAGGTGACGTGGCCGTGCGGGTCGGCCGGATTCTGCTGGCCGATCATCTGGTTGAGCCACGCCTGCTCGTAGTAGTCGAAGAGAGCGGCTCGATTGGGCTCGAGGGCGAACAACTCCCGCGTGAGGACGAGCATGTTGAAGGTGTTGCAGCTTTCGCAGGTGTCCTGGCGCAGATAGGAGGCGATGGCGTGGGGGGCACGGAAGTGCTCCGCCTGGCTGTTGCCGCCGATGGCGTAGGTGTGGGCGCCGATGCAGATGTTCCAGGCGTTGGCAGCGATGTCGCGGTAGCGGGCGGCGCCGGTGGCCTTGTACGCGCGGGCGGCTCCGATCCACTTCGGCACCTGAGTGTTGGCGTGCAGGCCGTTGAGCCGGTCCTGCCCCGCGGCCAGGGGGTCGAGGACCGCTGCGTGCTCGAAGCGGCGGGCGACGCCGAGCCAGCGGGCGTCGCCGGTCTGCTGGTAGAGGTCGGTCAGCACGGCGCTCATGCCGCCGAACTCCGTGCCCAGCATCGCCTGCATCTGGGCCGAGGTCAGGCGGCCGGTCCGGGCGTCCACCCATGCGGCCAGGGCCAGCAGCACGTCGCGGGCCTGGATGTTGCCGAGGAGGCGCCAGACGTCCAGCAGCCCGGTGAGCGTCTTGTGGATCGTGTAGTACGGGACGTTGCCGTTGGAGAGCGTGCGTGCTTCCAGGGCGGTGAAATCCGACTCGGGGTAGCCGGAGAGATATCCGGGGGCGAATCCGGCGACGCCGTTGTTCGCCTGGCACTTGGCCAGTTCGGCGACCATGTACGTCGCCTTGTCCCGGCAGACGGTGTCTCCGGTGGCGGCGTACGACTGGGCCCAGGCGGTGAGGAAGTGACCTTGGACGTGGCTGCGGAAGGGGAAGTTCGGAGCCTCCCAGCCGCCGGTCGCGGCGGCGCCGGCCGTCGACAGGCGGTGGTTGTGGCGGAAGTTGTATAACAGCCGGTCCACGTCAACGAACCGCAGATAGGCGGTGGTGCGATTGTGGTTGTCGAGCCAGCGGCTCGCGGTCAGGCGGACCTGGCCGAGGGCGAACGGATGCGCGAGGGCGCCGATGTCTGCCCGGACGGGCGGGATCACCGCGGCCTGGGCCGGGCTGCCGCCGACGACGTCGCCGGCGACGGAGGCGACAGCCGTGGCTCCGGCGATCTGCAGAAGGCGGCGCCTGGTGGGGGAGAGGGGCATGGTGCGTCCTTTCCGTTCAGGTGGAACGGCCCGTGGGCCGACGATCGCTCCGCTGAATCCGCCACGACCCCGCGACCGGCCCGGACAGCGGGCAGCCGGGACACCGAGGCCGGCGTGCACCGCGAACAGCCCTCGGCGTTGCCGTCTACCCGCTTGTTCGGGATGTCGAACATTGTTCGCAGTGTCGTCGGAACCATAGTGAGCCGGTACCGCGGCGTCAACGCCCCGGACGGATTCCCGTGGTTCTTCGACGACAGAGGGGCAGCGTCGCCTCACGCGCGTTGACTGCCGTACGTACCGACGCGTCTCGGCACGCTTGTACGGCCCGGGCGGCATGCCCCATCGCGTGCGAAGCGACGAGGTTCATGCCTCGGCGGCCGCAGCACCGGCCCGGCCGGGGGAGCGCCGTTCCCCAACGCGCTCACGTCGGTGGCGTGTGCTCCTCCCGCGCCTTCCGCGAGCACCTGCGCCAGCGTGGCATCCGAGCAGTGACCCCCGTCCTGGCTGCCCCGGCGGAGCCACCGGCTCGGCCGGGGCAGCCGAGGCGGCAGGCCACCGGCCTTCGACCGCGAGACCTGCAAGCAGGGCAACACCGTCGAGCGGTGTAGCTCCTGCCTGAAGCGGTGAGGCAAAGCCACCCGCTACGGGAAGACCGCCACCATCCACCTGCCCGGACTCCGCATGGCGGGCATCTTCCACGGTGCCGACGAGGGCTTCGGCGGTAACACGCACCCTGTCGCGCAGCCACGACCGCACACCCCGCGATACGGCTCCTCCAGCCGTTTGCGTTCGACGAGTGGGTCGCGCGCAACCTCCAGGCATTCCGATAGAAGCCACCCCGGGCGCACGGAAGGCGGCGCGCCCGGGGCACTCCTTCGGCGCCCTGATCCACCGAAGCCGTTCCTTCAACCGAGTTCGCACCGGAAGAGGCCAAAGGGTGCGCCGCGCCTCTCAGCCGGTGCGGAGGCGTTCGCCCACGAGTTCCTCGGAGGTCTGCCACACGTGTTGGGCCTCCTCGGTACTCGTCAGCCGACCGTAGTGCAGGAGTACGTCACCGAGAAGCTTGGGGAGCCGGGCGGTGCGCTGGTCATCGACGCGGCTTCCTGAAGAAGGGCACGGTCTCGGCCGGCGTCCAGCGGCAGTACTCGGGGACCGCCGGCCGGACGGCACCCTTGACCTCAACCTTGGTTGAGGCGCAACACTCGGCGCATGGAGATCACAAAGGGGAGCACCATTCTCTTCCGCAATAGCATGCGCATCACCGACGGTCACCTCGGCGATTTCCGGCGCGCCATCGCGCAGGCGGTGGCATTTGCTCAAGAGCACGGCCCTCAGCTCATGGTCGAGGTCTTCATCGACGAGGAGCGGATGCTGGCGCACAGCTTCCAGCTCTACCGCGACTCCGATGCCATCCGCGCCCACTGGCGGCTCTCGGATCCGTACATCCGCGAGGTGATGGAGCACTGCACCGTGGAGCACTTCGAGATATTCGGTGCACCGGACCATGACATCGTGGCGGCTCTCAAGACCCCCGATGGCGAGTCCTTCCCCTTCGTCGTCTTGCCGCGCCTCGTCGGCTTCAACCGTCTTGGGACGCCCTGCTCGGGTGAATTACGCTCTTAGCGTGTTTCACGACTTTCTGACTGGGTCTGTTGTCGCCTGATGGTGTGGCTGCGGAGCAGAATCTGCCGCTCCGCGCTTGTTGATCTGGTGATGCGACCGGGTCAGTGAACGCAAGCCGCACCCGAGCGACTTATCGGACGAGCGGTGGTCGTTGATCGAGCCGGTGATCACCGTGTGGAAGGACCGGCACCGCTCGGTCAGCGGCCACCAGGGCGCCTACGACCTGAGGGAGATCGTGAACGCGATCCACTACCAAGGGCGGACCGGCTGACAGTGTGCCTGTCTCCCGCACGATCTGCAGGAAGAACGCCGAGGCCCTGCAGACGTCACCCGGGAGGAACGGTCGGCCGGAACACGCGGCGACGCCGCTTCTCCGAGGGCGGGCACCACCCGGCCTGCGCCTGGTCGCCGACAAGGCCGCAGAAACCCATCTCACGCGGGCGTTCACCGTTCTCCACGCGCTGGACCGAGATGAGTTTGTCGAGGGGGACCTGCTGGTCCACCACCCCGCCGAAGTCGATCTTTCCGCTTTCCCCGTCCAGTGCGTCATCGCCATGAATACCGCTCAGGCCGTGCCAGACCGCAGCGGGCGTCAGCGGCACTCCCGGTGCGGTGTCCTGAAGGTGCGAAATGGCCGTGAGGTACAGGTTCACCGAGTCGAAGGCGAGAGCCGCATGGCCGTCCAGTGAGGTGTCAGGGGCACTCCTGCACTCCTTGGGAAACAGCTCCTTCATCGTCGTGTACAGGTCGCTGTTCCCCTCGCAGTCGGTGGAACCGAGGGTGAAGTCCAGGAACTCGTAGGGCACTCGGGCCAGCCCGCGCCGCCGAGCGGGATCCGCACCGAGCCGGGCGACATCGTCGCCCCCGAGGAAGGCGGGCGGGGTGCGCCCGCAGCGGGTGTTGGTGGATTCCACCACGGTGATGAAATCCTCGGTCCGTCCGGTGAAGAAGACCAGACCGTCGTACCCGCAGGCCCGTTTGCCGATCTCGCCGGGCGTGGCTCCCTCGGGCACAGGCCCGGAGGCGGACTCCGGGACCTAACCCTGCTCTGTCACGTGGAAATCGGCTCGGCCGAAGGACTCGGCCGCGTCCTCGCGAAGATTGGTGCTGTACTCGTCGGTCGGATCGAGCGAGTACACGATGCGTACACTGCGTTCCCCGATCCTCTCCTGGTCGGCCATGCGGGCCGCGTACGCGGCCGCAACGGCAGCCTCGCGCCGGTTCTGCGGAGATACCTGGAGATACAGTGCTGAGTGGCTTGGCAGGCTGTCCGCGGAGAGCGTCGTGGCGATCATCGGCAAGCCCACCCGAGTGAGCTCGCGGATGGTGCCGATCGTCGCCCTGCGGCTCTGGTCGAGACCGGTTACGCCGACAATCGTGGAGTCCTGCGCCATCAGCTCCTCGATCTTGCGGGCCACATCGGTCCCGAAACGCATCCCCGAGCCGGCGCTGGCCGGGAAGATCCGCACAACGGGCGCATTGCCACGGGAGATGTCGAGCTGCCGGCGTTGCGCACTGGCCGCGCCCTGCAGCTGCTCCCGCGCATACGCCAAAGCACTGTCCGAGTCACCGCTCGGTGCGCTGAGCAGAGCGGACAGATGAACCAAGGTGATGACCGGCCGGCCGGGCACATCCTCATGGATACGGTCGGCCTCGTCGTTCTGCTCCGCGATGACCTGGAGAGTCTCCCGGACACGCCCGTCCTGGGAGCCGAAGGCGAACCCGTTCGGGGCGATGCCGACGCATTCGCCTGTCGTCTCTTCACGCCATACGGTCTCGGCGTCCGGATCGCTGTCACTCAGCCCGCAGTGCTGCTTCTTCCACGCCTCCTCATCGGCGCGGTGGTCCAGGACACGTTCGACGACCACCAGGGCTGCCGCACACGCGAGCACCAGGGCGGCTGTGCGTCGCAGCGCGCGCCTGGTCCAGCGCGGGGGCCTGGGAACCTGCCACCGGGCAGCGCGGGCGGTGCGATCGGCCTGCAGCTGATGGGCCGCATCACCTTCGACGACCGGGGCCGGAATGCGTACGGGCAGGTACCAGAACTCCGGCTGTCGGTCCCGTCCCCCTGCGATCAGCCGCTCGCACCAGGCGTCATAGGGAGACGGATCGTCACAGACTTCACGGACCCGGACGGGTTCCCCGGCTTCTTCCGGGCGGCTCACGATGAGCAGCAGGGGGTCGAACGCGCCGGTGTCATTGCGTACCGTGGCCAGAAGACGGACGAAGTCACGGCCGCCGTTGCTGTGAGCGGCACCCTGCAGCCAGGCCGTGCAGTAGGCCGTGCGGCGATGTCCCCCTGCACGCAGACGGCGCGACCAGCCCTGCCGTCGATGGGCCGCACGCAGATCCTCGAGGAATGCGTTGATCATCAACTTGCTGATCTGTTCGGGGTCTTCGCGTCCCCAGCGCGGCTGCGTCAGTCGCAGCGCGAACCCGACGAACGTCCCCGGGTCTGCGGGCGCCATATAGGGCTGCTTGAGCAGCCATCGGTACTCCTGACCGATGAACCGCCAGAGCCGAAACCAGATCAGCGGGACGAGGACCAGCACGAACAGTTGAGCCCACCAGCGGACCTGGCCGGTCAGCGCTGCCTCGGTGCTCGGGCTGCTCATCAGCCTGAAGAGCCGCCTGCGTGCCAGCTCCCGATCCCGCAGCCGCCGGATCACCACATGGCCCTGCTGGCCGTCCGGTTCCTGCATGGAATCAGTCGTCTGAAGCAGCCAGTTCACCATGCCGAGCCGCCGGAAGCGCACCCGCTGATCCTTGCCGTAACGGTCGGACGAGAACTCCTGGCCCAGGAGCACGAGGGTGCGGCGGCACAGCTCGGCCTTCTGCCATGCAGGTTCAAGGTAGGTCGCCGAACCGACGGCGCCGCGTTCCTCGACGACCTCCGTCCACAGCGCCTCCACGTCGATGCGCTGATACGGCACGGACCGGGGCCTGGCACCGTGCGCCGCATGACCGAACTGCGCGCCGAGCTCGGCAGCGTGGGCACCGAGCAGCTCCAGGACCGGAATGCCGTCCCGGCCTGGCACCTCCTCGGGTAACTCCTCCTTGGCCGGCCGCTGCACCAGCCTCTGTACAAGCTCGAACAGCCTGTGATCGAAAACAGGCGCCACAGTTCCCCCGTTTCCCGGCCTGCTGCCCTCCACGCCCGGAACGGGCACTGTAGGGGATCACTGTTCTCCTGCATAGGGTCAAATCTGCCACTTTCGGGTGAAGTTCGCGAACGTGGCCGGAGGTGAGCTGCTGATTCCGACGATCGTGTTGCTGTTCGGAGAGGACATCAACACCGCGGGCAGCCTCTCGCTGCTCATCTCGCTGCCCACCATGCTCGTCGCCCCCGCCCGCTACAGCCGCGACGGACCGACGAACCCTGGATGAGAAAGTACAGCGGGTCGCCCGTCGTATGCGGCACGCGTTCAGCGGGTGCGGCCTTGTCGCGGGGTCTTCCGCGTGGGCATGCACGAACATGACGTCCGATTCCTGCCAGCACCCACACGTGCGTCGATCCAGCATGGGCACATGACCAGGTACACCGTGCTTTCCGTTGACGCAGCCGCCCTCGAGCAACTGCGGGTCGCCGATGACGCGGGCCGTCCCTGCGCCCCGTACACCGCGACCCACGACGACGTGGGCTCGCCGCTGCGCTGCTGCCTGAGCCCCATCGCGCTCGGCGAGCGGATTGCCCTCGTCTCCTATGCCCCGTTGCGTCGCTGGGCCGCCGCGAAGGGCGCAGATCCGGGCGCGTACGACGAACAGGGTCCCGTTTTCATCCACGCCGATGACTGCGGCGGGTTCACCCCCGGCGAGACCTACCCCTTCGCGCGGCCGGGCGCCCTGCGTACCGTGCGTCGCTATGACGCCCAGGGCCATATTGCCGGTGGCCGTCTTCTGGAGATTCCGGCCGACGCCACGACCGGCTTCGACGCAGCCTTCGACGACGCGTTCAGCGACCCGGCCGTGGTGCTCGTGCATGTCAGGGCACTGGAATACGGATGCTTCCACTTCGAGGTGCGACGGCCCCCCACCGGGGGCCGGTAGCCGCCGCGCCACCCGAATGATCGTCTCAGGGGACCGGCCGCCCGCAGGGGACGAGGGAGCACGAAGTGCGGTTGTGACGCCGGACTTGGACTCCCTCACCACCGCGCTGTAACTGACCGCCCATGACCACTGCCCCAATGGAATCGATCATCCAGGCGGACGCCCCTCGCCGCCGCGGCGTGAGCGGCTCGGCCAATCCTTCCGGTCACGCCTCGGGCGAGTTGGGGCGCGACCTCGGACGGACTGTGCCGTGAACGTGGCCAGATCGGCTTGTTGCGACTCGTCGGTTACCCGCTCGCACCCGCCGGGCAGTCGCTCGGAGTGGCGCGGTGCCGGCACGCCGTTCGCATACGTGCGAAACGGTGCGGTCAAGGCCGTCCACGCGCCGGCATCTGGGAAGCAGCCCACATCGGCGTCGGAGCAGAAGCGGATCAGCTCGCCCGGCTGAAGCCGGTCGATGTCGTCGTCGACACTCAGGCCCATCTCCCACCCGATCACGGGGTCGTCACTGATGAGCAAGCGGGTAGCGGCGCACGCAACGCAGTCGAACCGCTCTCCGAAGTGTTCGTACGGCCCCGCCCGACGTCGCGACCTCCGGAGCAACGGCATCGGCGTGGTCCCGCCGTACGTACGGTGGGGACCACGCCGATGTCTTCTGCGCCCGGGGCGGCGGCATTCACGCCGCCGTCACACGGGGTGAGAGGCGAACTGTCCGGGAATCACTCGACCGCTATGGCAGGGTCCATTTCTGGTTGGGGCCGTTGTGGCAGGTCCACAGGTGGACGGGGGTGCCGTCGTTCCAGGTGGCTCCGGATGCGTCGAGGCACTTGCCGGAGTGGGTGCTGCGGATGCTGCCGTCGGGCTGGGGTGTCCACTTCTGGTTGGCTCCGCCGTGGCAGGTCCACAGGTGGATCTTGGTGCCGTCGGCGGTGCCGGCGCCGTCCACGTCCAGGCACTTGCCCAGGCTGCGGAGGGTGCCGTCGTCGGCCAGGGTCCACTGCTGGTTGGTCCCGCCCCAGCAGCCCCACAGCTGGACACCGGTGCCGTCGGCGCCGTTGCCGCCCGCCACGTCCAGGCACTTGCCGTTGACGCCCTTCACCTCACCCGTGCGCGGGCCGGGCTGCTGGGTGCCGCCCTGCTTGACGCGGATGTTGCGGAAGGCCACCTCGTCGCCGTCGCCGTGGTTCTGGAGGCCGATGTGGCCCTGGCGCAGGCTGCGCGCGGGGTCGGTGTTGGTGAAGTCGTTGATCTTGCGTCCGTTGAGGAAGACCTCCAGCCGTTCGCCGGTGACCCGGATCTCGTAGGTGTTCCACTCGCCGGGCGGGTTGAGCGCCGCGTCGCGCACGGCGAGGTCGGCGGACTTGACCGCGTAGACCGAGCCGGTGGTGCGGTCGGCGGCGTCGGTGGCGTCGATCTGGATCTCGTAGCCGTTGTTCAACGCGGACCAGGGGTCGTCGGAGGCCGGGAAACCGATGACGATGCCGGAGTTGTCGTCGCCGGCGGCCTTCCAGTCGACCTTCAGGGAGTAGTCGCCGGTGAACTCCTTGGCCGCGTACCACAGCATCCCGAGTCCGCCGTGGGAGGTGAGGGTGCCGTCGGCGAGGGTGAACCCGCCGGGGCCGGCCTGCTTCCAGCCGGTGGTGCCCGAGCCGTCGAACAG